>LIHK01000056.1 GCA_001399795.1 Candidatus Bathyarchaeota archaeon BA2 | reverse complement strand
ATCGATCCGCGAAAGCACAACATCTCCTTCGTCTTCCAAGAACCTTCTTGTCTCCCATGGAGAACCCTTTTGGACAATGTGAAATTGAGCCTGGAAATTAAGAAGAAAGTCCTCAAATTAAACATCTCTGAAGAAGAAATTGACAAGAGAGTTAGAGAAACTATCGACCTCGTAGGTTTAAGAGGATTTGAAAACTATTTCCCTCACCAAATCTCAACAGGCATGAAGCAAAGGGTAGCCATAGCTCGAGCCTTAGCGGTAGACCCAGATATGCTGTTGATGGATGAACCATTCGCTAGCCTAGATGCCCAAACCAGGTGGATACTCCACATAAAATTGTTAGAGATATGGTCAAAACTCAGGAAAACTGTGCTGTTTGTGACGCACAACGTTGAAGAAGCAGTTTATTTAGCTGATAGGGTGATAGTTTTATCCAAAAGGCCGGCCAAGGTTGCAAGGACCATTCTAATCGACCTGAAAAGACCAAGAAATAAGCTCAGCTCGGATTTCATAAAGTATAGGGAAGAGATAATAGACGTGCTAAGAACTCAGATACCTGAGATATAACACAGATTGCGCGCATATTTTAAGGAAGCAGTTTCTTCTCAAGCTTTCATTACATAATTTGGTTGGCGCTTGGTTATAGCCAATTCTTAAATACATCAGCTAAGTTATTATATCTGTTCTTATCTGTTCTCAATCATGTACATGAATATATCCCAGAGAGAAACCTAATCAATTTGTTTAGGAATGGTTCAGGTTGCGGGTGGAGGATAATCATCCCAGAACTGAGGAAGAATATAGGGGAAATAAGTTTGTTTGGAGAAACAAAATTCGTGATATTGCCGAAATAAATTTCTCTCATATTACTCGGGTTCATCCATGCTTTAACAAAACTATTCAGCTCCATAAAATTGGGCGTGTCCATTTGCCCATCTCCCCAGAATGCAATATCCAATGCAATTTTTGCGTTCTGTCTTTTAATAAGACTGAGTTTCGGCCTGGGGTCGCTTGTTCCATTCTAAGTCCAAGGGAAGCCCTATTTATTCTTCGAAAAGCAATTGAAATATGTCCTGAAATTGCTGTGGTTGGGGTTGCTGGGCCCGGAGACCCCCTCGCTACTAACCACGCGCTTGAAACCTTCACCTTGGTAGATCAACATTATCCTCATCTCATTAAATGTTTCAGTACAAATGGATTAAAATTGGAAGAAGAAGCAAAGAAATTTGCTGATTTGAATGTGAAAAGTGTAACTGTGAGCGTCCATGCTGTGAATCCGAGGATAGCTGCCAAAATATATTCGCATGTTCGAGTTAACGGCAAGTTATTGCATGGGGTAGAAGCTTCGAATCACCTTATACAGGCGCAATTATCTGGAATCGAAGAAGCGGTTAAGAATGGTTTGGCAGTAAAAGTGAACACCGTCCTCATACCTAGCATAAATCAAAATCACATAGAGGCTACAGCTAAAGCTGTCCAAGAGGCGGGAGCTTCGATAATCAACATCATTCCATTAATACCTCAACACAAGCTAAGCCATATACCTCCACCAACATGCGAACGACTAAAGCAAACCCGAGAACAAGTGGAACGCATTATGCCAGTATTTAGGCACTGCCAACGCTGTCGTGCAGATGCTATGGGTATTCTTGGTGGAAAAGACTTTTCAAAAGTATTATATGAAGAGTTGAGGCTGCCTCTCCCGAACTCTACGGGCAATTTTTCCCATGGATAATTTGCTTCTAGGAATTGCTAGCACCAAACACATTCGATTAATTTAAAGTTTCTTCCTCATCCAATTAATTAGGCTATAATTCAGAAAGATTTTCACTTTCGACTAAACGTACATGACGCTTCGCGCCCTTAAAAGGAGCATGAAAAACCTTCAATTCCTCTCCCTTTAGCCAATTCATGGCTAATAAATGTTGCCCTCTTTCATTTTTGTTTCCAATATATCCAGAAAATCAATATCCCGACCGTTAATGAGTATTCTGTAGAATTTATGAACCTCGCCTTTTTTTGGGTCAATTAACCGATCCTTGAATTGTGGGTTATACTCTGTCGCAATAAGGTCTATCAGCTCCCTAATTGTTGAGCCAAGGGTGAAAACATCCATGGTTTTTGATCCGAGAAGTCCGTTCAAGGTGGCAAACGCCCGAACAGTAACTTTAGGCATTTCGAGTCACCAAAAAAGGAGGAAAGAAAAGAAGATTAAGTTAACTCTAGCTCCTCTAGTTTCTCTTTTGTGGGCTTGCCGTTTTTCCAGCCTCTGGCCTCGTAGTATTCATCAAGCATCTTTTCTAGCTCAACAACATGCCCTTTGACGGGACCTTCAGGCATGGGTTCCTTCAGTAACCTCAGTGGGAGTGTGTCGTCTTTTCGGTCGAAGCCCTCTCGGTTGATGAACATGCGCTCAAGCGTGTAGATGCGGTCACCGGTCTTTAAGAGGTCGTCTGTGGACCAATTCCATCCCGTAATGGGATTGATGAGGTCTTCAGCCCCTAGCGCAAAGGCCAAGAATTTGCATACGAACAAGCGAGTCGCATATTGAGCAGACGTCTTGGAGCGTTTTAACCCATGATGCCTTCCCTTCTGTCTTGAGCGGGTCGAGCTTCTCTGGAATACCTAGAATTTCTGGGGCGATCATGTAGGCTCTTAGGTGACATCCTCCACGGTTAGATGTGGCATACGCCAAACCGTACCCCTTGGCGCCTCGTGGGTCGTAGGCAGGGAGTTCCAAGCCTTTAACGTGCATGGCGATCTCAGGAGCTCCATACTTCTCTGCTAAACGTTTAGCCCCTAACGCTATGTCGTTGCCAAAACCAATGCGGTAGGCAGTTCTCCAAGCCAGTTCCACTATTGCTTGAGAATTACCAAACTTTAATTCAAGTCCGTAGAGTTTTTCCTTGGGTATTTTTCCCTTCTCATAAAGTTCCATTGCACAACCTACGGTGTTTCCAAAGGATATTGGATCAATGCCCATTTCATCGCAAATATTGTGAGCTTTAGTTATGGCGTCCAGATCGTCGATACCGCATTGAGCTCCCAGGGACCAGTCGGTTTCGTACTCAGGACCTTCGCCCTCAACTTGATAAGGCGGCTTGACCACGCGGCTAACTCGTCCACAGGCTATGGTGCAACCCCAGCAGGGCTTATTCTTAACTAAAACGGTTTTCGCTATTGTCTAGGTGTGCATATTTTCCATGGTTAAAACCTCCGAACTTTATACTTAAGGCTTAAATGCCAACTTCAAACAATAACCTTTTGTGTATAAGCTAGGGTGTTGGTTGTTTGTGCGTTCAAGGGGGAGAAAGTGGACTTCTAGCAGTTTAGAAAACTAGTTTAACCACTTATTTCTCCCTTTTCCTTCATCTTAGCTATTCTTAAGTTTTCTTTTATTTCGGGCAAGGAATAATCAGGTGTTTGGGTTTAGGTTTTATCGCTAGTAAATCTCTTTAATTACCTCATCTAGTCCAAGTTCTTTAAGCTTCTCAGGAGTTGGTTTGCCAGTTTTCTTGTCCCATCCACGAAACTCGTAATAAGCATCCAAGAGTGGATTTAGATTTACTACCTGTCCTTCAGCTGGGCCTTCGGGCATTGGTTCCTCTAGTAAACGCTTTGGAAGAGTATCATCGGCTCTAGTTAATCCCTCTCTTATGTTAAAGGCTCTTTCAAGATTGTAAATTCTCTCACCAGTTCTTCTAAAGTCCTTTGTAGTAAATTCCCAGCCGGTAAGATTCGATATCAAAGTTGCCCAGTCCTCTGTGGTTGAAACCATTCCCATAAATTTGCATCCCCCCATCGCATCAAAAACGGCAAGCACATCCTCCAGATCTTTGACAACCTTAGCAGTTTCAGGAATTTCCTGAAGTATATCTCCAACATCGATTTCTTCAAGAAAGGAGGGTATTCCAATAAAAACCAAGACTGCTATGTAAGCCGTCGTGTGGCAACCTCCTCGATTTGCAGTAGCATAGGCTAGCCCAGCTATCTTGGCAGCTCTGGGATCATAACCTGGCAGCTCTAGACCTTTAACATGCATAGCAAATTTTTCGGTTCCTTTATCCAGTTTTTCTGAGACGATCTTTGTTCCTTCGGCTAGTAGATTTCCAACGCCTTCCCTTTTAGCTATTTTGTGCACAAGTTCTATCATGACATCAGAATCGGCAAATTTAAGCTCCAATCCGTCGGTGTCTTTTTTGGTCAATACTCCTTTCTCATAGCATTCCATAGCAAAAGCTATTGTATTTCCAGCAGAAATAAAATCGAGACCATATTCATTGCATAGAAATTGCCCGTAGGTAATTGCTTCTAGATTGTCGATTCCACACTTACTACCAAAAGCTGCAAGAGCTTGCCATTCCGGGCCTTCTCCTTTGCTTGCATATGGTCCTGTTTTAATTTCAGATATTCTTCCACAAGAGAGTGGACACGCAAAGCAAGCTTTTTTGTCTGTAAGAATCTTTTCTACAATTGCAGGTCCGTTTATATTGTCTGCACCTTGAAAGACGCCGGTTTGCCAATTTCTGGTTGCAAGTCCACCCCGAATGTTCACGAAATCAAGGGCAACGGCCGTTCCATACCTCCTAAAGAAGTATGAAAGAGTGGCTGTTTTCTCTACTTCCTCCTTAACCCAGTTGTATCTTTTTTTGGCCTCTTCCCTGTAAGCATCTTCCTTTGCCACTTCGATCTTTATTGTCCCTCTTGAAGCGATAGCTTTCAAGCGTTTCGAACCCATTACGGTTCCCATTCCGCATCTTCCAGCCGCTCTGCCCCAGTTTGGTCTATCAGCGTCATTTATGATAGCAGCGTATTTGACTAGATTCTCTCCAGCAACGCCTATACAAGTGACACGGAAATTCTCTCCAAGCTCCTCTTTGATCAATCTTGTAGTTTCTGAAGTGTTCTTACCCCAGAGGTCTTTTGCATCTTTAAGCTCGGCCTTCCCGTCATCGGTAACAAGGTAGACTGGTTTCGGTGAGATACCTTCAAATATTACTCCGTCAAAACCCGACCTTTTGAAAGTTGCTCCCCAAAAACCACCTGAGTTTGCCTGCCCCCAAAAACCAGTAAGGGGAGATTTGGCGACTACCGTATATCTTCCAGTAGTAGGTGACGGCGTTCCAGTTAAAGGTCCAGTCGTGAATATTAGCTTGTTTTCTGGGCCCAAGGGGTCTGTTCCCTTTTTAACTTCATCAAAGAGATATTTGGTTGCTAGTCCGCTTCCGCCCAAAAACATCTTAAGAGTGTTCTCATCAGGAAATTCTTTGGTTATTTTTGATTTTGACAAGTCAACTCTTAAAATCTTTCCCATGTAACCAAACAATTCTAGACCCCTAGAGAACCAAATAGTCGGTATAACCGTTATTTTATCCTTTTGTTTTTAGGAGCGGAGTACGTGTTTTGAGTGGTACATACTTACCAATCCATGTTCACCGCTTTTGCTAATTGGAGATTTCAAAATAGATTTATGGAAAACATGAAATTTATTGTTTCACCACTTATCTTCTCAGCCGTAGGGAATACTCCAGTTTGGAAGTTACGAGTCGGAAAGATGCCAAATGCATTGATAACATTAATTAGGGCAGAGGTCCCATAGGTTGGAAGCGATTCGCCAGTGACCATGTTCTCTTTAAGTTTTTCTAGAATTCTCTTTACAGTCTCTCGTAATCCTTCTGGGTCAGCCACGGGGGGTTTGGCTGTTCCATGGACTGCTATAGCTTTCAAGTTTTTGGAACCCATTACAGCTCCTGCAGCCGTTCTGCCAGCCGCTCTGTGTTTGTCGTTCATAATGGCTGCGGATAAAACTAGGTTCTCGCCTGCTGGCCCTATGCTCGCTATCTTTGCCTTGGGTTCCCCGAGTTCTTCACAAATCCCATCTTCAGTGTCCCAGACCCCCTTACCCCAATATTTTCTAGCGCTTCGCAGTTCGGCTTCGCCTTCGTGAACCCAAAGGTAAACAGGTTCCTTCGCCTTTCCTTCAAAAATGATACCCTCAAAGCCAGCGAATCTCAGTTCTGGACCCCAGTTGCCACCGCAGTTTGTATCCCCGATCCTGCCTGTGAGGGGGGATTTGGTAATTACGTGGAATCTTCCACTCGCTGGAAATGCTGTTCCTGTAGCCGGACCCGTCATGAAGATCAGCTTGTTTTCTGGACCTAATGGGTCTGTTCCTGGTTTAAGTTCATCGAAAAGGATCTTTACTCCGACTCCACGGCCTCCCACAAACTTCTTGGTTGTTGCTTCGTCTACTTTCTCTTCTTTGATGATTTCTGTCGAAAGGTCTACTCGAAGAAGTTTCAGCTCCATTCACTCTACTCTCCAAAGTTCTGAGCTGCCCATTTTCTTATTTAAAGTTTCCACCTTCAGGGGTTTGGCGTAAAATTTTCTTAAGCTTTATTTGGCTGAAAAGGGGTTAGTTTAAGCCATGAAACGGCAATATTCATATTTTAGAGCGTTATTTTAATCTTAATCCTTAATTTTGAGGGGTTAAAACTGCGTGTATGTAGATAAGAGCATATAAGTTGACAGGTTAAGCAATTAGTACATTTTTCGGGTGTTATTCTTTTATTTGTCATAGCTGTACTAATTAAAAATTGGCATGCAAAAAAGTTTGTTAACCTAAGTCTAGAAGAACTAGCAGGCGGGTTTTCATCTTCACCACAGATAGTTGTTGTAAATGCGGCATGCTTTGGAAACTAGATATTTACTTAAAGAAGTCGTTAATTCATCTATCTCTAAGCAAGGACTTGGAATCAGGAGATAAAAATTGGTTAGCTTACATTTAACTTCGGACTTAATGTACAGGTTACAGGATCGCAAACTAACGTGTTCCGAGATAAAGAAAAAATGTATACGATCCAAAGGGAGCTTTAATAATATTGGTTAGTTTGGGAGCGCCATAACCTCAGGTTTAAATCTCCTCGTTGATTGATTCGGGATTGAATCCTGCCAATACCCTCATATTTGCAACTCTTGAGATTAGCTCTATTACTTCGGTTCTGGATTTAAATTGTCGGGTATCCCAACTGTAGGTTATACTCAGTTTTCTACATTCCTCTTCTGAGGGGGGGCGCCCGACTGGCACTGGCCTGTCTAAAACTTTGCCGAATTGATCCTTAATGTAAACTACCTCGCCTGTCTCTTTATCGTAAACGAATCTTCGCCTAGCGTCGAACATTAGGCCATCTTCATCAAGCCTTAAAGAGTGTCCGTGAATAGTTATTCCTTTCAAACTTGTTCTAGCTGGGTTGAATACTTCGGTTTCGATTAGAGGCTTTACAGCTGTTTCTAAATCCCGCTCCCTCATCTCTAACATTGTTCTGCCGCTATAGGTGACAACATCGACACCTCTGAGTCTATTAAAATAGAGTCTTTGCCTAGCATAGGGAGTTATTGGAGGATGCCAAAAACTATCTGAAAACTGAGCAAATCTTATCCTATCCCCTGCTCTCGCCCCTGGTGTCGGAGCAACTAGACTTTTTATCGGGTCGTATGGTTCTATAAGTTCATCAAGAGGTGGATGGACACTTACATATAGTGCTCCAACCGGCCTATGACCCAGAAGGCGGGTTATGTCATCGTCTGGTACGTCTCGATACTTTGTTAGGCGTCGACGCTTATCCCAAAGCTTTCTCCTTCTTTCTGACACCTCATCCTGTCCAGGGTAGATTTGAGGCTCGAATTCACTTTTTTCCTCTCTCTTTTCACTTGCCACGTGCATCACCTTCAAACTATGCCTTTGTTAATTCTCCTTTAACCTTTTCAGCTGCCTCAGCCACTTTTTTCAACGGCTCGTTGAGTAACGGCATGTGATCTCTTATCTTGAACAAAGCACTGGAGGTCATTTCAGGAGAGAAAAGTTGAGTTCCAGAATCGAGACACATACCTGCAACGACACATGGAGTTAAGAAACCTGAGGTACTCCTTACGACAACATGGTCTAAAGTATACGCACCAGGACCCGCTCCGCCATATATGGAATGGGTGTAGAACGCATAGCCTATGCCTGTGCCTTCAATTCTGCCAGTGTCAGGGTCAGGTAACCCCCCAGTCTCAAAAATCAAGTGGTCGCCAAAATAACCTGTAACGGTTGAAACACTTTGTGCAGCTCTACTCGCTCCAACGTTAACTATTACCGCAGCTAGCACTCCAGCGCAACCATATGCGTTCCAAAGAGGATAGTCACTCGTACTATAGACCTTGTACCCCGATGGAAAAGTTTTTTTGACTTTTATGACCCCGTCCTCTACAGCCCTTTTCACCGTGCTACGTGCAACGTCTCCTATAGTTCCCTCCCTGTTCTCCAGAACGAGGTCTAGAACAAGATTGTTTGCGTTGAAGCCTTGGTAGGCTGACGCAAGGAGATTATATCTTTCAAACCATCCCAACACGTTACCCATCTCCCACTGTGCACCTTGTTCCAAAATTGTGGCTAAAGCAACACCGTCCATAGTTCTTTTATTAACTAGGGCCACAATGTGATTCACCATTATTCCTCTAAACCCGCTCCCCAAACCGTCCACGATGTTGCTTTGCCTCAAAAGTCCGAAAACAGGTCCACCAGGAGGCAACTCAGGGGATTGAGGGTACCTTCCAAAGATGGCTCCTCTCACCATGTTGCAGCCATCCGGGTCAGTTTCAGGATTCAAATTGAAAGTTTCAGATATAGCTTGACATAAAGCCACCATCGTCCATGTGAGCGGTGGGTCGCGGCTGGCTGAAACTTCCATCATTCTTCTCGGTATCTTAACAATGATTAGCTTGCCACCTGCTACAGGCTTCACAAGCTCCTCCTCTCCGTCATCGAATTTTGCGATTTTCTCTTTTATTCTCTCAGCTATTTCCTCTGAACGCTCAACCATAGGCAGGTCCCTACCGTACCAAGGCATTTGAATCTCATCTTGCCCAACGACTGTTTCCCAGCCTGCTCTTCCAGACTTTACATATTGCTCCAGCTTGGCTAGGTCAATAAAAGCTGTTCTTTTGAAAAGATTTAAAACCTCCCTCATATAGGGGTTATATAACGGTGAGAGAGCTTGCAGCGGCACTTCTTTTGCAATACAATTGGAATGATCATCGTATAGGTCTAATGTATCTTTATATTTTAAAGACAGGTTTGACAATACTCGTCCCTTTCTCGCTAAAACAAAAAATTATAATTTCTCAAATTATTTAATGTTTACGCTGAAATTACAAAGGAATTTATGCCAGAATCTGAGCTGGCAATAAGAAATCTTGGAAGGCTCGGATAAGTTGAGCTTTGGCATGATAAACGTTAATAACAGAAAGCATGAAGAATACAAGTTGCATCATGAACTTCTAAGACTTATAGAGCCGGGCACGACGACCTAAACAGACCTCAGAATTGGTTCAGCGTCTACACTTCATCTTCAACTAGGTTTGTATTCACATCCTCATGATGCGGCTAATGGAAAAACTTGCAGTCTCTCAAACTTTTCAGCCTCTCTAAATTCTCAAAAATAATTTATATAGTGAAGGTCTAATAATACTCGGTGAGTAAATCTGGCTGACAATTTTCTTATAGTTAAAAATTTGACAAAAGAGTTCGTCAGAGGGCTCCCCATAATCAAAAACATATCATTCACAATTAGGGAAGGGGGAACCTTTGGACTACTAGGCAAAAGCGGTCACGGGAAATCTATTATCATGCAGTCAATTAGGGGAATCCTTGAATATGAACCGACATACGGACAAATTATCTTCAGGCTTTCATATTGCCCTAACTGTCACTGGGTCGAGTATCCTTCCAAGAAGGAGGAACCATGCCCCAAGTGCTCCACGACGATGGAGTTTAGAGAGGTTGATTACTGGGAGGAGTTGAAGAAGCAAACTAGACTGTCCTTGACGCTACATGACAGGATCGCGATCATGCCTCAACGAGGCTTCTCTCTATACAGCGAATTTCCAGCCATAGAAAACGTCAGAAGAATTTTGATCAGCGTCGGATACCCCGAGGGGGAAATTGACATGAGGGCTGCGGAGCTTATATCACATGTCAAGCTGGATCATCGGCTTCTTCATCTGGGAAGAGACCTCTCCGGAGGCGAAAAGCAAAGAGTCATATTTTCCATGTGCTTAGCGAGGAATCCGTTGCTTTTCCTTGCAGACGAGCCCACAGGCACCTTGGACCCGATCACCAGCGAAGTGGTGCATGAAGTGATTAGGGAAGCCGTCAATAGGGATCACATAACTCTTGTCATAACCTCGCATTGGCCAGAAGCTATTAAAGCGTTATCTGAAGAGGCTGCCCTACTAGAAAACGGAGAGTTAACTGTGATGGGAAAATCCGAAGATGTCTACAATGCTTTTATGGAGAAAGTGGAAAAAGTGCAAGTTGAAAGGTATAGAGGAACCAACCCGATAATGGAGTGTGAGGGTGTAAAGAAATGGTATTACACATTCGATAGAGGTCTCGTGAAGGCAGTGGACGGCGTTGATCTTAAAATATATGAAGGTGAAATATTCGGAATTGTGGGTCTTAGTGGAAGCGGAAAGACTACGTTGGCGCACATGATGATGGGCATAAAGCCTACAACCACTGGCAAAATACTGGTGAAGAGAGGAGAAGAATGGTTTGACATGAGTATTCCTGGACCTGATGAAAGAGGAATGATTGCATCAAAAATGGATATTCTACACCAAGAGTACACGTTGCACGCCGGAAGAATAATTCTAGAGAACCTTGTTGGCGCTGTGGAAGAACCCTTGCCAGAAGAACAAAAGACCAAAAAGGCCTACGAGGTTTTGAGGGGGGTAAACTTTACAGATAAAGAAATAGAATACTTGCTTTACAAATATCCAGACCAGATTAGTGAGGGAGAAAGACATAGAGTATGTATCGCCCGTTCTCTTATGAAGGAACCTAAGATCGTGCTGTTGGATGAGCCGACTGGCACTGCGGATCCAATAACGCGGGTTGAGATTGCGAGGAGCATTAGAAACGCGAGAGACGCTTTAGGGCAAACATATTTAATCATAAGCCATGATATTGACTTCATCAGGATAGCGTGCGATCGAGCTGCTTACATGAGAAATGGTAAAATAGAAACTATTGGCGACCCGGAAGATGTTGTAAACATCATGGTGGAAACAGAGAAAAAGGCTTTGATTTCAACTGGATTTTGAGGTGACAATTTTGACATATGATGAAATATTAACAAGTGAAGTTAAACAAAACGCACTGAGCATAGGACTTGACAAAGTTGGTGTTGCAGAGGCCGAAAGAGCAGATAAAACCCCGATGTTCTTCACATCACCTTTCTCAATCCTAAAGGACGCTAAGTCCATAATATCATTATGCATTAAGTATCCAGAAGGTGCTTTCGAACAATCAAAAGAAGACATATTCATAGTCCTGTCTACCTTTGCCACTGTAAAACAAACATTGCAAGATGAGCTACGCGAGAAATCCATGATCCTAACTAAGTTTTTGGAGAAGAAAGGTTACAGCGCCGTGCCTCTCGACCCCAACATTTCTGTAGATGAAAGACGTTGGGTTAGCTGCATGCTTTCACATAGGTATGTAGGTCAGATAGCTGGTCTGGGGGACATAGGTGCCAACAACTTCTTATTAACTCCAGAGTGGGGACCAAGGATTGAATTAACCAGCATAATCACTAATGCCCCACTAAAGCCGGATGGTCCCCGGTTGGCTGGAAAAATATATGAAGAAACCTGCAGAAAGTGCTTCCGATGCGTGGAGGCCTGTCCACCTCAGGCCCTGAGTAGAGAAAAGGCGCCCCCTTACAATTTTGACTTGAATAGACATCTATGGGGAATTCAAGGATTAGTTCGTCTTTCTAAGATTGAAATTCCTCCTAGTGACTGGATAAATGCAAGACCTACAGCGTTGATAGTGCTCCCAAGGTATAGCGCTAAATATCCACTCATAACAGAATACCTGAAGTGGCAAAGAGAAAAGGGAGACTTTCCGTATTGTCAAATTTGCGCAGAAGTTTGCCCTGTTGGTAAAAAGTAAGAGGGTGGAGAACCTGTTGTTGGAATGCACCTGCGGATGGAAGGGAGACGACAAAGAAGCCGCTTTTGTTCCAGTTTGCCCTGATTGCCTCACAGGTCACATCAAGACTTTCAGGATTCTAAAAAGGAGAGACGGAAAGCTACAATGTCCCAGGTGTGCGTGGATGGGAGACCCCGAAGAGGCTTTAAGAGAGCCTGAATGCCCAAAATGTGCAAATCCTTATCTAAAGAAAGTGTAAGTCTTCTGCTAAAAATTAGGTGTCCAAATGACTTTAGATGCAGAAGGAATAGGGGCTTGAGGATTAGAAGACCTCGAAAAACACCAACTAAAATCCAAGGGATTGCACTGGGCTCAACAAATAAAGAAGTTGGCAGAGCAAAAAATACTAGAAGATTTAAAACAATACAAGAACACGACAACTTGTATTGTGTTATTGAACTGCTTGAGACACCTGAAAGCACTGAGTTGAAGAGAAATGCCATTCTTCTATAAGTAAGTAACTACTACATGAAAGAAGCTTTTGATGAACTAAAGGCGACAACACATCAACATATACGAGATGTTTTTAAAAGAGCCATAACTACTCTCTAATAGATTAGGCGGTCTCCATTTCATCAATCCCTTTTGAAAAATAGTTCCAATAATTGCAGAATTTCGGAAAACGCAATTCTCCCGAAACCCTAGAAGTTGACTAAACTACAAGTTTAGTTAATAAACTGAGCTTGGCTTTCCCCGATAAAGCGTTCACAAAGTTTTATCGGGTCTCCTTCTTCCACTATTTCTCCTTCCCTCATGAGTATTGCTCGATGGGCAACTTCCTTAACAAAATCCACATGATGACTCACAAGGACTATGGTTACATTAAACTCATTGTTGACAAACTTTAGAACGTTTGACAAGTTTCTAAGAGTTATCGGATCTAAGTCACCGAAAGGTTCATCTAAAAAGAGGACCTCTGGCCTAGAGAGGAGTTCTAGAGCGATGGCAACTCTTATTTTCTCCCCACCCGACAATTCGTGAGATTTCCTATTTAACAGATCGGGTGATAAATTGAATAGTCTAAACATCGGTTCAAACATTTCTGATACGGCTTCCCAGGGGGCAATTGGGAAAAGACTCTTTACCACCTCTTTTTCTAATCCCAGTTTCTCAAATTTTTTAATCATTTCCCGTTCTGGGTAATCCCACAACCGATAGATAGAATCCACAATCTCCTCCTTCAACCCCAACTCCTTCGCCTTTTCTTTGGCCATAATTAACGCTTTTTCACCCTTTAATCCAAGCCTCGCCAAAGCTAAATCCTTGACTGTAGCGCCGTAGGCCAAATCTAATTCTTGATGAACCACGCCGATCCTTCTACGGGTCATCACGGCTTCATAGCCTAATTTTGCGATGTTCACCCTTTTATTTTCCAGCTTATAAAGTACCTTACCTTTTTCAGGAAGCTCCAATCCTGAGAGTAAACGAATTAAAACAGTTTTTCCTACTCCAGATGGACCAATTATAACTAGGATTTCCCCATTGTAAACCTCAAAATTCAAGTTTTTCATTTCAAATGAATCCTCAGATATTTCAGCACGGTAGCTTTGGGTTAAGTCTTGAACCTTAATGATCTTCTTTTTAGATCTAGGTACGGTTTTCAAACTTACGGGTACCTCCATTTGGGCGAGAAATTTGTCGATGATCTCCTTGGGTTTGCCAACTGCAATAATCTTCTTTTCCAGCCAAATCGCCCTATCCGCTAGATATTTGAGGATGGAGGGGAGATGGGAAGCAATAATTATGGATACGTCAAGTTGATCCCGTATTTTTTTAATCCAGTCCAAGGCTACTTGTTTTGTTGCCAGACAAGACATTGTAACAGGCTCGTCTAATAGTAATGTTATTGGCTTTCGGCTGGCCATTGCAAGTTGCCTTGCCAACACCAGTCTTTGCTTTTCCCCGCCGCTTAGCGTATGTGCGGGATGATTAGCTTTTTGAGCTAACATTACTGCTTTAAGTATCCTCATACTCTCCTCCTCAAGTCTCCTATAGTCGGACTCGTCGTATGGGAGTGGAGCAGTTTCGTCTCCTGTCTCTAAGGCATATAGTCGTCTCATCACATTTTCTAGGGTGCTTGCCGCCCAAAGGCCAAAAGAGCGTTGAAGATGTATGGCAGTTGTTTCGCGAACTTTCCTTATATCATCTTCTGATGCCTTAGGAGTGAGGTGAACATTGTTAATCCAAATTTCCCCCTCATCAAAGGGCTCAACACCCCTAAGCACTCGGATAAGTGTTGTTTTACCCCCACCACTTCTGCCAATAAATCCTAAAATTTCGTTTCGATAAAGATTAAAGGAGATATTTTCTAGAACTCGAACTTTCTCCCCACACTCGAGAGTATAGCTTTTAGATAAATTAACTACCCGAACTGCGGTGTCTCTACGCGTCATGATTAAAGTCACCCATTTAAGGGACAATACTCAACAGCCAGTAGCTCTCATATTTTATTAGGGAATCCTTGAACTTAAAAAATGTTAATGCGGGATTTAGATGGGAAGGGTGAAAATTGCAATAATTTCACCAGAAGTATTCTCTTATGGAGCAATGTTAATTGGTGGTATATTAAAAAAAGGAGGACACCAAATTAGTTTATTCAATAATCTTCGCCCACAAAACGTAATGGGCATGGATATTATCGGTTTAAGTTTAACCTCCGTTTCTCATCTCTTAAATGCAAGGGAGTTAGTTTCAAAGCTTAAAGTAGGCTTGAAACCTTTAATCATAGTTGGCGGTCCCATAAGCCAAATTTCCGAACTTGTCTTCAGAATCTTGCCGGAAATAGATGTGGTTGTAATTGGTGAGGGAGAAGAAACAGCCCCCGAACTCATAGAAGCCCTCAAAACCAAGAGGAATTTAGAGGAAGTTAACGGGATATCGTTTAAACATGATAACGAGATGGTTAAGACCCATCCCCGGAAGCCAGCCAGTTTAGATGGCCGAGCCTTACCGGAGATTCCTCAAAATATTGGACGGCAAAACATTCGAGGGGCTAATGTTTATATAGAGACGCATAGGGGCTGTTTAGGGAATTGTAGTTTCTGTCAAGTTCCATGCTTCTTCGGTCGTGAAGTCCGATCGCGTCCAGTAAATGACATAGTTGTGGAGGTAAAAGCCTTCGTAGAAGCTGGAGCACAAAAAATAGCGCTTTTTGGGGGTACATCAAATCAATATGGCTGTAAGGGGTCTAAATTAAATGATGAAGCATTTATCACCATGCTAAAAGAAGTTAGCCGAATAACGGGACCCTACAATCTTTCAGTTCCCGACCTGAGGGTAGACATGGTTAATGAAGCTATGTTAAAAGCTGTTAGAAAGTATACGATTGGATTTGTTATTTATGGAATGGAATCTGGGAGCAACAGAATACTTGCTAAAATGAGGAAAGGAATAACGGTTGACAAAATTATGGAGGGAGTTAAAAGAGCCCGCGAAGCCAAGTTGGAGGTGGCGGGGGCTTTCATCGTTGGATACCCTGGGGAGACAGACGAAGATTATGCTGAAACCAAAGAGTTGGTGGAGGAACTAATGTTGGATGATTATTCTATAAGCATAGCGGACCCTTTACCGGGAACCTTACTAGCCGGGGAAGTTGTCCAATTATCTCGGGAGGAGAACCCTGTATTCATTAAAGATTCCAGTAAACTCGGCGTTTTACATAAATTAACGGTTGCAGAGGCAAGAGCATTCGATTTAATGCTCACAGCTTCAATGGTTAGGTCTCGACCCCTACCCATCACAAATGAACTATACAACACATTTTTGCGAGAGGTAAAAAAGCAAGGAGAAGAAATTAGGTTAATCACGATTATATTAAAGGAATTCTATAAGGATACTAGACATAGTACGCTCACATAAAAACTATAAGAATATAGAAAGTTTTTCAAGAGTTTTAACGGCCATAAACTTTTTTCCAATTTTTGTCCCAAAATGAATTGATATTTTAACATTCAGGCTAAGGCTATGTTTTGTTTTTGTTATGCCAAAAATCTTTTATTTAAGACCTCATAAAGAAAAAAAAGTCTGGTGATGAGAAGTCTGGTGATGAGTAATGAGTGCGGAAGAATTGAAGAAAGACGTAGACAAAGCGCTCAAGATGTCAGAAAATGAGCTGAAAACTGCTCTCCCTCCTTTAGTGGAGAGAGTAAAAGCATTTGGCGTTGGAAACCTGATGGAGGCAATGCCGGATTTAGCATTGAGGTTAGTAAATAACTTAAGATCGATCGACGTTAGAAAATTCGTGACCGAGGCACCTGAAGCATCAGCAGCATTCACGGACGTTTTGTGGGAAGGTGTAGGCATACTCGTTGAGAAAGACGAGGAAGTTAAGAAAAAAGTGGTAAATGCAGGGGAAATAAAGGTTAACTTTGAAGCCACCGACAGCCCCTTAAAGGGTCATTTTAAACTGAGTGGTGGAAAAATTTCTGGTGGCTCAGCCCTTTTGGATGCCCCTGATCTCAAGGTTTCGTCAGATGCGAAGACTTTGATAGGACTGTTGATAGGTGATGTTGATCCAGTTAAGGGATACATAGCAGGTCAGTTCAAACTGGAAGGAGATTTGGCGACAGGAATAAAATTAGTTCCGGTAATGACGAGCTTGACTAAACGGTTTAAAGCCTAAGATTCTCCCCTTTTTATTGTCTCGAAATTTGCGCTGCCAGCATGAAAGTATATTCAGGATTGATCGGTGCTACCACAAATGGAAGAAGTTAGAAGATTATTTGCCGATGTTAGGGAGAGCAGTTTAAATGAGTCGCGAAGAGGGGTTTGGAGAGATTTTGGAGTTGAAGAATCCGAAGGGCTGGAAGACGATATCAGGCGTTGCCGACTAAACGTACATGGCGCTTCGCGCCTTTAAAAGAGCATGAAATAGCCTCAATTCTTCTCCCTTTAGCCATGGATTGGCTAACATGGACGTTTCTTGGTGGAAGCATTTTTTCATGGCAAAAAGCCAGAAAGGTCGATCCCCCTAATTTAGTCTATCTCAAAGATTTCAGATTGGAACTGAAAACTCCTAACACTAGAGTTTCGAAGAAAGAAAAAGTAAAAGTTACTTCAAAAAACGGTAGTAACCCTTATTTAATGTGGCTTTAAGAGGGAAAATTAATCCATTAGGCGTATTAACAAGAGTACGCTAATGCGCTGGGAGCGACGGGCCCCTTTCTCCGGCTGGCATGAATTGCTTTATACACGCTTTCGCAATGCATAATCTTGGATTCTTGAAGTCAAAGACCAGATGCGGATCAGCGAAAGCTACCTTAACCACTGGACTGGCACTCCATGCTGAACCTCTTCCTATCATTGCTCCATATATAGCTGCATCCCTTAGAGAACCATGGGCTGCGCTGAATGATTGCATCGGGTAGTTAAGACCTCTTAATTCCGCGAAATTGCCTTCTTCAGGCCTAAAGCTACATAGGCTCGGCAAACCTATGTGATCCTGGATTTCTTGTCCAGCCCATCCAGTTCTCAACCACCCCTCTTTCATAACCAGCGCTATAGCATAGTGGCCAGCCCACATGCCCATTGTTGAACTACCTGTGAGAAGTGAAGCCACACCAGCACCCATACTACCTATGATTGAAACCTTATGGGCTCCTCCCCAATGGAATTCGGACAATGCTGGGAACTTTTCATAAGATTCCATCACGTACTGTATGATCATATCGACTATGAATCTGACAATATCCCATTTTGGTGGTACCTTCTTTATACCTCGGATATATCTGTGGGTCGTTTCAATAAGCTCTTCTGTGATATCTTCTATTACGCCTCCTGCGAGACCTGCAGCGGATACCGTGTTTGAGAATCCTATACCGCCACTCATGTAGAATCCCAGCCATATCATATTGTCAAGAACTGCTGCGATTGCGCCGATACCTTCGTACATAGCACGGGAATATTTCTTAGCCTCTTCCGGATCCTCCTCTGAAACTTCCAAGAAAGGTCTTGCCGGTAGGTCTCGCTCGGATTGGATGAAGTCGCATATGTAGCCGTCTGGGAAGCCGCCGGGCTCATTCCTTCCGCGCATTCTTTGGTACCACATTTTGTTACCCATGTTTACAACTCTGGCGTGCTTGAAGGAGTAGGCTAGGTCGGAAACTACGTGTTCTCCCGAAAGGCCGTAGGATCCGATAAAAGCCATCGTGTTCTGCATAGCAGCCCACCTATGAGCCTCGTCACCATCAGCCATCCTTATCGCTATTGTCGGGGTTCTAAGAACCACCCAGATGCTGTTGCCAAGGGCTTTCTTCAGTTGCTCCGCCCTGGTTGGGTGAAAAAGTCTGTCAATATCAATGACGTACCTTCTGTCTAGAGCGTCTTTAATTTCGTCGCTTCCAGTAATCACCTTAGCATACGCGTCTTTCACCAGCAAGGGATTAATCTCGGACATGTGTTCTTGGGCTACGGCGCCACCGCACATAGTATGATTAAGGGTTTCTAAGTAGAGGTTGATTGTTTCCGGAGTTACTTCTTTTCCAGCCCTTACTTGAAGCATTCTGTGGGCGATGTCGATGTTGACTATTGTGGTTCTCTTGATGTCGTCCACCATCTGTTGGATGGCTGGATTGTTAACATGATGAGTATCATCCTGTTCTACTGTAATATCAGTCCCAGTGATTACGTAAGGTTCAAGAATTCTTTGACCTAGAGGAATTCCAACAGCTCGATTATAGGCTGGTATGCCTCTTTCTATGGCAATTTGTCGACCCGACTTAACGAATTCTTGTTTACGTTTTGATTGCCTGTACCCACCCCGTTTATACATTTCTGAATCCACAAGGCTGAGGGGGTCTGCGCCAAATTGCTTCTCTAATCTAGAGTAGATTGCTCTTCTTCTTTCGGTTGGAAGGAACTTTTTGGATACAGCGTAGAGTTCCCTTACGTAATCGCGCTCTCTAGCCGTTATTTGACCTTTATCGTCATAAAACTTTTTTCTTTCTTCTTTCTCCTCCAAGATTCTACCCCTTCTATTTTTAAAATATCTGTTGGTCTCCTAGACTTAGTAGTGACGGAAAAGATATAAAGGTTTTTACCTTAAATTCAATCGGTGATTTGTTTGTCGTCGGAAGAAGCTGAATATAAAGAGTTACCCGATGGATGGTGGAAAAAAGTAGAATGGCTGAAAGCACATGAAAAAGAACCCATGTTTGAAGAATTAATGTATGGATTTACTATCGGGAAAGTTATGATAACTCCAGAGGCGCTAGATATTGCAGCCCAAATTCCACCTAGGTTAATAGTAATTAGGGCGGAGCACCCGAAACGTGGAATCGAACCTCTCACCCTAATGTTTGCCCCTGTCTCGATGAAGCCAGGGGAACCAGAGGGTGAGGAGCCCGATTTAGTACTCACGCTCAAGTATTACGACCTCGCCAGGTCTATGATCGGGGAAATAGATATAATGTCAGCATTCTTTAGTGGCAGAGGTGATATAAAAGGGAACATAGCTGCAGCGATGGATTTAAAAGACATTTTCGATGTGGCTGCTGGACGACCGAGAAGTGGAAGGCCCTCCGCATGGTCTCTTGGAGCCCCGTAGCGAGTTAAAGTCTAATAATGTACGGGGATGCTGCAAAGAACTCTTTAACGGCTTTTAATCTATTTTTTGCCCATTTTTTTGTTTGCAAGTTCGCTATAATACTCTATATTCCTTCCAGATCCATCGTACCCTTCTTCGACCATAATTTCAACCTTCTCCCGGGTGATGTCGAATGGCCAAATCTGTCCCTCATTGAAGTCCATCGGGGGGAAGTCTTTGGCTTTAAGTGGCTCTATCGATGGGTCTAATAGGAAATACATCCTACCGGTCTCATCCGCCGGTGGGATTTCACCTGTCTCACGATTCGCCCTTGCTTCACTCTCCAGGATTTCCCAAAACTCCTTGCTTGGAGGCGTCTCCAAGAATTGTTTCAAATTGATCTTTTGGAGAGAGGGTGGGATAGCACGAGCTATAACCATGGGTGGGGGTATTCCCTTGTAGTGTGGGAAGAACTGCCCGTGTTCAAACGTGTATCTCTTCAGTTTGAAGAGATTTGGGATTTTCTTCTCTTTACATGTGTACCTGTGGAATGCATCATAACCGCCTAGAAAGAGTTGACTCATGCGCTTGACAAATGTTTCTTGAGGTAGACCGATGAGGACTCTGATCATGGGCGGGAGGGGCACGTATGAAAATAAATTGTAGTTGATACCCAGAGCTGTGGTGTTAAGCCCGTAATACACGTAAATGAAAAATTCGGAGCTAGTTAGCACGCTTTGGGCTATCGTGCTAGAGATCATTGAAACACAAGACATGTATAGTGTCGCATGGACCCACTTGGGAAAGCTTTCAATTCTAAGGTCAGTGATCACATCGCGCACAGCCATCCCCCAATCATATGGATCCCAGTGTTTTTTAGGAGCATCCCTAATCTTTATCCCGGTTCGGAGGTGTCTCCTATCTAGCCTTTCGTCCAGTTCCTTCCTGCTGGCTGGTGCGGTATGCTCAGCCGTGCTTTGCGTGAACGCTACATCATCCTCCGCATCGAAATATTTGCTTATGTTTTCATCCGCTCCAACAGTCCACCTATGAACGGGTATCCCGTCTTCGTTATGGTAGCCGTTGACCCAGTAGACCTCCCTAGTAAAATCGTCTACATGCACGTATTCACATGTCGCGTATTTTCCGTAAAGCGCTACGCAAGAGGATTTCCCGACATCAGGTCTACATAGATATGCGGGTGGATGGCTCAAGTAGCATAGGTTTTTGGTCCAGTAGATCTCTTCCTTAGGGATCTTTTCTTTCATGCAGCGGTCGGATGTTTCAACGGCTCGATCCACGCGGTACGACCATTCGACAAAATTTTCATACTTCAGCCTTTGCCAGAGTTCGGGATTTATGCCAACTTCTCTGAAAAAATTCCGCGTAAAAGGCATGACAAACCATACTTCAGCAAACATCGGGGTTTTGCCAGGGAATGGGGTTATTGCTACCATCTTCTTCCAGATTTTGTCAAGGCCCATTTCCTCCAAAGTCTTCTCCCATTTTACTTTTTCTATTTCAAATTTTTCCTCTAAACCGATTTCTTCCATTTTGCTTAATCTCCTAAGGAACCTCTGTATTCGCTATTATAATTTGCCAGAGTTTAGTATACTCATCTATATATGTAGCGAATCTAGGTAATACGCCTTTAAACTTGACTTTTGCATCTAAAATTTGCCAGACGGTTTCAGCCTCCCCCTTCCCAACCTTTTCGAATTCTTCGTATTTCCCACTCAAGATAACCGTAGGTCTATCATCGGGTCTAGCAAATCTAAACTCCTTGATTTGGCCATCCTCAATGTTGAGAATTAACTCCGCTCTATTCTCAGCTTCCATCCGTTTCAAAATTTCAGGGTCTATTACATCGCTTTCTACTTTCTCTCTTAACCCCTTTATGGGTGGATCATCTACAACCAAGAGAATTGATTCCTGTACTTCTGCCATGCTTTTTACGTTGTCAGGGTCAGAATTCCAAGCTTTTGTAGTAGCCTCAAACCATTTTTTAGTTCCAATTAAAGGCATATAGTCCCCCTCTACCAGTTCTCCATAATAATTTTAGTTATTTGTTTATAAAGAGTTAAAAATATTTTTGATAAGCTTATTTAGCCTATTGCCTTTGAAAGTAGCTCTACAACATCGTAGACTTCGAATTTGTTCTTAAGTAGTTTGGCTGCGTCTGTGAGGTTATGTTTGCAAAAGGGACACATCGACACTATTTTTTTAACTCCAATTGCCTCAGCCTCCCTCAATCTCTCAACGGCTGTTGATGTCGCAAAATCTGGAAACGCAGATTTGACGCCGCCTCCCGCACCACAACACCAACTATTTTGTCGGCTCCTAGGCATTTCCACCAGTTTTAGGTCTGGAATCTTTTTAAGAAGATTTCTCGGTTCGTCGTACACGCCCATATGCCTGCCCAGGTGACATGGATCATGGTAGGTAACCGTAGCATCAACATCTTTAGTGAGCTTCAATTTATTTTTGTCAAGCGCCCCCGCAAAAAATTGAGAAGAATGCACCACTTCAAAGTCTGGTTGTGCGCCTAATATTTTTGGGTATTCGCTTTTTAAAGTTCTATAGCAACCTGCACAAGAAGTTATTACTTTTTTAGCCCCTATTTCTTTTAAGGCTTTTACATTATGTTCAGCCAGTTCAGTTATCTGATCTATCTGTCCTGTCCTCAAAAGCGGAGAACCACAACACCATTCTTCGCTACCCATTATCACAAATTTTTCTTCCATTGCTTCCAATGCTTTAACAGTAGCCTTCGCCACTTCCTTCTGTCTATAAGACGAAGTACAGCCTGTGAAATAAACCAGAGACCCTTTTCTTAACGAACTTTTTTCTGTCCAGCTTTCTCTTTTTTCATGCGGTTCTAAGTATGGATTGTGATTAACTCTGATGCTACTGGCAAACTCTTTATGTTTCTCAAGTGGCCCCCACCCACTTTCTACGAGGAAGGCTCTAGCATCCTCAAAGATGTGCGTCAAGCCTCCAGAGTCTTCTCCTAACAGAGTGAATTCCTCGCAGTTTTTTTCGCAAGCACCACATAAGGTACAGACATAAACTATTTCGAGTAGTTTTTCTGATGGTTTCGAAATCAGTCCCTCTATCAAACCACGAATGACTTCCATTTTGCCAGATGAAAAGTAGCTTTCAAATCCAAAGTATGTTCCGGAAGGGCATATCTGCATATATTCTCCTAACGTATGATAATCCGCCGCGGAGCAACAACGGCAATGGGCACATAAATACGAGAATTTACGCCATTTCTCTAAATCCCTTAAACCTTGCATGCTCACGACACCTCCTAAACTGGCCAAAGCTTGCCAGGATTCATTGTATTATTTGGATCAATAATGTCGTGAATCTTCTTCCAAAGCTCTACATAATTTCCCTTAAGTTTACCAAGTGAAGCTTTCACTGCCAATGCGTAAGGCCTAAACCATCCATATATCCCAAGTTCTATAAGTTCATTCGTCATATCTGATGTAAATGCGGTCAGTGATTCAGCCTCAGCTCGGTTTGTTGAGTCGTAAAAACATTCCATTTCTATGTAACTAAGTTTACCGCAATAAGGCTCGGTTGGCGCGGCTATAATTGAAAATTTCTCGGGGTCAAGCCCATGTTTTTTCCAGAACTTAAGGCCTAAATCGTGATATTCTTCAAATTTAGTTAGTGGTCCCCAGAAGGCTAGTGCGAAGTAATTTCCGAACTTAAACCAATTAAATATCCTTCTCGGATACATCCATTCATTCTTTATTGGTCCCACTTCCATGGGGAGCGGCCCTCCGATAAGGTCGGGTTTATACTTTTGAACAATCTTTTCAACGGCTTTTCTCTTATAGTCTATGAGGCCTTTGCTCGACTCGAATGTTAGGTTTATAAACCATTCGCATCCCCCAAGCACATCCTCCCTAAGTTTTTGAAGATCGCGTGAAGGCGCCATCGTAATTAAGGGAACAGACCAGTGTAGCAACCAGCAGCTTGCCAACAGCTTTTCAGTCATTAATTCATCCACAAATTTTACAGCTTTACTCAGATCATTGAACCCGGCTCCAAGCCACTCCTCAGCCTCAGGAAGCGGATACATACGGCAAGTCAATTTTGTTACAACACCCATCGTTCCTGGCTGACCCATGAAAAGACCTGTGAGATCTGGACCAAATCCAAATCTTGAATACGGACCAATATTTGGGAAGGCTGCTGAACCAGTGTATAAAAGTTCGCCATTCGGCAGAACTATTTCCATCGAAAGAACATGATCGATTCCAATGGAAGAAATATGATGATAAACCCCTCTTAGCATGTAATTTGATACTGGCGAGACCACAGCAGGGGCGCCCGGGACTGCAGGCCTGAGGCCGAGTTTCCTAGCACTTGCTACGAATTCGACCATTGTAACGCCTGGCTCAACCGTGGCAGTCATAGCATCCTTGTTTATTTCAATAATTCTATTCATCCTTTTCAATTCAAGGACGATTCCACCCTGCTCCGGAATGCAGAGTCCTCGGACGTTTACTCCACTACTCATCGGGATAACAGGGATGCGATATCTGTTTGCGATACGCATTACAGCCTGAACTTCTTCGGTATTTTTTGGTCTCACAACATAATCAGGCATTTTAGGTGGAACAAAGTTCCAATATTGATCCCTGGAGTAAGCAATCAAAATGCTTTCATCATCAGATACGTTTTCCTTTCCAACAGCATCTTCCAACAATCTCAGAATGATTTTTTCGGGCATCTTCATCACTTTAACTGTTATAAACCTTATTTCGTGAGTATGTAAATCAGAGTCTAAAAATAAAAAGGTTTGTATTAGTTACAGTCTGTATCAACTATCACTAAGCTACACATAACAACCCTGCTTCTAACACCAGCCTCACAGTACCTCGCCAGCATCGACTTCCCCGTTAAAGCATGGAAATGTTCAATTCAGCTAGATTGTGTCAGTGCCCACAACCTTTTTCTATTATTCATCCATTTTCTATCTTAGAACACGCATGATCAAAATAGAGGTTAACGGGGAAAAACTAGAGGTTTATGAAAAATCAACCATTCTCGATGCTATAAACATTATTAAAGCACCTTACGCAAAGGATTGCAAAATAATTGCTATAAAAAGAGGAGGAGAATCGATTTCAGAACCTCACCTGCCTAGAGACTTTTTCATAGAAACCCCCAAAGGGAAATTCTCTATTAGAGTAGAAGATTCCCTTCTCCCTTTCTGGTTAAAGCATTACCAAGATTTTCAGGGAGTTGAATTTGGGTGGATTACCAAAAAGGCAGTTACATTTGGCTCAATAGACCTCTCGCATTCAGGGCTTAAGGCAACCAAGGAGAAGATTAAATATCATTGTTGGGATGTTTTTCTAAGCTTTGGAGGATTCGATCCAGCTTTTTCCTACATATGCTTCAGTTGGGTGGACCATGAAGGAGTCTATGGGGCCCCGAAGGAGAATTGGGGAATAATTGGGAGAGTAATTAGTGGGGGCCACGTTATTTTGGAATTGGAAAGAGGCGACTCGATTTTGCGCATATATCCATCAACTATCGAGGGTAGGAAAGTATTGGTTTTGAGACCTGAAGAAATCGGGGAGAAAACAGTAGAAGACAACATACAAATTTTAACCTACGTTAAAGCAACCCTTGATGAGAGAACCTCAAACTGTGCTGAACATTTCTTAGCAACCGTTGGGGATTTTTTTAAGGTGAGCCATGCAAGTAGCATGTTCATTTGCAATGAAAAATTCGTTGGAATACCCCTACCAAAGGAAAATACAGGTTACAGGCCTAAGGGGGCAATCACTGTTAGAAACACAGGCACCAAAGTGGGAGCTATCTATATTTATCGAAACGATGCCCCCTTTACTTCATCCCACAGCGTTGTGGGGAGTGTAGTTCATGGGGTCGAGTTAGTGGAACATGCAAACCCAGGTGACAAAATCTTGGTGAAAACAACCCCTGAACGCCTTATGGTGGTGGGAATGAGTCAGGGGCAAGCTGCCAACTATTTATCTCAGCGGAGAATCAGGCATATTCGGGTTGGGGATGAAAATGATCAGGCAATAATCATCGAACAGCGTCCCAAATTAACCATGGAAGTGAAGGGCCAGGGGTCTGTAGTCACTCTAGGGGTTAACCCAAAATTTATCAATCATATAAACATGCATGATGAGGAGTCTCCTCGAAGCGTCCTACACTTTAGAATGGTAGCGGACATGATTTATTCACCAATCGGTAAACTTCATGTATTTGAAAATACTGGGGAGGCACTGATACTTTCAGGCCCCGGAAATATTAAGACCATTAAATCCGTATCTGTTGAAACAACCCCATCGAATACAGTTGAAGAAGGGACAATAGGGGTTACCAATTCCCGCAAAAAACTCAGCGGATTAATAGGTATCAGACTTAAAGCAAGCAAAACCTATGGACCAACCGGGGAGCCTTTTGAAGCTACAAATATAATTGGAAGAATAATTGGAGACCTTGATTTATTAAAAAACAAAAATGCAGGGGATACCATTTACTTTATGGAGGAAAAATGTGAATGAAGGAAACAGAAGCGCGTATATTTGTAATTTCCCCAAATTCAGATCTCACGCCACCCCTCCTTTACCAGTATTTAATAAGTCAAAAGTTAACGCTGAAAATGAAGGAAACATGTTTCGGCCTAATCGTTGAAGGGAAGAAAAATGCGGTAAAGGAGTTGCTTCAAAAAATCGGGGAGGTCGATAAACATCACATTTTTTCTAAAGTTCGAGCCTATCCCCCCGGGGATATTCGAATATGTCGAGCCAGTAAGGGTGGAGGCCCAAGACCAGGCCTCCACTTTATAGAATTTGAACATCAACTGCTCCCTTTAATAGGAGCTGCTCTTGAATCATTGGAAGCGAAAGAAAAAGTCATAGTTGCAAAGCCTCCAGAAGAGAAAATAGTTCCTATTCAGATGATTAGAAAGCTAATTAAGAAACATGGATGGGCAAGGAGATCATGAAGGTCTTCGTATTTCCTCCAAATAGTTTAATTTTAGCAGATCTAGTAGAAAGATTCGGTCATGAACCCATTGTAATTATGGAGGAAATTAGGAAAAAAGTTACTACACCTGAAATTGATAGTCCTCCTCTCAATGTGAGCGAGGAAGAGCTTATTCGAGGGTTAAGGTATGTGGCGGTTGAAACTCCATCCGGAATTAGAGGTAGAATGGGAATATTAGGTCCGCTTATAGATCAAGCTGAAGCCGCCGTTATCATAGAAAACGCAGACTTCGCCTTCGGTTGCTCCGGGTGCGCTCGGACAAATATTTTAGTTAAATATCTACTTGGACAGAAGGAAATCCCAATTTTGAAAGTTGAGTATCCATCAACCGTGGAAAATGCTGAGGTGATGGTGAGGAAAATAGTTGACTTCCTTAAGAATCTAAGTAAACCATAATGTTGATTAAGATCTGTTTAAAGGACTGTTTCCCATGATAAAGATTGCTCAAATTTCTTGTGGAACCGAGTGGAGTGGCGTTCAAGGAGAGTTAGAAAAAGCGGCTGATATGATTGGGGCAAAACTCGTCTTCCCCGAAGTTGATTTAGAATCCATCAAGAAATCAGTTGAAGAATTTGGGTTAGATGTTGAAAGCCCAAACCTAAAATTGATGATTGCAAGAGCAAAATCGATTATTGATGATCCTTCAGAGGCTGACGCCATCTTCATGGTTACATGTTTTAGATGTGGTGAAGGAGCTCTCACTAAACATGCATTAAGAAAATATCTACAGAAAAAAACAGAGTTACCATTAGTTATGTATTCTTTCACAGAAAAGCCGAAATTAGGTGAACTTCTAACAAGAATGGAAGCTTTAGCTACAATAGTGGAGAGAAAGTCTCTTTTAGCTCGCGAGAGACAGGAGGGGCTAACCTTGGGTATTGACTCAGGCTCATCCATGACTAAAGCTGTAGTAATGGAAAACAATGAGGTAATTGGAGCAAGTTGGGCCCCCACAACTGACATATTTAAGTCAGCCGAAAAAGTGAAGAAAGAAGCTTTGAAAAATGCTGGACTTCCTGCCGATTGGAATCATAGAATGGGGGTCACGGGTTATGGGAGGCATCTAATTGGAAGCAAACTCAACGCAGACCTGATTCAAGAAGAACTGACTGTTGCGTCGAAAGGTGCAGCCTTCATGTCAAATAAGCAAAAGGGGGAGGCAACCGTAATAGACGTAGGGGGACTAGATAACAAAGTAATGACCCTCCTCAATGGAATTCCAGACAACTTCACCATGGGAGGTCTATGCGCCGGAGCCTCTGGCAGATTTTTAGAAATAGCCGCTTCCAGGCTTGGCATAGATGTTGCGAAGTTAGGGGAGCTTGCTTTAAAGGGAAACCATAAAAAAGTTAGGATGGATAGCTTTTGCTCCATCTTTGGCATCCAAGATCTTGTATCAGCTCTTGCTAGGGGAAGTTTAGCAGAGGATGTTGCTGCTGCTGCCTGCAATAGTGTAGCACAACAAGTTTTTGAGACACAACTGCAGGAGATAGATTTAAGGCAACCCATCATCGAAGTTGGGGGTACAGCCCTTGTTCCAGGTCTCGTTAAAGCAATGGAGTCTATTCTAGGAATTAAAATATTAGTTCCAAAAATGCCTCAATATGGAGGGGCAGTCGGAGCTGCCCTTCTAGTCTCCGGAATCGTTTAACATTTGGGAGATTGTCATTTGTCTGAGAAAATTTTTGTAGAATCTCTTGATGAAACGTGCCAGCATGATTTTGGCATTTTAATTTACAAAATTATTGCTGAGTACATACTTAGTGATTTAGTCATCGGACAGGCAATCCAGCAGATGAGGGTGTTAATAGATATAAAGAAGCCCCTCTTTGCAGTTTCAGTCCAGCTTAGTCTTCCACGTCAACCAATCAGAATGAAAGACTACGCCCGTCTAGAGGAGGGGACGGATGGCATTCACATTATAATCCACGACGAAACATACGCGCCTGAACTGTTAAAAGTCCTTTGGAACTCCTTTGGAAAAAATAATGTCGCCCAAATTGACAGATGGGAAACCGTCATTCCACGCAACCTAACCACCATAAATGAACTTCAAAATGTAATCGTTGCAGATCCGAGGGAAAAGATGATGGAAAAAATATTGGATGCAATAACTAGAATTATTCCAGAAGCATTTAGGATAGAACACCTCTTACCTGAGGCTAGCGGCCTAACAATAATAACCTCAGAAAATCCAATTCAGGAAGAATGGATTGAAATTGTTAAAGCCACCTTAGCTCAGCCACCAAAGCCCATACCGCCAGAAATGTTTGAAGAAATTAAAAGAGAGCCTAAGAAAACTGAAGAAATATACAAACCATGGAAGAAACCAATCAATGACTTGATGCACGATGTATAATGGATTCATATTTGAGGGGGAAGCCTATAGGCATCGAGAGCTCCTTGAACTAGTAGAAGATCTTGGAGGCTCTATCCTTAATGTAAGAATCATTGCACAAGAGGCAACAATCACATTCATCATTCCCGAGGAAGATACCCCAACGCTAAGAAAACTAGTTCTTGAACTTAGAGCTAGACTTAGAGAAATCCCACTTGTAGGATCTGAAATTGCCGTAGTTTCCCCCACCATAACCAGACATCATCTTCCCCACCCCGCATGCGACATCGCAGAGTATCTTCGGAGAATGGGAGCTAAGACTAACATTATTGGTCTCGCAAGGGGGGTTGGTCAACGCGTCGCGCAAATAACAAGGAGAGAAAAAACGCTGATAGAGGAACACGATGCCGCTGTATTTCTTCTTGGAAATTTTGATTATTGCCTCCTAGAGCATAAGTGGAAGCTCTATAAGGATTTACGGATACCAGTTATCGTGGCAGGCGGCCCTAAATTGGACCATGTCCCCTACGCATCTGCATACATCAGTGGGATAGGCCGAATTCCCTATAGAACCAGATTTCTAAGCGAAATAAGGAAGCTAGATGAATTAGCTAAAGCTGTTGGAAAATGTCTAGATGGGCGACGAGAAATGATAGCGGCAGACCCCCTGATAACTTCACCTTTCATACTTAAAAGTGAAATCGAAAAACAGATAGAAGAAGTTAAAACTTGCTATTCACCAGCGCCCATCGTCCCCCAACTTGATGGAGTGAGAGTCAAATTGCGGTACGATAAGTTTGCCTCAATTATTAAAAAAATTAGAGTTGGCAATTACATATTAGAGGATGTTGCTGAGGTAAGGAGGTCTATGATGAAAAACTACATTTTAATAAAGCTTTATCCCAAATCATACGTAAGGTTAAAAGAGTTGGAGTTAATTAATTCTCAGTGGAACCACAAAGGTGGGATATCTGCATGAGCACCATTAAGTCGAAACCTGATGCAAAGGAAAACGCTCAGAGAACTTTTGAGAAAGTTTATAGAATTTTAGAAAAAGCTCTTGAAGAGAAACGCTTCATGGAAGCCAAGGAACATGCAAGGGGGCTTCCCTTTAAACCTGAAATTGAGATTTTTCCCCACCGCCTACCGAGCGCAGAGACTGTAGCTAAATTTCTGCGGAAAATGCAGAAATTAATGGGAATCACTCAAATAACGATGCAGGGCCCTCGAGTTTACTATGAAACAAAAATCGATGTAGCCGGAAAAATTATTCCACTTAAAATTCAAGTTTCTAAATTTTGGATTGAAGCAGCCGAAATCGATGAAGTGGACAAAATAAAGGACGTTTGTAATGAAACTTTCCCCTACGGATTTAGCACTAAAATTGGAAGATTCAGCAAACGCAAAGAGACGGCTGAAGATAGAGTAGGGAAGCGCCCTCCGGTCATTCGGATGGATTTTTTGGGGGGCGAGGAATAATCGGCTTATTTAATGGAGAAAGATAGATGGCAAGGATTGGCAGAGAAACCCAAGTTATAGATTGCCGGGAAACGGCTGGACTTGGCCTTGGCGGGGGACTTTCTCAGAGAGGAACCTTCTCGGAGGCAGAAAAGCCAGACATAATCGTACTTTCAATGGGCCCCAGCACACGTCATATAACGAAACCTGTTTGCGAAATTACCTACGGATTAAGAGAAGCTGGCTTCCAAGTAAGTGTTCTCGTCTTAAAGGCGGGGATAGGGCCCCCAGAAGAATATCCGTATGGTCCCATGCCTGGAGCAGGCGGAGTTTCTGGGATAAGCCCTGAGGAAGAGGATCAAATTGCCCGCCATAAATTAGCTATAATCCATCACGGAAATGTCCCACGCCACTTTGTGCACAAAACTAAAGTTTTTTTGAGGAACGTGAATATTCCAGCGATCGTTATTTGTCAAGCTCCTGCGGATTTTGAAGATTTCGCTAAGGCTGGGGTTAGAACCAGAGTAGTGGAGCCTGAAAAGCCTGAAACTAAAGGGACAATTGTAGACATTGTAACAGAAGTAATTAGAGGTCAAACATGTCCCCAAGGCAAAATTGATGAGATCGTTAGGAAAGTGAAATATTGGTTTAGAAAATTGGCTGAAAGCCGTGCGTAAACATTACCATAATAAAGGAGATTTTTCCTCAATTTTTGGGTAGATGAAACATGGATAGGCATGTTTGGGAGATTGGTAAATCAAAGGTTATAGTCAGTGGGGGTAGAGTTGTTTCAGTGGTGAGTGAGCCGTTAACCAAATTTTGCCCCATTAATTACAGTGCTTGGGGAACCGAAAAGCAAACTAAGGAAACGGTAAAAAAGTCTATAGAATTTAGAATAGGGGCTTTCGGCCTCTGCACTCCCGAAAGGATTCTTGAGACAGACATCTCCGCTGTTGGCTTTGGAGCATCTGAATCATTGATGACGGCCTTGAAGCAAAAAATAATTGACGTAACGGTAACGGTTTGCGACGGAGCGGGAACTGTTATCACTGAAAAGCCGACGCTTGTGGAGGGAATCGGCGTATTTATGAGTGCATTAATTGAAACCACCCCGATCCCTGAAGTTATAAGTGAACTTGAGAAAAAGGGAGCAACTATTCTAAATCCCCACACTGCGGAAATAAATCAAGTGGCTGGTGTTAAAAAGTCTTTCAAAATGGGGTATAGAAAAGTTGGGGTTACAATGATGGGACCAGATGCCCAAGCTATACCGAAAATAAGATTATTAGAAGAAGAAAATAAGGCTACAGTTCTAGTAATAGTGGTGCATACCACCGGCATTGGGCAAGAGCTTGCCCCCTTTATTGAAAAAGCTGATATCGTTTATGGTTGCGCCTCCAAAGTGGTTCGAGAAACTATCGGACCTAAAGCATTATCCACATTTGGAAAAAACATTCCTGCCTATGCTCTTACAAAGCTTGGAGAAGAGGTTTTAAGGGTTCAAGAAAAAGCAATCTCGAAAAATAATCGAATCCTAAAGATCGCCCTTAGGAGACCCCCATTCCCTTTATCTTAAGAATCTATTTTGGCTAAAGAGGAGGTTTACCGGGATTCATTATGTTGTTTGGGTCTATTAACCTCTTTATTTCCCTCCACAATTCTCCATATTTTCCAAGCATCGCAGCATCAACAACACCTGGGAAGGGTCGGAACCACCCATAAATTCCAACGTCCAGTAGAGCTTTCATCAATTCTTTATGAAGTTTCCTTATTCTTTTAACCTCGCTGGGATTTCCAGAATCCCAAAGTATGCAAGGGTCGTTATAGGCTAGTTGCCCATGGAAGGGTGCTACGGGAACCGCCTCATAATGAAATTCGTCAAACCCGTATTTCAGGCTGATTTTGTAGGTAGCCTCATAATATTTTGGGGCGTGTTTCATTACTCCATAAAATGAGCATCCATATAAGCTCCCCTTTTTCCACCCTCTAACAGTTGTTCTCCCCCATACATGGTCCTTTATCATTTCCTCTTCTGTTTCGTGGGGGATCGGCAAAACAGTCCCCCCAGCACCCTCAACCAATTTTCGGACAGCCTTTTCATCAGCCTCCGCTTGCCCTCTATCTCCTTCAACGTACAGCCACATAGTGTAAAAGTCTCCCTCAAGAAGATCAACAAAATTTTCTAGTATTGATCCTTCCGTTAACGTCTTTAAAGCTGAACGAGAAAACATCATAGTCCAACATGCTGCAACTAAATTTTGTTTGGTCATTTTTATGGCGGGCTCAACCATAGCCTCGTAGTTAGGATGAGAAGTCATTAGAGGCTTTATTACTTCAGGCTTAGGGTAAAGCCTAAGGGTTCCCTTCGTCAGCACCCCCAAATTCCCAGGGTTTGCCTGAAATAGTTTACATAAGTCGGGGCCATTAACAATCCCACAATAGGGCATTCCCTTTGGCGTAGCTGCGGATCCTGTTTGAAGAATATCGCCGTTTGGAAGGATCACTTCAATAGTTATTAAATGGTCGGTTCCATACCGTGTGGCTGGACCATAAATTCCCCTCAACATATAGTTTGCCAAAACAGAAACTGTGGATGGGGCCCATGGCGTTATGACTCGAAGATTTGTTTTACTGACTTCTTGGACAAGTTGGCCGAAAGTTACCCCGGGCTCTATGGTTGCTGTCATCATTTCCTCGTTTACCTCCAAAATGCGATTCATTCTCCTTAGATCAAGTAGGATGCCTGCTTCAGTAGGTATACATAATCCCTTCCTGTTGATTCCAGCTGCTAAAGGCACAACGGGTATTCGATATCGGTTTGCTAATCGAATAATTGCTTGAACCTCGTCCCTAGTTGAGGGTTTAACGACAAAATCAGGTCTATGTGGAGGAACTAAAGCAAATTGATCATCCCTTTCATAGGGCACGAGATCGGCTAGATCAGAGGAAACGTGTTCAGAACCAACAATGTCTATTAACTGTCTTTCAATATAGCTCATTTCGCTCCCTCCGCTACAAGTTCGCTTATATCTCTAATTTTCAGTGTTTTAAGTTCAGCTGGAGCTTGCTTTAAAGCATCCATAAAATTGTGTTTGCAGAAGGGACAGGATGAAGAGAGGATTGATGCCCCTATAGCTTTAGCTTCCTTTAAACGTTCTAAGGCTGCCCAAACAGCAAAGTCCGGGAAAGCTGACTTCACTCCACTCCCAGCCCCACAACACCACGCATCGCCCCTGTTCCTTTTCATCTCAACAAATTTGTTACCAACCATGCTTGTTAACAGTTTTCTTGGAGGCTCATACAATCCAACCCCTCTTCCTAAATGGCATGGATCATGATACGTAATGACTCCTGAAACTATGTTTTTTAGTTTTAATTTTCCTTCCTCTATTAATTGAGAAAAATATTCCGTTGTATGTAAAACATCGAACCCCAATTCTTGGCCGAGGACTGCGGGATAATCTTTCTTAAATGTCCTGTAGCAACCCGCACAAGAGAAAACGACTCTCCTTGCTCCACTAGCTTTTATTGCGTCTACGTTATGCCTCACTAAATCCTTCACCATTTTTCTTTGCCCGGTGCGTAGAAGAGGGGAACCGCAACACCACTCGTCTGGATGCATTATTCTGAAGTTGATTCCCGCTATCTCTAAGGCGTCAACAGTTGCCTCCGCAATTTTGTGTGTTCTGTAGGATGAGGTGCACCCTACAAAATATATGGTTTCAGCCTTTTTTGGAACATCTTTCTTAAGCCAGGCTGCTCTTTTTTCATGAGGCTCCTTATAGGGGTTATAGTTTTCTCGGATGCTTCTGGAAAACTCAGCATGTTTTGTTAAGGGCCCCCAGCCAAGCTCCACCAATTTAGCTTTTAACTCTTCAAACAACTCTACATGATTTGCTTTAAACCCTGTAAGGCCTTTACACTGCTCATAACATGCTCCACACCCAGTGCAGCTAAATATGCTCTCGAGTAGGCGGGAGGTAGGCTTATCTATTTCTTTTTCAATTATAGCTCGAGTTATTTCTATTCGTCCCGAAGCTAAAAAAGATTCAAAGCAGAAGCGCGCAAAGCTGGGACAAATAGGAACCCATGCATCAAGACGATGCCAATTAGACATGCTACATAAATGGCAGTGGAAACAGTGATACAACTCCCCTAAATATTCTTCTAATTTCACTTTAGATCTCTCACCAAATTTAGAAGGGGAGTATCCCTTCAAGAAGTATATAGTTTTCTTAAGTTACATTGTAAAGTTTACTGGTTTTTGAAATACCTGAAAATCCAAACTGGAAAATTAGATAGCTGGACTAAAAGCTAAATGTTTACGTGGTGACTACTTCTAGAACTAGATCGCCAAGTAATCTGATTATTCGAGTTTTTAAACTGTCAATATTCACTTTTCCACGAAAATTGATGACTTCTTTGCCATGGAAAATTTGGTTCCTAATGAGTCTTCCTGCCTCATCATCGGATCCTGCCTTTACCAGTATAATTACGGAGCGGGATGGAGTTGCCTTTAAAATTTCTGCGATAGGGGCTTTTTCAGTGATGTGCAAGAGTATCCCATCAGCATCTCCATCCACGACACCTATTATGGGTATTCCAAATCTAGAAAGAATTTCACCCGCGACTATGGTTGTATCGTCCCCAATTGATACCGCAAAATTAGCATGTTCAATAATCTCAAGAGTATTTTCAGCTTTGTCTATTAAAGCTACTCCTTGCCTTTTTGGAGGTGTTTGCCTGAAGCCTTTTTCCTTTGGATATGTTCTTCTCAAAACTCTGAGAGTTTTAACAATCGCTTTAGTGAGGTCAACATCACCTAATTTCTCCAATCCATGCCTGTTTAATTTGCCGCCCATTATGTCTATTATCTTACCATTTTCAGCTATGAGGGTTACGTTTGTAGACGAGCTTTCCCCAATAACATTGCCATTTATGAGGATTTTCTCTCCGGGGTGCACCCCTAGAAGGGTTCGATATGTTTTGCCTTCCTTTACTTCAATGCACTTCGTTATAATTGGTGGTTGTATGATGTTAAGGTTTAATTTTGATGCAAACCATTGAACTAATTCATCAGTATTTCCCGTCCAAGGTATAATTCCTCCATCATGTTCCCCAGGTCTCTCAATTTGAATTAATGGAACTTTTAATAGCTGAATTAATTTTGCATTTTCAAGAATTCCCATCCCAAGCGAAATTCCAGCTTCAATCGACTTCCCATGGTTTAATAAAATTATTAGATCAACATTTTCTCGTTCAAATTCATCTATAACCTGGCTTGGGCGCATTGGCTGTTTTACATCAATTCTATCATCTAGTTTTGCGTCGAGGACTGCTACCCTCCCCATCGTTCCCCCAATTTTTGCCCTAACTTCACATCTAGTTCCCTTTAGGAAACCAAGTATTTTCTCAGCCCAGCCCGTATCAACGATTTCAGGCCCATGCACAACAACCCCAACAACGTAACTTGAGTCTAAATTTCTAAAGCCTTCACCCTTAAATCGGTTTAATGAAATGGGCTTCCATTCAGAAAACACGACAACCCCGCCTAAAGCTCGGATTTCGTTAATCATTTTTAGCAATTCCGGCGTAACATGTTGAATTAGCCAGGTTGAACGCTGCAATTGTATTGCATTTAATTTTCTGAGAAGTCGAACTAAGCGTATACGAGCCCCATGTGGGTCTATTTCAGGCTTAATATCATAGAGAAGAAGCATTCAAGACTCCTGAAATGGATTTCTCCGCTTTGATACGTTATCTTAACTTTTGTGATATTTAAATTGGGCAGCTCATATAAAGCTGATGGTATATGACCGACGTGGCAACTTAAGGTTTAGGTTTTTAGGTTTCCTTTGGTTTTGTTTCACCTATGTTTAGTGTTTGGATGCAAAAACTTTTGATATGGGGTTGACTTTAAAAATAGTTGGGTCTTCAAGGTCGTGGAGTAAGAAGTTATGATTAAAATCAATGGCGACCTTTACATTGTTAAGCCTGGAAAAGCTATATATAATAAAGAAATTATTCAATACGCGTCTTCCACGGTGACTTTAATTGATGATGGTCTTCTCATTTTAGTTGATACAGGCTTAGAGGAAGACTGGCCCCTTATTAAAACGGGAATTGAAGAAGCAGGATTCCACCCCTCAGAAATCGACGTTATAGTGAATACTCACCTCCACCGGGATCACATTGGATGCAACAACAAATTTAAAGCTAAGAAGTACGCTCACCCTAAAGAAATTCAACGTGTTAATGCTCATGAATATATTCCAAGCCCGAGGAAAATTTCTGAAAGAGCTTTCGTCCTTGAAACACCAGGGCATGTGGATGGTCATATTTCCATAGTCTTTAAGAAAGGAAAAGTCGTAATGGCTGGAGATGCTATTCCCACAAGGAATCATTATGCTAGGAGGATTATCCCGAGAGTTCACTCTGATGCAGAAATGGCCATGAAGAGTCTCTTAAAAATTTTGAAGATCGCGGATATCATAGTGCCGGGTCACGATGAACCAATAAAAGTAACCCGCTAATTGAGGATGGTGCTTATATTTAAGAATTGTTTAAAGCTTCATTTTGGTTTTCGGAAGAGTATATCCACAGATAGCCATCTGCACCGCATCGTCCAATTTTTATGTTGAGGATATATACTGTCTAGATAGGGTCTATCCAGTACAGAGCACGCACCGCAAGTCCGATTTCTATGTTGAAACTATAAATAGGGGCTATAGCCCGAACAACAACAGTCCACTGCAATCGCATTCAGAAAAACACTGATTTCAACATTCTTCTAATTAGAATCCAAATAAACCAAGAAAAAAGAGTTTGTGGAGAACCACCATGTCTATTTAAAGCTTTATATTAATATAAGAGATATTGTCAAGTTATTGGTGTCGCTGGCAGTCTTTTCAGGGTTTGGTGCGGCCTTATGAAGTTGTACCATAGAACGAAGAGCCTTATGAAGAGCTTGATCTTGAACAAACCACTATCCTTAAGGACTTTGAGGAGCCATTTGATAAGGATTGCCTCCCAAAAGCGGCTTCTTAAAGCTCCCATAAAAGATAACTTGACAGTATCAATATAAGACAGAAAAATTAAAATTTGCCAAAGTTTAGAATTAAAATCAAACTTACAAGATTACGGGGAAGTTTTATGAATCTGGAAAAAGCTGGCTTTTTTACAAAGGCCGTACACGCAGGTGAGAAGCCTTGTCCACTAACCGGCTCCCATGCAACACCCATCTATCAAACTTCAACTTTTGTACTAAAAAGAAACGTTGAACAGCCTCCTACTACTGAATGGCGGACGGCTTACATTTATACGAGGGCTGGAAATCCAACCCACACAGTACTGGAGGAAAAAATGGCTATCTTAGAAGGGGGCGAAGCAGCCTTAGCAACGGCTTCCGGAATGGCGGCCATTTCAACCGTGATATTCACGCTGCTTAAAGAGGGAGACCAAATTATTTCCTCCGACACCTTATACGGCAGCACTTATACTCTTTTTAAAGAAATAATGCCGAAACTGGGTGTAAAGACCGTTTTTGTTGATGCTACAAATCCGGCTAACATGAAAAATGCTTTAACAAATAAAACCAAAATGATATTTATTGAAACTCCCGCCAATCCCACAATGGATATAGTTGATATCAGGGCTGTTTCTGAAATAGCCAATGAGTCTGATGCTAAAGTAGTTGTTGATAATACGTTTATGACGCCCTATTATCAGCGTCCCATGGAGCTTGGAGCTGACGCTGTGGTTTATAGCGCCACAAAATATCTTAGCGGGCATGGAGATACTTTGGGGGGAATCGTTGTGGGTTCTCGAAATTTCGTTATGGAAGTCCGAAGGACCTTGGCTTTAACTGGAGGAGTGACTAATCCGTTTAATGCTTGGCTAATAGTTAGAGGATTGAAGACCCTAGCCTTGCGTATGGATAAACACAGTGAAAATGCCATGGCTGTCGCTAAATTCCTAAGCGAACACTCAAAAGTAAAAAAAGTATTATATCCTGGACTACCAAGTCACCCGCAACATGAATTAGCCAAAAAACAAATGCGTGATTTTGGCGGCATACTCGCCTTTGAAATAAAAGGAGGCATGAAAGAAGCCTACACAATGATGGAGAAGGTGAAATTATGCCGGTGCGCGGTAAGTCTAGGGGATACAGCCACCTTAATCGAACATCCTGCCACCATGACGCACCGAATGATCCCACAAGAAGAAAGGCTCCAACTAGGTATTACTGACGGATTAATAAGACTATCAATAGGAATTGAAGACTCCAACGACATTATCGTCGATTTAGATCAAGCATTGAAGTAAAATTGCACCCAAAGATGTCGACTGACCGAAAATTTTTCATATAAATATAATCCCCGTGTATCTGTTATCGAAACTAAACTTTGGCAAATTTTCGTTATTTGCATCTTTCAGGTGTTGAATCTTGGGGTGGCCGATGGGCCTGATAGAAAGAAAGAGCGTTGATGGCTTTGTAGACCGTTTGAAGTCTGGAATATGGCGCCAACTTGAAAATCGGCAACAAAAATCATCCCACAGTTGCGTGACTAGAGCATATCAAGGTCGAATAAGCGGCAAATACACTATTTTGATCTTTTGCTGGCTTGGTTGGCTCATAACGGCGGCCAATCGGCAGGTAATCGACGTAACGAAGAAAGAGATTATTGATGAATTTAATTTAAGCCTCTTATCTGCGGGGCTGGGCCTAGATCTTACTTTTTGGGCTTTATATATTTGCACGGCTTTATTTGGCGGCTTGATGTCCGATAGAATTGGAAGGAAGAAACTAATAGTTCCAAGCATGTTCCTTTTCAGTGTTATGATGTGGACTACAGGCTTAGCCGGAAATTTCGTGACGTTGGTGATCTTTAGAGCCCTCGCAGGAGCATCAATAGGAGCCTTCTTTCCTGTTGCGGCGTCCTTTGTTGCCGAAACCTTCCCAAAGGAAGTGCGATCGAAAGCCATAGGCCTCTATCTAACCGGGGCTATACTTGGATCTATCATCGGATGGACATCAGCTGGCTATGTTGTCCAAACTTTTAAAAGTTGGAGGCTGTCTTTCCAGGTTTGCGCCGTCCCAATGTTTATTGTAGGGTTACTCTTTTGGTTAATTGTTAAAGAGAAACCCCAAGAATATGAATCGAAGACCACGTTTAAGTCTACTGCCAGAACCTTGTTCTCCGTGCCGAATCTGCTTTACCTTTGGGGCTTCGCGGCTTTAGATCTCTTTGAAATTTGGACGATAGACGACTGGCTTGTTTTCTATTTTAGAGAGAAAATTGGCATGACGCCTATTCTTGCAGCCGCCACTAAGGGAGCATGTGCAGCATCGGGTATGGCTGGGGCTGTCCTGCTTGGGTGGGTGGCCGACAGGTTCGGCAGGAAGCCAACGCTAATAGGCACGTTGATATGCGATGCGATTTGTCTTTTCCTTGTTACTCTTATTCCTCCAAGCGCTCCTTACTTCCTCACACTTACCCTGTCGATGGCGACCAGTTTCTTCGAATTAGGAGAGTTCAGCTCGCTTTACACGTTTATTATAGAAAGTGCGCCAGCGGGCAACTACGGAGGATCTATGGGCTTCACCATCTTCTTCGGAAATCTGGGGGGAATGACGGGGTCACCAATTGCTGGCTTCTTCACTGACAAATTCAACAACTTAAACTGGCTACTTTATATCCCGATAGCAGCGGCCATAGCTCAGCTGCCAGTAGCCAACGCAGCTAAAGAAGAAGCTCTTAAGAAACTATGACTGACAAAAAGGCGAAAGTATCGTGGGAAAACAATCTTTCCACCGAAGAATTCAGGCTCGACGTGGAATTAGTCGTAAAAATATCTGAGTTTATTCCTGAACCTACTATTCTTAATATATTTCATAAAGTAAACACCAATTAGTACCTACTACAAAAAAGAACAATAGCACCTGGTAAAATACCGACACATGCCTCCTAGAAAAAATGGAAATATCAATGAATTAAGATTAAGAAACAAATTATCGTAATTATAAAGTTTTTTGGGAGTGCTTGGTGTTTCATGTTTTAAAGTCCTAGTTCTGCTAATTTTTGCTTCTCGGGAGTGCCGTCCTCTAATTTCCAGCCTCTTTCATCGTAGTAGTCATCTAACAACTTGTCAATATCATCCTTTGAAATTTGTTTTTCTTCATAGTAATCCATCATTACTCTTACCCCATCCGGAGTCTTTCTTGGAGTAAGCCAAATTTTTGAACAATTATCATCTTTTCTTGAGAAGCCCTCTCTAACATTAAGAAGCTTAAAAAGATTGAAAGCTCTTTCACCGCGCTTTTTAAGCTCTCTAGCGTCTACTTCAATTCCTGTTGCTGCCGAGTATATTTGAGCAATTAACTCTGTATTCAAGTATTTTAATCCTAACCATCCCCAAAGCGCGTGCACTATGCAAGTACCCAAAGAATTGTGGACAGCCATATGATCTTCGCAATGCTTTGCATATCTGGCAACATTAAACATTCCGTATTCAGGTGTATACGCAAAAATCCTATAAAGTTCCTCCTCAGAAATGCCCATTCTCTTAGCATCCTCCCTAAGTAAACTAATATCTATATTTGGCAGAGTGTAAAGAGATTGAAGGCCTCCATGATGTGGTCTGGGATTTGTTAAATAAGCAAATCCTTGTGGGTGTAACTTAGTAAATCTAGCGTCTTGAATAACATCGGCGCCCTTGAATATGCCAGTACCCTCTGTAAATTCATCTGGATCTGCGCCTATCCTCTTTGAGGCTGGATACCATCCATCGGCTAAAAGATCTCCAAAACCTTCTCTTTTTGCTATTTTATTAAATAAATCAAGATAAACATCAAATTTTCTCTTCAGCTCTAAGCCTTCTGTCTTATGTTGAGGTAGGTTTCCGTTTTCATAAAGTCTAGTTACCCAATTTACTATGCCACTAGTTGTGAAGTAGCACATACCCGTTCTATTGCAAATGTCCAGCAGCTTAACGGCCTTTCTATAATCCTCGATTTCTAGCCTCTGGCCAACTCTAGCGGGGAGCATGTAAAATCCAGTGAAAGAAATTAACCCTTTGAACTCCCCATCCCTTACCTCATAATTGACCCTGCAAGCTAGTGTACAAGCATTGCAAGCTAAATTTTGCATCTTTTTTACTTTAAGCCATTTATCGGGACCATATAACTCAGTCCACTTTGAGTATTTCCAAACTCCCTCACGAACTAAAGGGGCGTGAATATTCCAGCCCGATGCTATTCCTAAAGTGCGGAAATCCTCAATGAGGGGTATTTTGCTTGTATCTTTTCTCCACTCGTTAGTTAATCTTAGGAACTCTTCTGGTTTAGCGATTTTCACCCCTTTTGTGCCCTTGACAATAATTGCTTTTAAATTCTTGGAACCCATTACGGCTCCAAAACCGAATCTACCTAGGGTGGCGCAATAATCAACTATAGCCATAGCATATCTTACTAAATTTTCACCAGCTTTCCCTATTGAAATTACACCGCAACTTCCATATTTGTCAATAAACCAATCAGTTGTTTGGTAGGTGTCTTTTTTCCCCCAAAGAGCAGTTGCGCCGCAAATTTCCACATCATCATCAATCATTTTTAGATAAACAGGCTTTCTTGCTTTCCCAGTTACGATTAAATGATCGTAACCTGCATTTTTGAGCATAACACCGAATCTGCTACTACCAGCTACAGCATTGTCAATGAAATGTTTTCCTTGTTTATCGGCAATCGGGGATTTCGTAGTCCCAACAATTTTGCTGGCTCCCGGAACAATTGTGCCAACTAAAGGACCAGCTCCCATTATAATTGGATTTTGGGGTGAAAAAGGATCTATGTTGGGCTTTTGGAGATCATAGAACAGCTTGTTGTTGATTCCCCATCCTCCTATGAATTTTTCTATAAGTTCTTGAGTAAGCAACTCGTTTCGGATTTTTTCTTCAGTTAAATCCACCCGAAGAATTGAGCCAGCATACCCATAATACGCCATCACTCATCCACCATTATAGCGCCATACACGCAATAATTAATACAGAGCCCACATCCTTTCACACAATTTTCAAAACTTATTTGGTTAGATATCCAAGCGCCATTTTTGAAATATCCAGGCTTTATTTTAATCTTTGATTTTGAGGGATTAAAACTGCGCGTATGCAAATAAGAGCATATAAGCTGACAGGTTAAGCAATTAGTACATTTTTCAGGTGTTATTCTTTTATTTGTCATACCTGTAATAATTAAAAAGTTAAGATTTTAATTTAGTGGTGCTTCAAGTGGATAAAACTAGGGTGGAACTCTTATCCTCAAAGGATGCTGCTGAAATTGAAAGTTTATTTAAGGAGGTGTGGCCCACAGCAATAGAATATCCTGAGAAATGGAGAAAGAAAAGAACTCTAAGCCGAGAGGAAATAGTGAAGGAGATGAAGGGGGACTATTACTATTTTGGGGTTAGAGTGGACGGTCGAATCGTTGGTTTATATAAAGCAAGCATCAAGAAGGACACTGTCCTGGGAGAACATCAAACAATCCATCCATCCTATCAAGGGCGAGGCCTGGCCACTACCATGTATAAGCAATTGATAAACTTCGCTAAGAAGAAAAAATGCAAAAAAATCCATGTGAATATTTTACCAAATCAGATTGCAAGTAAGAAATGTGTGGACAAACTTGGCTTTCACAAGAAGGGGGGTTTATGGGAACAAGCTAAAGAAATGCTAGTCCAAACGTACGAAAAAGAAGTTTGAAAGCTTGGATTAAAGAAGTAAAACCTTCTAATCTAGAAATTTTGCCATGAAAAAATGCTTCCATCAAGAAACGTTCATATTAGCCATGAATTGGCTAAAGGGAGAAGAATTGAAGGCTTTTTCATGCTTCTTTTAAGGGCGCGAAGCGCCATGTACGTTTTGTCCGGAAAAAGAGGGGGCATGACGATAGCTTCAATTTAAGCATCAATTGGGAATATTGGGATGACGTTATAGGACCTCGTGGCCTCATGATAGCGGACGTCGACTTCAACCTTGTATGTATTCTTAATATTTTCAGGCGTCAGGACTTCCTCGATGGAGCCAACTGAGTATATTCTCCCTGAGTTTAAGAGTAGCAGTTTATCGCTATACCTAGCCGCTAGGTTCAGGTTATGAGAGACCATTATAGTCGCCAATCCCTTTTCGCCAGTCAGCTTCCTTATCAGCTTCAAGATTTCAAGCTGATGGTTAATGTCAAGATGTAAGGTGGGCTCGTCCAACAGCAATATGCTTGGCTCTTGAGCCAGTGCCCTGGCTATCATCACTCTTTGGAGTTCCCCTCCGCTAAGCCCGTCAATCGGCCTACTGGCAAAGCGCAAAGTATCAGTTGCCCTCATGGCTTCTTCCGCAGTCTTTAAGTCCCTTTCGCCTTCCCTTCCAAGCCTGCTTAGATGAGGGATTCTCCCCATCAGCACGATGTCCAAAACGGTAAATGGAAATGATATAGAGGAGTTTTGAGGCACGACGGCCACCTCCCTAGCTATCTTCCTCCTTCCCATGTTGAACACATCTTCCCCGCCAATCAGCACCACACCAGCTTTGGGCCTGAGCGTTAAATTTATGCATTTAAGCAAGGTTGTTTTTCCGGAGCCGTTTGGCCCTATCACACCCAAAATTTCTCCTTCATTGACTTCAAGGCTAACACTTTCCAATGCCTTCACGCTATCGTAGCTGAAGTCTAGGCCCCTTATTTTCAACTTCATGCTAGCTCACCCAGCCCATGGCTCGCTTTCTTCTGCGCAATAAGTAGATGAAGAAAGGTGCGCCCGTAGATGCTGTTATTATGCCCACTGGTAGTTCGGCTGGCCTTATGATTAGCTTTGCTGCTAAATCGGACAATGTTAAGAACGTCGCGCCTGTTAGGGAGGACAATGGCAATAATATTTTATGGTCAGGTCCGGTGATTAGCCTTACCATGTGGGGCACCACGAGTCCTATAAACCCTATGGGGCCGCTCACCGCTACTGCTGAAGCCACGAGAAGTGAAGATAAAGCTAATAGTGCCTTTTTTGCGGTTTCCACGTTGACGCCTAAACTGCTGGCTACCTCTTCACCGGTTAACATAGCGTTTAGGTCCCTCGAAAACAGCAGAATCGCTATGCTGCCTAAGGTTATCGGTAAAACTACTAAGGCAACATCGCCCCAACCTGCAAGCCAGAGCCCGCCCATTATCCAAAAGACGATTGCCTCAAGCTTCTCGCCAGCTAAGTATTTCATGAATGAGTTTATGGACCAAAAGAAGGTGCTAACAGCTACTCCTGCCAATAGAAGGGTCTCCACTGGAACTTTGGACCCAACCCTAGATATTCCATAAACGAGCAAGGCGGTTAATAGCGTAAACACAAATGCGAAAAATAGGATTGAGTATTTCGCAAGCCCCAAGCCTAAGCTTACACCCAATACTATTGAAACTGACGCTCCGAAGGTCCCTCCAGCTGCCAAGCCAAGCACATAAGGATCGGCTAGGGGATTTCTGAACATCCCTTGCATCACTGCGCCAGAAAGCGCTAAAGCTGCCCCCACTAATGCTCCCAATATTGCCCTAGGCAGTCTTACGAGAATAACTATCGACTCATACGCGGATGGCCAGTTAGGCTTGAACAATGAATCTACTAAAGGGGTTTTGTTGAGTATGATGGCGGCGACGGTGGCTGGAGGTATATACACAGGGCCTATTACTGTAGCTAGCACTATCGCACCAAAGAGGACCGCGGAAGCTATGGAAATCGCAAGAACCCTCCAAGCTCTCCTCACCATGTAGGTCTCCATCAGTCTAGTGTTAGGTGCAATCTTCCTTAATCGCAAGGTCATCGACCAGCGCTAAGTTGGTTTGGTCTTCCTTAACACTTGTAATCGCAGCGTAGCTATTAGCGCTAATACCGCGATCACAATGGTAACCACCATCCCCCAAAGCCAAGGTTGCGCCCAAATCAGTGGAGGAACAGGCTTGATGCCAGCTATTACGAACATTGAAAGCCCTGGTGAAATCGCTTCGTAACTTGTATACGTGGCTACTTCATCCCAAGATTCGGCATTTTCATTCCACTTAAATAGCGCTACATCATCTGCAGATAGTCCATTTGCCATTAGCCAAGAATTCTCTACGCAGAAGCTCAGTTTCACTTCACTTATATTCTCTGGGATGTAGGGTTCGAGTTTAATCTCTAGATATTTGTAAATATGAACTGTGAAACCCGGCTTTTCAAATGCACTTACGTTCCATAGAGTTAAACTGATATCAGGCGGCATCTGCCTAATGCACAGCATCACCTCTCTAATGCATTTGTCGGGTGCCGCTGTAATTGCGACTTGAGTTATAGCGATGCCCTCTATGGCAATCGGGCTGCTTACCCCTGGCTGTATATACATAATAGGTTTTTCAACAGACTTTTCAATACCGAATATCTCTGCATGGAACCACTTTGCCATCAATTCAACCCCAATCACGAACCTCTGATCATAAGTCGCGTAATAAGTTGGCAGTATGTGGACCCTGCGATCCTTAACCGCTTTAATGTCCTTCCAAGCGGGCCTCTCCTCTAACAATACATCAGCTATGCTCTTTCCTTCTTTCAACGCCTTTTGAGCTATTGGAAGATAGTGCCCGAAGATTATTACATCGGGGTTCCTTTCAATTACCGCCTCCTCTGATACTTTTGGGAAGCGTATCATATCATTGAATATGTTTACACCTCCTGCTGTTTCAATCATCCAATTGCTGAATGTGTCATTTCCAATTGTCCTAAGTACCTCCGTAAGTTCATAATAGACCTTTGGTCTTGTTAGATTTTCGACATTTCTGCTAATTACATCGATTCTGGATTTTATCTCGTTGATAAGTGCATTAGCTTCCTCTTCCGCGTCTATAACCTTACCGATTAAACCTATCAACCGGCAAATGTCGTCAGAAGTCTTCGCCGAGACGCCTATTACGGGTACACCCATCTCTTCAAGCTTTTCCATTACTCCCACAGTGCCTGGGTAATAATACATGAATACCACATCACGCTGGATGCCCAGTATTGGCTCTATGCTTGGACTCCAAGATAAACCTAAGTTAGGTTTGTTTGACACTTCGTCGCAGAACTTAACATAGCGATCGAACTTTCCAGGCGCCCCCCAAAACGTACTTGAGCCCTCTTTTGCATAATCGATACTGTATTTGTCAACTCCAACAACCTTATCACCAGCACCAAGAGCATATAATATTATTGTACAGGGAGCCGCTAGGGAGACTATTTTCTCCGGAACCCCTGGCAACGTCACATTTTTTTCTCTCCAATCGACTACCGTTATTTCGCCAGGCTCGGTAGATTGCAAAGTGCTTAAGGTATAGCTGCGCACCAACCCAAGAAGAGGAGTCGCCACCAATATTGCTGTTAGCACTAATACGGTGCGGATTGCTAAGTCTTTTTGCATGATGAAATGGGGATGCTTTATTGCTTATAGATTTTATGTTTCATATGAAACAATAAAACTTAAAGTTACAAATCCATAATAACAAGTTCCACCAACGTCGTAGGCAGCAACCTGCAAGTACAATTCAACCATGTCCTATAACTGCGAACAAAACTTAAGTAAGGTAGATAGTTTTTGCTTAAGTAAGAGGTCTTTATAGAATGGTTGCCCATCAAATAGCGGATTTGATTAAGAAACTAAGGGATTTTAAAGGTTTGACCCGTAAATTTGCCCTTGGGGAAATCTTGAGTATTCTGGGAGAGATGACTTACGACGACGCAGGGTTCTTTGATGTGGGCGATTTTAAGGTAGTTGTTTCATGCGATGGAATAGTGGAGAGTCTCGTGAAAAGCGACCCACTGTTGGCTGGTTACTTCTCGGTTCTTGTTAACGTGAATGATGTGGTGGCAAAGGGAGCTCGACCAATAGGCTTCGTCAATATCATTTCTTCAAGTTCAAGTGAGGTAAGGCGTAAGGTTGCGGAAGGGATGCAAGACGGCTTGAGGAAATACGGGCTGAAGCTGTTGAAGGGCCACACCCACCCAGACACCTCCTATGACAGCGTGGATGCAGCAGCCGTTGGCATAGCGAGAAACGTCCTCCCAAGCACCGCCGCGAAGGCGGGAGACTCGCTCATAATCGCCGTTGACCTCGACGGAAAATTCAGCTCTAAAGGTTGGCTAAAAACCTTTGACTCAACAACCATGAAGTCGAGCCAAGAGGTCTTAGAGCGTTTAAACTCCATGATCGAGCTGGCTGAGGAGGGTTTAGCGCATGCTGCCAGAGACATTAGCGGACCTGGCATCACAGGAACCCTCGCCATGCTCTGCGAGTCCAGTCAGATCGGCGCAAGAGTTGACCTAGGGAGCATACCAAAGCCCGTAGATGTCGAGCTAGAGGATTGGTTAACCACTTATCCAGGTATAGGTTTCATAATTTCAACAAACCGACCACTAGAATGCATGCAGGTACTGAGAAGCCATAAGTTAGCAGCCGCAACAGTCGGAGAAATCGCGGCAGGTAAAGAGATATGGTTATCCTATAATGAGCAACACGCATTATTTTTAGATTTAAAACGTGAATCCATCTTCGGAGTTAAGCCCCATAGTTGAATTGCGACAAAATTCTACACGATGTAACCCTTAATCCGTAAGCTTAACCTAGTGGTGATGTTGCGCGAATGCTTCGCTAAGTGCTGAGCAACCCCCACAACGCACGCAACCCGCCTTACTTTTCCTAGGATCTAAACCATAACGAATCAGAATATTAGCTATGCCCTCGTAGAGTCTGATCATTCTTAATGGACTTGGAGGCCATCTGTTTTCAAATTCTGTGCCAATTATAGGTCGAAGAGGAACAAGGTATGGAATAACTCCAATTCTAGCCAATTCCTCACTTCCTTTCAATATGCTCTCATCATCCTCGCCTAAGCCAGCTATTATGAAGGAGCTTACCTGTCCTTCTCCAAAGAGCTCTACCGAATGCCTCCAAGCCTCAAAATACTTTTCTATCTCAGTTTTAACCTTGCCTGGGCACACTTCCTTAAGGACCCTTTGGTCGAAACTTTCTACATGAATCCCGATAGTATCAGCACCGTTTTCAGCTAAAAGTTCTAAATATCTACTATTTTTTGGGGGTTCTAACTGCACATGAACTGGAATTTCTTTATACGCCTTCACCTCCCCAACAACCTCAGCCAGCAACTTGGCACCGCGGTCTCGCGACGCCGTGGTCCCGGTTGTTAGCGTGATGTGGCCACAGACCCCTTCCTCTACCGCGGCTTCAACGACTTCACAAAACTGCTTAGGCTTTTTGATAGCAATAGTTTTGTCTGCATTGAGTGACAACTCTATTCCGCAGAATTTACACTTTTTGCCGGTATCCCAATAAACGCATTTTTGATAAACAGTTGTTGCCAAACAATCTTTTCCATGTAAAAGGGCAACTTTCCACATAGGAACTCCATCAGAAGTTTTTTGGGAATAAAATCTTGGGTAGGGCACCAGCTCTACCTCTGCTTCCAAATTATCACCTTTAAGTAACCCCCACTCATCTCCTCTTTTGATTAACACAAGCTTCGATTCCTTTACAAAGTCACCCCATAAAGGAGTGTTTACACAAGACCCTCCAGGTAATATGATGCATCTTCCGCCAGCGGGCCCAGCTCCCACTTTTCTTCCCCTATCAATTTTTGTACCTAACCTAGCTCCTCTGCATAGCAACTCTACTTTAAGCTTCAGGATTTCAGCTTCTACGTCTTTCCCCCTCTGCTCATGTAACATCCAAAACTCATCAAATTAAGAGATGTTCCCGCATTTATTTATACTTATCATACTCGCTAGTCTACCGAGCAAGAATCTTACTTATGATGCAATAACCGCGTCCGCGCGCTTTCGCATGTTAATAAGGGCTAAGTTTACATTGGACGTGACAACTTAAGACCATCTTTGACTGGTCAAAATGGCTATACCCCACCAACAAGAAACCTGAAGAAACTTAAAACTCTAAAACGTTCATTTTTTAACAGCGCACTACGAGACCATTTTCATCATAGAAAGCCTTAAGTTGCCACGTCCTTCATTTCATTTACCAAAATGTTTTTATCTAAACAATCAGTCCGTTGAAGATTCTAGATAATACATGCTCATAGATAAGTAGATGAAAAAGCCTTGGCTTCAAAGGTTATTAGAAACGTGACGTGGGATTTCTTGAATGAAGTCATACAGGATGGATCAAGAGTCTTTCCAAAGGAAGAATTGGAAAGACTTAGGTTCTGCATACAATGCGGCACATGTGTTGGAGGCTGTCCGTCGGGAAGAATAAGCGCGTTGCGTATTAGAAAGATTTTTAGAGAGACACAGTTAGGATTAAAAGAAACGGTTCTCTCGGACGATAATCTTTGGAATTGCACTACTTGTTATACTTGTCAGGAAAGATGCCCAAGAGGTGTGCATACAACGAACACTGTTAGAATTATCAGAAATCTTGCCGTGAAATATGGCTATATTAAGAATAATCATCGAAGAATCTGCGAATTCTTTCTCACATATGGTCATGCAGTTCCAATTAATGATGAAACGAGGCAAGTTAGAAAGGACTTAGGTCTGGCTGAGGCCCCACCTACAGTTCACAGCCATCCAGAAAGCCTAGCAGAAGTTCTTAAACTCGCCGAAGAAACGGGGTTCAAGAAGATAGTGGAGAGGACTGCGAAGTGAATAGGTATGCCTACTTTCTCGGATGCATCACGCCAAATCGCTATCCTGGAATTGAACTAGCCACAAGAAGGGTGTTAGAGGAATTTGGAATTGAAGTTTTGGATATGGAGGGGGCTTCATGTTGTCCGGCTCCGGGTGTTTTTGGATCCTTCGATTTACGGACATGGTTGACGGTTGCTGCGAGAAACATTTCTATTGCCGAAGAAATGGGTGCTGACATAACGGTAACATGTAATGGGTGTTATGCAACCATCCAAGAAGCAAAGCATCTTCTAAAACAAAACGATGAACTAAAAAATAAAGTAAACAACATTTTGAAAAACATTGGTCGAGAATATAGGGGCACAGTTGAAGTAAAACATATTATTGAAATTCTAGATGAAAACATTAGATATGAAACTATTCAAAAGAGAATTAAGCATCCCCTTAAAGGGATTAAAGTAGCAGTTCACTACGGGTGTCACTTTCTAAAGCCCAGCGATATCAGGATGCATGGAACCGTTGAACGGCCAACAATCCTCGACGATTTTGTGAGAGCCCTAGGTGCGGAAAGTGTTGATTACGAGGACAAGATGATGTGCTGTGGGGCAGGCGGCGGGGTAAGAGCCGCAAACTTAGATGTTGCCCTTGGCTATACAAGGAGGAAGATTGAGAATATGGTTGACGCTGAAGCGGATTGCCTAATTACACCGTGCGCTTTCTGTCATTACCAATTTGATACAGGTCAAATCGAACTAACCGAAAAAATAGGGAAAAAATACGAGCTTCCAGTGGTTTTTATGACTCAACTTTTGGGTTTAGCCCTCGGTATGTCTTCAGAAGATGTAAGCTTAAATAAAAATAAAACTCAAATTCAAACTTTTACCTCAAAACTTTCATAAATTGGAAGAAACATAGCCAAAACGATTAATAATCGCAAGCTCTGTGTAGGCCCGCTAAAGAACGCCGTTTTCTGCATCCATGTTTTTGCTTATACCCCTGGAGATGTAGACTCGCTTCCCCCTCCTTGGGACAGCCGTTGGAAGGGGGGGTTGGGAGGAAGCCCTATGACGCCAGGGTTTCTATACGTCACTGCTGAAGTGGGCTGTATACTCGCCCTCCTTCATCGTTTCTCCGAAAATAGCATGATATGCAATTTTTAAATCATCTGGCTTAACTTTCTCTCTTTCATAAAGCGAGCTTCTAATCATTGCGAGTAATAAATTCTTTTCTGATTGTCCGATGGTTGCTAGGTTTTCTACAGCTTTATCTAACAAAGGTTGTTGTAGTTTACGGAAAGTATCTCTAATCACTGTGAAAGAACTTATGGCAATGAAATTATAATTCCTGAATACTTTTATTCCATTCAACCTCATACAGAAGCAAAATTACCTCATATTGAAATAACTGAAGTTGGAGAAGAATGATTTACTTTTACTCGATATAAATACTTTCGCTCATTTAAAGCTGATGGGACATGCCTTTTCGAACTGTTAAATTTGAGTGAAATAAGCCCGTTTTGGGCTTAAAAGAGGATGAAACCCTCCCTACACATGGAAGGAGAACCATGTCCCGTCTCCTTAATATAAGCGTACAAAGGTGAATCAAAAAAGATTCGGTGACTTGACTTTGCTTCGGCATTATTCGTTTTCCTCTTTGAAATTTACGCTCTCTCCCGAAGGAACGACCGAGTAAAGAACAACAATGCCGATTGCCATAAAGGGGCAAAACTGTTTAAAGAGTTAAACCACAATCATCAAAGCCACTTGGAGTTATTAATAGAGTGTCAATTTTACCCCCAATGGTGGGAAGATGTAAATTGCTAAGTCCATAGTTCAGACATTGTTCTTATTTGAAATCGGAGCCACTCAGCCCTATCCATCAAGTTTCTGGAATGGGGTATTGTTAGACCACTGTATTGAGATAAGTTCTGCAAGAATATATCGAGATACTGGAAAAGGGCTGCATATATAGTGAAATCGCCATTTCGAGTTGGAATATCTCCCTCCTACAGATAATATTGTAATGTTTATTCGTTAATCTCATATACAAAAGAATCATTTATGAATAAAATATGCTTAACCGATGTACTCCGCATTGAATTAGATAGGATATAATAAATACGGGTTTACCGCAGATAACTCGAATGGGTTCAGGGTATATCTAAATGGATTCGCTCTTGTTACGAAGATGGCGCTTATTTAGCTTTCTCTACCTTTTCATGCTCTAATGGCTTTAACTATCCAGTCTTTCATGCCTTCTGATGCTGAATGTGCCGGGGCGTTGAGGGAGGTTAGGTGGGCTGCAGGCTTCTATGCCTCCACTGCGGCAGCAGGTCTGTTGTCAGGCGTGGTTGGAGGAAGCGCCTCTACCAGCGGCACCGCTGCAAGAATTGTGGACGCTGGTTCAACGACAGGTCCGGCACTGTCCTAGCCCACTCAAAGCTGCCTTTGAGGACTTGTTTTTCACGGCCTTCCAAATACAGTCTAAGGTCAGCGTTCGTGAGCTGGCCGAAATCCTTGGGCTGCCCTACAACACCATGTTCAGGACCGTGAGGAAGCTGAGGGAGAACCTTTACCTAACCGCCTCCACCGTGAGCCTCGAAGGCATCGTGGGGCTGGACGAGGTCTATGTGACAGCCGGCCTCAAGGGCAAGAGGGGCCTCAAAAGGCAACCAAGGACCAGGAGATTGAGGCGTCGTGGGAGGGGCAGCTAATCGTGGATAAACTCCCCCATCTTGGGGGTGGTTGAGCGAGGTGGGCTTGTGAGGCTTATCCCCATGGCTGATGTGGCCGCCAGAACGGTGCTCCGCCACCTCTACAAGACCGTTAATGTGGAGAACCTGGAAGCCCTCTACACAGACGAAATATGAAAGTAAAACATGTCGAGGCACGTTTCCCTTGATATTTATTCGCAGGATACGCCTTCCGACACTAAAGTCTCTGGTGCGTCAAGTCGTTTCTTAGGAGGGGAACATTCGGTTCCAAACATTGAAGCGTAAAGTTTAAGGGTGATTTAGATTATTTCCACTTACAATCATTCTCTAGACACGGAGATTGAAAGTTTGAACTCTAAGGTAACTTTGGAGGAAAGGAAGGCTAAGGTTCTCATGAAGCTTCGAGGTTACAAGCTGTTGAAACGGGAGGAAACGAAAAATGCCATCAGCTTTACAGTTAAGATGCCTAAAGATAAAAAGAAAGCGCTTATTTGGTGCATTCCAACCGAAAGTACTGTTGGAATTCAGTACACCAGCCAGCTGAGTAAGGCTATGAAAGAGGCGGAGACTGAAAGGGGAATTATAGTTACCAGCGGGAGGTACACCCCAGCGGCTAAAGTTAATGCAAAGAAAAAGGGAATAGAATTGATTCCAAGAAACTTTCCATCCTTCAACATCTTCGAACACGAATTCGTGCCAAAGCACGAAATTCTCACGTCCGAAGAAAGAGAAAAAATACTAGCAAAATATCGGATGAAACCCTACCAACTTCCTCGGATCAAAGCCTCGGATCCAGCGGCTAAGGCCATTGGCGCTAATCCAGGAGACATGGTTAGAATTATTAGGGAAAGCCCAACCGCTGGGAAATACGTTGCCTATAGATACGTTGTTGAGGGTTAATTCCACATTATTTATGTTAAGAAAGATTTTGCCGTCGTCATCTCGATGACGTACTCAAAGGCCGAGCTAGCGCACGCAACAAGATAAGCAAAGACGTCTGGCAGACGATTTATATCAGAAACGGGAACTTAAGGAGCTTAGAATTATTAGGAGAAAATTGGTTAGGCAAACAATGACTAAAATACCTGACGGCGACCACTCTCTAACTCTATTCTTTAACCCTTTTTGGAGAGACCTCGCTCGTTATTTGACAAGTAAATGTGAAAAATGTGGACAAGAGCGATTGTTTTCAGTCTTTGACGCCTACTCGTCAAGTCGGCACTTTCTTTGTGAAAGTTGCTTGCCGACATCAACAGTTCTGATGCCATTAGTTCATCTGTTGTTCTTCCGTCTCGGAGTCAATGACAGCATGATAAAACGGCTGCTGAAAGACTCGCTTATCCGTAAATGCATGCTCAACGTAGTGGAGGGAATTGCCAATTTCGGAATAAGGTATCCACAGCCCACTGGCGCTCCAATAACCATTGTCTGGAACTTCACCAACAGATGCAACCTCAGCTGCCTGCACTGCCATCAAGACTCTTCGTCCACATCTTCTCATGCGGAACTAACGACTTCTCAAGCCTTCAAGGTGATAGACAACATGAGTGATGCAGGAGTAGTTATACTAACCTTCTCAGGGGGTGAACCACTACTACGCAGGGACCTTTATGACGTAATTAAGAGAGCCAACGACAACGGCATGCTATGCACAATTGCATCTAATGGAACTCTTATAACTCCTAAGGTGGCGAAAAAGCTCGCTAAAGTGGGTATCAAACGGGTAGAAATAGGCTTGGACGGGGCAAGAGCTGAAACTCACGATTTCCTAAGAAACAAGCTTGGAAGTTTTGAAGCAACGATTGAGGGAATAAGAAATTGTGCTGCTGTAGGCTTTGACGAGTTGGCCACCACTATGACCCTACACTCAAAGAACATCCATGAATTAGAAGAAACCATTAATTTAGCAGAAAAGCTTGGAGCAACAAGATTCTATCTAAACCGGCTTATTCCTGCTGGTCGTGGAATAGAAGCATGCTACCTTGATGTGACTGCTAGAGAGAAGATTGAGGCTCTGGAAGCATTGTACAACAAGTTCTACAAAAGCGTAACAGAAGGATTCGGTATGCAATGTTACGCTCGAGGAATGACCTATTACACTCGCCTCGGCTACGAACGTTCAAAAGGCAAAGTTTTCACAGTAAGCGAAGCTTTGTCAGGGTACGAAAGGATGTTTCAAGAGAAATTTGGACTTGCAGTTTCTAATATTGTGAGAAAGCTTGCAACAGGTTTCGGCGGATGCTCGGCTGGCTTAACCTACGCGGGGGTCACTGCTTCTGGAGATTTGATTCCCTGCGTTCCTGCCTCATCAATAAAACTGGGCAACCTTCTCGAACAAAGCCTAGAAGAAATCTGGATCAACAATGAACTCCTAAATTACATTAGAAACCGAAAAGCGCTGAAAGGTTCTTGCAGAATATGTGCATACAGCGATCTATGCGGCGGTTGCAGATACACAGCATACGTCACTCGTGGAGACTGGCTAGGACCTGATGCTTCTTGTCCTTTCGGTCCAAAAATCCTGAATGCTTAAGATTTTCTACCTCATGCACTTGCACGTTGCGTGCGCGAATTATTTATCGATCTATTCCTAACATAGAAAAAGAATGGGAGTTTGCGGGGGAATAACATTTAGCTCCTTTAAAGCTTAGAGACCGTGACGCCATAATCACTGGGGAGAACATCATTTTCCGTGTTTACGGCTATTTTCACCCACCAGACGCATACATCTGCGACCCAGAATACGCCCCAGCCAAAATATACAAATCCATGGACCCCCGAGCCTTTCGAGGGACGAAAAAGCCGATTTACTACAAATTCTACTCAGACGAGGGCTTACGCTTCGTTCGGGAAAAATATCCGCGCTACACATTTTTTTACGAGCCCCTGCAAGAGCGAATTGTAGGCGTACCGCAAGTGTATATCATGGAAATGCGAAAGCCAGACGAGGGCCTTCGGCGGTTAATGAAAAAACAACCTGAAGATGACCTTGTCAAAGCATTGCACGAGCTGTTTAGGTTAGTTACGTCTAGGTCGGGACTGTCGGAAAAAGATTTTGGGGTTTTCGGCTCGCTCCTCCATGGATTTTATCACCCAAAATTTTCAGACCTCGACCTCGTCGTGTATGGCGGAGAAAAATTGGGGAAACTCTGTGAAACCTTAAACGGGCTCTACCAAGATGGTTCTCTGCAAAACGAGTTTGAAAACGAGAAGGCTATTGAGGGGAAACGCTGGAAATTCGTGAACTACAGCCCGAAGGAGTACCTTTGGCACCAGCGAAGAAAGATGATTTACGCGTTATTCAAGGATGCAGAAAGTGAGCGGGTTATTAAAACGGAGTTTGAGCCGGTGAAGGACTGGAGGGAAATCTGCAACGAATATAGCTCAAACACACGAATCATAAGGAAGGGATGGATAAAGGCTATTGCCCGCATAACTGATGGCCGCGATGCGCCTTTCATTCCCTCAATTTACCAGATTGAACTCCTCGAAATTTTGGAGGGACCAGAGGTTGAGGACATTCAGCGAATTGTTTCTTATGTTGAAGAGTTTAGGATGCAAGCAAAAAGGGACGAGATAGTTTACGTGGAAGGAAACCTTGAGGAAGCGGTCACTGAGACGAAGAGGTTTCACCAGGTTACGCTAACGTACGGTCCTAGGTACTACGAACAAGTATTGAAGACCTTCGGACAAAACTCGCATTTTGAAGTCTGAGAACTTTTGTAAGCAAGATTGCGCGCGCATCTTTTAGAATTTACGTTTCGTAGTTTATGGGGGATCTAAAATGTCAAAGTTGAGGTTTTTCCCGTCCAAAATGAGTTTCAGTTGATTTAGGATATCCCTTCCTATCAGGACATTTTTTCTTTTTACAGCCATAACTTCTGTGTAGAAGGAGTAACCATTAAAGCTCACATCTACGAAATAAATGAGATGGTTTTGCCCTTTTCCCTTGTGCCCTTTCACGCCCTCAACTTCTCCAGCTGGAAGAATCTTAAGTTTTTTAACAAAATCTTTTGGAATTGCTGTCATGAAAGCTCCAGAATCAATTAAAGCTTCTTCTTCAATTCCCTCAACTTCCGGCTTATGTGGATTAGAAACCGTGACTTTCAGAATTGGTGCCGGTGGCGAGTATGTCGGGTCGTATCTGGGCATCGGTTATACGCCCTCAGGAGAAGGCATTTCAATAACTCTTCTTTCTCTTTCTATCTTGCCTATATAAATCGGAACGTATCCGTATCTGCTATAAACCCTCCTTGCTAATTCCCGATTGTCTTCATCTTGGCCTACGATTTCCCCTTTATATATGGCCACAAATTTTCTTCTATATTCGGGGTTGCCCAGAAGGGAATCCTTCATCCTCAGAAAAGCTTGTCTTTCTCTTTCAAAGGCCTCAAGCTCTGGTGATCTTTTTTCTTTCTTCGTCGTCATCAACGACGCACACTCAGTCAATATAATCTGCAGCGCATAGTTTAAAAGCGTTCATGTTCGACGCATATTTAGGTGCTGAACGGCTTTGAGTTTTTATTGTCTAAAAGTACGCTGTAAACGATTTTTTGGTTCAGAATGGCTACCTTTCATTTTGTTTCGACTACGTTTCTTTACCGCCTAACATTAAAATGTTTGGAAAAGGGAATCAATTTACGCCAAAATCATGTGGTCTGAAGTCTTGTTTCCTAGGAGCAGTCTGTAGTGTTCACGCTCTCCCTCTTTTTGTAACTTTTCAACTTTACCCTGCGCAATCACGGTCTCGCCTTTCTTGGCTTGTTCGCAAAATCTTCCTCGAAAAGACACGATTTCTTCAATTACTTCGATGCGTTTTCCTTCAAGAATTTTCACGTTGTCGATTTTGTAGCGGCAAGGAGTGAAAATGGCTTCTGAATCTTCTATAACCTTAGCTTTAATTTTAGCATAACCTTCTGGCTTGTAAAGAATTGTGCCATACTTTTCCTCAATTTCGTTCCAATCCTTCACGAAACGAATGAAATAGTCTCTTCCCATAAACTTGCCCTGCAAAACCTTCCTAGATTCGGTTCTAACAAACTCTTCGAAGCGCATGGACGTGTCCTTCGAACGGAAATCGAACAACTCCTTTAACTCCCTCAGACCATAGGGCTTAAATGGGCTTTCCCCATTTTCTAACAGGGACCCTAACGCCAAATAGACCTTGTAACAGTTTTCAGAGCCATAAACTATGGGGTCTATGTCAGAAGTCTGAGTGTGGAGCTTCACGAGAATAGAGCCGGATATACCCAGCTTGCCCCAAGAAACATTTGCACTTTCCTTTAAAAGCTCCATAAAATGCAACGCTTGACTTTCTACCCCATCTAATCCGTCTCGACGACGAAGCTTTTGCAGATAGTCAACTGGCTTATAATGGCGTTTAATAGCCTCGAAAGGAACCTCGCAAAGACTTTCATTAAACACTGGATCATACACCAAGTATCGTGGAAAAACCTGCTTTAGCAAGGCATAACGTTCGGAGAGAGCGTAAACCTTTCGATAGGTTGTTCCATCTTTTTTCCTGTCACTGCTTGGGTCAGGAACATAGCGGAGGAAGGCGATAACTCTGCTAGAAGGATGGACCAATCCTTTAACGTCGAAAAAAACTTTATCCGTGGTTTCGAGTAAGTCGCCTTCGCGAGCTTTAACTTTCATTGCAATTGCTCTTGAAGTCTAAGAGCTCATTTATACCTTCTGCGTCTGTCTTGGGAAAGTAAACCTCCCCTGTATAGGGCAAGGATCAAACAGACTCCAAATATAGTTGCAATTGCTGTTATGAGAAATCTCTCCGCAGCCGAAATTGGTATCATATACATAAATAGGGACGGAATGCCTGGTAAACCGAGTGGTTCCAAAAAGTATTCTTGGATAACCTCAAGGGGTATTAGTATGTTAATAACGCTTATGAAAATGATGTTTCCAAGCATATGATCAGCAATTATTCCACAGTAAGATGAGAGACCAACAGCAAAGGCAATTTTTCTTCTTCCTTCACCTCCGCCAAATATTCCGTAGATGATGGCTATTCCACCGAGAAAGTATAGAGGAAGAGAAAGATATGGAAGGAAACCCGTCCAACCTAGGTCTAGCCAATATGGTTTGGAGATAATGTACGCTGAAAACACAGCTAAAATTCCAGGCATTACATAATATGGTTTCACCACCCACTTCTCTTCGTTGACAATCTTACCTTTATCTCCTTTGAAATAAGTTGCGATTCGCCCTCTGAAAGTCAAGATGATAAAGAGCCCAAACAAGTGGAGCACTGGATATAAGGGAGCTTGCTGACCAACCCAAGTTCCATACCAACCCAAAATTAGTAAGCCAAGAACCAAGGCAGCTAACACCCAACCTCTCACAGTGTAACCACGAAAACTACAGTTCTCCCTCACTAACAACCCTGCAACCAACGCTGAAAACGCGGTACAGAAAGACGTGAGAACACTGAAAAAACTGCCAGCAACAATTAAACCTCCAAAAAGGGCTGCCAAGAATCCTAAATATGGACCAATAACCAATCCATAGATTGGCGCAAGAGCCGCATCAAACTTGATGCTGGCTTCTGGTACACCGATAATCGGAATTCCAGGAATAAATTTACAAACGACGGCAGATAGAGCGGCAAAAACAGCCATAAACGCTACATCACGTGAGGACAGTTTAACCTGGTTCATAACCTTCGCCCACTACCAACAGGAGGTTGTTGTGTAATTTTTTACACAAGATGTATTTAAATTACATACTCTACCCATAACTAGCATGCACCGCATTCCGCCGTTTCTGTGTTGGGAGTATATAAAGAAAACTAGGGGAGCTATCTACAGAGAGCACAATCCGTGGCGCAGTTGCTTTTTCAAAGAATTTCTCAACACACCCTTTTATTAGGCTCCAGATAAGATGAGTTACAGTAGTTTGAGGCTGAAAGGTATGGATTTCTGTTCATCCGCGGAAACAGCGGAACATATTTCCAGATGCCTAGAGCTGGCTATTCTCCTCGAAGTCAGTGCCTATCCTAAGCCTGGAAACGTCCATAGAACCGCTGACTTTCTAGAAACCAGATACGAACATTTTTTGGCGTCAGCGGTCGCCGTGGCACCCCACTTTAAACACGCAGCCGAGCAAGGAATCCGTGTTTCTGAAGGAGAAATTGGTCCAGTCCATGTTGGAATTGGAACTATAATGAAGGATGCGGTGAAGAATGTAGGTTTGTGGCAACGTGGCGGAAACACGCTTTTAGGATCGATTGTCCTGCTTTCGCCAGTGGCTGTTGCGGCTGGAATGGTGCTTGCCAAAGAGAAGTTTTCCATCGCCAAACTTAGGGAAAATGTGAAGTTGATCGTTGAATCCAGCACTCCAATAGATGCAATAGACGTCTACGACGCAATATTGATCGCTAAGCCCAGCGGATTGGGTAAGGCCCCAAAACTCGACGTAACCGATCCAGTTTCGAAACAGAAAATTCTGGACGATCAAGTAACTCTTTTTGAAGTGTTTAAGATAGCTTCCGGATACGATTCAATCGCGTCTGAATGGGTAAACAACTATCCCGTCACCTTTGACCTGGGCTATCCCTATTTCATTCAACAGCTTGAAGAAACTAAAGACGTAAACACGGCAACAGTGCATACCCTTCTAAAGATTTTATCCGAAGTTCCAGACACTTTTATCGCTCGAAAGGTGGGTTTAGCAAAGGCAAAGCTGGTTTCAGCTGAAGCAAGGCAGGTACTAGAAAAGGGTGGTTTAACAACCCGGTCTGGAAGGAGCCTGCTTTGGGAGTTCGACAAAAAACTCAGGGACCCAGCTCATGAACTGAGTCCGGGAACAACAGCGGACATTACGGAAACTGTCTTGGCAATAAGCATCCTAAATGGGTACAGACCATAAACGCAATTTTGAGTTATTGGATCTTGCTCAATCTCACTGTTTTGATGCGGCCAATTTGCCTTTCTAAATCCAGAATTCTCCTTTCCAAGTTCCGTATCTCAACGGCGCAGTGTTCAACATGCTTTCCATCCATCACAATCCAGCAGGCAATCGCCACACCGCAAAAACCTAGCACAAGATAGTAAATGTAGAGAGATATTTGCCATGTCTCTAGATAATTCCAATAACTGTTTAGAACATAACCGGTCGCAAAAATTCCGATCAGAAAATTCAGTAAATGTGTGGAAGCTAAGAAAGTTCGCGCCCTCATTTTCTCACCCTTAACCGTAAAACCTTTAGTGCAAATCTGCATTAAAAGTTCTTGGAAGAGAAAGGATAATTAGGGAATTGAGGAAGGGACGCTTATGCAAACTTTGAGAGATTTACGGAAAAAAAATTGAGAATTTGGAAAGCGAGAAGGCCGATCTTCTGGAGGAAATTGAGAAGCTTAAGAAAGCGGGAGAGGAAAAGGCTAGCACTTTGGAGAAAGAGGTCGCCACGCTAAGGAAGGAAGTGGAATCGCTTAAAGAGTTAGTAGGCAGCCTTGAATAGACCATAATGTTTAGATGCGCGTGCAGCTAGCATCGCCCTTCTTAACAAAAAATATAAGGTAACGCTCGATGAAATAACTGAGTTCAGGTTATGAGATTCCAATATTGAGCAAACCAGAATTTTTTTAAAACTCTTAACATATCTACCAATAACTTTCCATATTCTTCTCTAGTAAATGGAATATTTGGGATCTTAGTATAATCAAGTGACCCTAAGATAGTTCCCTCTTCAACTAAGGCAAGTCTTTTCTTTTCATAGGCATAATTCATTTCAGATATCACGTTGTCTGCTGCTGAAAATGAACCATCTACGTTTTCTTTGTCTCTAGTGTAGAAACCAATTATAAGTATTGCATTTATTTATAAGATCTTCTATTCGTTTAAATGGCATATCCAATGACACATCTTTTTTATAATAATGAACCTCGAAATCTAATTCGTCAAGAAAGGGTGCAACTATCTTTTCAATTAAGTATTCGTTTTTCGGGTTTCTTTCGCAAAAACTGAGAAAAACCTTTACCTGCTCTTTTTCTTCTGTATATTTTCGGGCCCCAACTGGTCTTACAGTTTCTTCTTGATCGGAGGGGGCCATTTCTTATCTTCTCCAATTATAGTTATGTAACAGGTTCACCAAAAAGTTGAGTTAGTGCTGTCTGAGCTGGTTTGTTTTTAGCTTCTTCACGGCCGTATGTTCGTCTATCTTCTTCGCGGGCTTCTGAAAATCTTTGTTTCGCCTCTTCTTTTCTTCCTTGATAATATAAGGCAACGCCGAGGTTATGAAGAGCTAAGCCTTTATGTAATTGCTCATTATTTCTCTTTTCACATTTTTGAATCGTTTCCAACATTTTTCTATAGACAAATTCAGCCTGACGGAATAGCCCATTATTAATGCAATAGATTCCGATATCATTCCACACTGATTTATCTATTACATTTTCTTTAATATCTATTATACCAATCATAATTGCTTCATCAATTCTAGAAAGAATGTTTCCAATGTTAGTTGTCACCGCATAGTTTAATGCTGTAACGGCCTTCCTAACTTCTTGTTCTATCGATTCGCTAGTTTTTTCTTTTACTTCAATTTCATGCATGCTAATATCTAAGGGCGTTACACCAGTGGCTCTTACTATGAAGAGAGGATATTCCCCCGGTTTCGTGTCTTCATTAACCTTGACTTTAAAGGCAACGTCGATGCGGTCGCCTGGTTTTAATTCGTCTATTTTTCGGGTATTACTTTCGCCAGGGGGAACACTGAATGGGCCTCCCCGCAAATAAGAAACTGTAATGTTTGGAACTATTTTTCCTCGTGCAGCAAGGTCCACACGAACTTCAAAAATCTGGCCAGGTAAAACGAAGGAAGGATATCCTCCTCCGCCCTCTAAAGAAGCCTGTGGAAGTTCTCTAGCATGAATTTCATCTATGATCCCCTCTTTTGCTACTTTATATAAACCAAATCCAATGTATTGAGCAATCTTTTCGATGTCTTCTTCTAATAACTCCGAGGGTATAGCTAAATAAATATAGCTTATTGGGCAGGCCTTTCAAAATTTTTGAATTAATTAGAGAGGATAGGACATCGTCTCTTTTTGATTTTATTTCGATAAAACTTTTCTTTCCTTCCTTTTCAGCCAAAATATCTGCAGAAAACTCCTTGTAAATATTAACGCCTAGTTCGATTTTGTATCCTTTTTGCTGTAAATCTCGTACAACAATTTCCTCAATTTCTTTATGTGTTAACATTCCATATTGCCCGCCTATTGTAAACATGTCTCCTTGTTAGTTTAATCAAGTTAGTTCTTGATAAGAATATTGGCGAGGAACTAGGAACGTCACGTTGGTTAAGAGTTTCTGGAAGTTTGCTTTGAATATGTCTGCAAGAAAGACAGTTTGCTATACTTTAGAAAATGTAAATAGCCAGTGTGGAGAGTTCCCTATAACACGGTGAAAAAATGCCCATAATCGCTGTTGTAGGAAGTAAGAAGTCCGGCAAAACCACAGCCATAGAAACCCTAGTTCAAGGACTGACAAAAAGGGGATACAAAGTCGCCACGGTCAAACACGTTCCAGAACCAGACTTCACAATAGACACCAAGGGAAAAGACACCTGGAGACACGCAAAGGCTGGAGCCAAAACCATCATCAGCGTGGCGCCCAACGAAATTGCCACCATCAGAAAAGCTGACACCACAAAATACAGTCTGGAACAAATAATCAAAGACTGCGAAGACGAAGCTGAAATCATAATTCTTGAAGGCTTCACAAAATTGATAGGACAGAACCCAAAAGTGCCAAAAATAATCGCTGCTAAAACAGCTGAAGAGGTTCTCGATGCTTCTAAACGCTTTAAACCCATACTGACGTTCGTAGGCCCCATTCCGGAAGAAGCGAAATTGAAAATTCCCTACGTTAATGTGCTTAAAGAGCAGGAGAGGTTGATAAACCTAATGGACGAAAAAGTCGCAGCGCTAGTTGAAAGAAAACGGAAACACAAAGAGGAGCTGAAAATCCAAATCGACGAACACGCCTTGCCACTAAACCCCTTTGTTCAGAAATTCATAAGAAACACAATCCTCGGAATGGTTTCAACCTTAAAAGGCGTAACGATCAAGGGAGGAGGAGGCGTTTCAATAACTATTAAGAGCTTTTCTAGGCATGATTGAAAACACGTGGCCTTTTTGGGGTTTAGAAAGAGCATTGCTGAGAGAGAAAGGAGTTTTTCAACAACTACAGAAGAAAGGCATCTCTCTAAACCTTTCCAAGGCCACGTCGTCTAGAGCCTAGATTTGGCGTCACCTCCTCGGGGCTAAAGGGCCTTAAACGCGTCAAACCATCTGTTGTAGGATGCCACCATGTCTAGGGAGACGCTGGGCTTTCTTTCCTCCAGTATCTCCTTAAAGTCGTTCATGGTTATGGGTCTCGGCTGAGCCTTTTTGTCGCTCGCCATACCCGACTCGAAGAGTTCTCCAATAACCCTTAGGTGTACGGCTTGGCAACAGTCCCGTATGTCGCTTCCAGAAAAACCCTCAGACAATCTAGCAAGTTCGTGGATATCCACATCCGGAGCCAGTTTCAGATGAGTCGTGTATAGTTTGATCATCTCCAAGCGGGCTTGGTGATCGGGTAGGGGAACCAGTATCCGCTTCTGGAATCTTCTTATGAAGGGCCAGTCTAGAGCCCAAGGCTTGTTGGTGGCTCCAATCACGTAAGCGTGAATGTTCTTGCCTTTATCTATAATTCCGTCCATCTCTTTTAGGAACTGGTTGCGAACTCTCGCTTCTCCCCCAACTTCGGTTGAGCGTATCCCAATCAACGAGTCCAATTCGTCGATGAAAACTATGGATGGGTATCCTCCATTAGCAGATTTCCTAGCTGATGCGAAAAGCCTTGCAACATTTTGCTCTGCTTCCCCTAACCATTTAGACATTATGGACGCAGCGTCCACAGATATGAAAGTTGCGTCAATTTCTGTGGCCGCCGCAGCGGCTAGCAAGGTTTTTCCACAGCCAGGCGGGCCGAAGAGAAGGATTCCCCTAGGCCATCCTAACGGGAATAAATCTGGTCTTTCAACTGGGTAGATTATGGCTTCTTTAATGGCTTTCTTTGCCTGCTCTAGGCCCACAACTTGCTCCCAACTCACATTGAGTTTTTCTTTCAGCACAAGCTCATCATAGCTTGCCTTTTCCACCCCTGAAGGTTCTGTCGTGCCGGATGGTTTTTCTAGATGCGGCTCAATGGGCGGTCCAACTCCCTGTATCGCCCTTATTCTTTCTTGGTAAGCCATTGCACGTTGGATGTAAACCCTGTTTAGGCCATAGTCCGGGTACAATTGGACGAGTTTTAGGAGGGTTTCAATGGCTTTCTGGTACATGGTGATGGACATTCCTCTGGCTCCCTGTTTGTCGAGTCTAACGGCTTCAAGGGCGTAGCTTGTTGCAGCTTTTTCAAGTTCTTGGGATGCGCTCACGGTGGGTCACTGTCAATCATTATTTTGCCCTGCGCACCCAATTTCTCCAGGGCTTTTTCCACTTCTTCGGGTGAAACGTTCAATTCAAAGGCGCACTGGGTAACGTCGATTTGTCCCCCGCTTTTTTTAGCGTATTCCAGCACCGTGTCCTCTAGCGGTGAAGACTCTCGAATCTTAAGAGAAACACTTTGTAGTTCCATATCCTTGTGGGAAACGTATGTTTGAGGGCCCTCCTCTTCGCGAATTTCTGAGCAAGTTGCGGCAAGGGCGACCATTTGCTTTACTTTTTCCACGCGTTGGGGTTTTTCCTTAACTGCAACAGAAGTTGGTGGTTCAGGAAGTTTCTCTGCTAGCTTTTGTTCCAGAAGCGTGGAGACTTCTTTAAGAACTTCTTCCCCGCCTGGAGTCTTCACGTCAAATGGCATGTCTAGTTGCGGGGAACTGATGTGGGTCATGGCCAGTGTTTCATCGATGCTCTCGTTTACCCTTTCCATCTCATAAGCCATCTGAGGCATGAGTATTGTGAGGCGTTCTGTCACGCTGTGAAGGATTCTGAGAACAGGCTTCAGATCGGCGAAAGCCGCATTCAATTCTCTGAGTGTTTCAAGCCTAAGAATTATGTGTTCAACGAGAATCTGGGTCTGCACGATGATTTTAGTCAGTTTTCGGATTTCTGCCAACTCGTTGGCAAAAATTATTGCTCGTTCCTTGTTTTTATCCTCCAGAACTTTCGCGCAGGTTTTGAAAAGAGTTGTATCCCTTTCGCGCAATCTTACGATGACTTGTTCTAGCTTGAACCGTTGAATTTTGAGTTTTGGCAGTGCCTCGAAAATCACTTCTTCAAGTGTTGGCGGAGAACGGAAAGGGTTCTTGATTGCGATTCACCCGCGCTTTAGATTTCAGGTACTTTGTTTGTCCGGGCTTTTTACGTGGACAACAACTGGGGGCTCTGGGAGAGTTGGAGAAGCTGGAGCGGTCGCTTCTTGCGCCTCCTTTTGTGTTGGAATTTCAGGCGTCTCTATTTTCTTTTCTCCGAGAAGCATGTTGGATAACTTATTCTTTAACATCTCAAAGTCGCTTTTTTCGGCGTTGGCGCTTTTTAATCCCCACTGTATCATTCCCAAAGACTTTTGATAGGATTGATCATCGATTCTCCCAATTTCACGCTCGATCTCCAGATTTATTAAAGCTGAGTGGAGTTCCTGTATTTGTTTTGTGCATTTGGTAATCTGTTTATCTATGTCGCCCAAGACGGCTTTAGCTTCTGCTTTTAACTGGTTTAGGGCGCCTTCAAAGTTTTTGTGTAGGTCTTCGAACATTTCTGACGGAATCTTCTTCTTCTCCAGAAGCTCGTTTAAGGCCTGGTCTTTCCGCCAGATGAGAGGTATCTCTTGGCAGAGACCTCTTGCCTTCAATTTTATCGGCGGCAAAATTACGAATTCACCATCGTCTACTCTGAAGTGATCACTCGGATAGCTAAGAAATTCTCCATCTCCGTGCTCAATGAAAACTCCGTCGACGCGACCACTAGGGGACACCATGAATGATGCTATTCGACCAATTTGGCGTCCATACTCGTCGCGCACTGTCTTGCCGATAAATAAAAAGGGGTTGAAACTGGATTTTGACGTGGTATCACCTCCTCGAATCCATGAATACTTAAGGAAGCTAAGTCTCGGCTGGAGCCTTCTCGCCGAAGGTAGGTATACCTGCAGGTAACTCTGGGAATTTCTCTTTAACTTTCTGTTCTGCAACAGTGGCCGCTTCATTTAGAATCTTCTGGGCGTCTTCACTTGCTGTTTCAAAGTTTATGTTCAACCCGGTGCTGTGACCAGCGTCCATGATTATTCCGCTGAGCAGGTTTCCAATGTTTCCAAGTTCCCTTTCTGCCTCAGGAAAGACAGCCGCCATTCCATTTCTGACGCTACGCAACACACCTACAGCCGGAGCCAGTGTGGTAACTACGTCGCCAAGCTCTGAAACCGTGCTCAACCTGAGGACTATTTGTTCTAAAGCGAGTCTAGCGTGAATTATCATCTTCTCCATTTTCCGTATTTCAGCCAGTTCGTTGGCGAAAACGTTGGCACGTTGCATGTCATGTTTTGAGTAGGCGTCAACGATTCGAGCGAAAATGGATTTGTCGCGTTCTGAGAAGCGATCGGTGGCCCTGTCCAGCCTTTGAATCTGCATCTCGATTCTTTTAATAGCATAGTCGATGCGTGGTTTCAATGGACCTGGAGGACGGACGGCTTCCTTAATCCTTGTACTGATATCTGTTTCGCCTATATCTTCTCCCCATTTTTTAGCAAATTTTTCAGACAATTCCGATTCCTCACAAAGAGAGGTTGTTTAAAACGTATTATTACATTTTTAATATGCAAAGAACATTCATATATATACGTAACATCATATATCTCTTTTCTTCCCATTTTGAGCTTTAAATCTCATATGGAAAGAGAGAATGAGCTTAGTTGTTCGATAGACAGTTTTGTGTAAGTTAGACCTAAAAAGCAGGAATTTTTAACTGTTAAAAGCAAGGTGGCTGCAATGAACGAAAGATTAAAAATACTTGGGATATTTGCGTTGTTAGGATTCATAGGCGGAGTTTTAGCTAACATCATCTACCACACTCTGTGGCCCTGGCTCTTAAAGGTCTTTCCAACGATACTTACAGCTGAATGGGTCTTATCAGGGATTGCTGGCGCTTTGATAACAACATTCTTCGTAGTGATCTGGGCGTACCTAAGTGGACCCTCTGGGGAGCAAAAATAAGCCTTCGCCTTCCTCCACTTTCAACTCTCTCCCTCTTGGTAGCTTTAAGTCTACAACATTTTTTAGATTCAAGAATGGACAAAATATCATAAAGTAACAGCCTCTCGAGCAACAGTTTTTATAGGTATTTTAAAATCATTCTCATGCTTACCAGAAACAAAACCACCCCGAACATTCTTCTAAGACCCTTTCCAGAAATCTTTTTAGAAAAGTAGGCTCCAAGCAGAGCGCCAAAAATCACTCCTATGCAAATGAAGACTGCGTGGTAGATTCGAACGTTACCCAAGGAAAAATGCGTTGCGGCTCCAGATATTGAAGTGAAAACCATAATGAACATCGAAGTTGCAACAGTAACATGCATAGGAAAGCTCATTGTTAGATGCAGTATAGGCACCATGAAAGCTCCGCCACCTATGCCCAAGAGACCAGATGAAAGACCGCCAAAGAAACTTAACACCAAGCCTAAGTTTACATTCGCATCATATTCCAAAATGACACCACCAGAGTCCACAATCTTGCGGTGCCAAATCTTTCCTATCCTTGGAATCTGAATACGGTAAATATTGAATTGAAAAGCCATGTGTAAGGCAACGAAAATTAGGAAAACGCCGAAAATGAGCCCTAACAGCTTTTCTTCGATAAAGCTGGTTAGATAAGCTCCTACGAATGCCCCAGGGATGGTTGTAAGAGTAAGAATCGAGCCAACTTTATAGTCAATTCTCCTCTGTCTCCAGTATCCTATCGCGGAGGATATGGAAGTAAAGATTATCGTTGCGAGGCTTGTTCCAATAGCCTGATGGGAAGAAAAATCGTAGGCCAGAGACAGAAAGGGTACAATAAAAACGCCTCCTCCCACACCAGTCATCGCCGCGATTATTCCAACAAGAAAAGCTGCAGACGAGAGCAAAGCCATATCGAAAGGTGCCAATACTCTCTCCCCATAGATACAGAATATAATGAGAATACTAACCTCTGTTCTTAAAAGTTTCAAAGAAACACATACTAATTGACGGGGGAATAATTTCACGACTTTTTCCATAGTTGCCAGATGCCCAAAAACACGGATGCTAGGCGTTTGTGTTTCAACAGCCATTCCAGCCGTTGGCAACCGAGTTCCCCACGTTGAGGCAGGGGTTGGCGCCATAGCAACCCAAGCCAAAACCAACATCCTTTACGGAACAAACGGTCTAAAACTGTTGAAGACAGGTTTGTCTCCACAAGCAACCCTAGAAACCATGCTGAAGGAGGACCCAGAAAGGGAATTGAGGCAAGTAATTATAATAGATAAGGATGGAAGAACCGCCGCCTTCACCGGAAGAGAAACAATTGACTGGAAGGGACATTTAGTGGGCATGGACTACGCGGTTGCCGGAAACATACTCGTCGGCAACAGAGTCATCGAGTCCATGGCTCAAACCTTCGAAAGCTCAAAAGGCGAGCTGACTGAAAGATTAATAAAAGCCTTGGAAGCAGGACAGGAGGCAGGAGGCGACAAAAGAGGAAGAGCATCTGCCGCGTTGGTGGTGGCGAGCCAGAAGAGAGGACCCCCTCCCATCCTTGACCTAAGAGTAGATAAACATCCCGATCCTGTCAGAGAATTGAGGAGAATCTTTGAAACTAGGCGAAAAAAGAAAACGATGACAAAACGGAAATCATAAAAGGCTTTATGGAACATTCAGCAGTAGATCACAACTGCGTAGTTAACCAGAGAAACCGGAGAAGACTAAATGAAAAAATTTGTCAGGGCACATCTCCTGTTTCTTCTTTTAGTAGTTGCCTTGGCTATGCCTGTTCACGCTTCGGTAATGACTCAAGCTATAATAAATGAGAATATTCAGGTTCTTTTTGATTTTAGAAACATCAGGTCTGACATTTATGGAAATATTACAATCACGGAATCCACCATTCCAGAAATCATCAAGAATAACCTAATGCAACGAGGCTTAACCAATGTAGACTATCGTAGTGGGCCGTTGGATTACCCTACAGAAAACTCGGTGCGTGTGTCATTCATCCTGTTTGGTTCAGATGTTCTAAACTTCACGCTTAAGGGAGAGACGATGACGAAAACCTATTACGTTAGGACGGATTGGATAAAGTTTCAGGTTAACCTCGCCAGTGATTTTTCGATAGACTTCACCGAATATTTTGGAAAGCCAGTCGCTGAATGGGAAAAAATTGACTATCCGTTGAATGGAGAAATGCATCTGGCTTATATGTACAACTATACCGGTCCAAGTTCATTTGATCCAGTGTGTTACTTCATATTGCCAACAGAGGCAAAAAACGTCAATGCTGTAGGAGATACTATAATCTTCGAACTTCCACCATCCTTTGAAGATTCTCTGCTTAACAGCCCATTTTTGATCCTTGGCGCGCTGATGGTTTTGAACATAGCCTTTTTTCTGTATCGAAAAGTTAGGAGATAGAGGCTTCAGCTTTCGGTTCCCAGAAGAAGGTCAACTAATGCTTTTTGATCTATTTCTGCTCTGGTTCTCCAGTCGAGGTACAGCTGTTTATTCTCGTCTTCAGCTAGGTATCCGGATCGAATGTAGCGATCCATGTTTATGTCAACCCTCCAGCCCGGAAGCTTGTTGCGTAGAAGATCCTCCACCTCTTCCCGAGGGGCCTTTCCCTTCTTGGATATGATGTAGGAGATGGCTGTGGCCAAGCCAGCTATGTCGTCTATTCGCCAGCCCATCATCTTGGTTTCTTTTGGAGTTATCCCGCCTCTGATGGTTACGTAGAATCGAGCTTTATCCAACTGCTCAAGGGTTGGCTCCCCGGCTGGTTTCTCTTCCTCAAAAACCGTTTTTATCTGCAGATCTAAAGTTTCCAAATGATTGTCTAGTATCTTCAGTACTTTGGGGTAATCGGAGCCCAGTCTTCTCCTCAGCTCCCAACCTTTCACGCCTGGCCTTCTGTGGCGTCTATAAAAGAGGATGTGGGCTGCCCTCTTGATTTTTCTTGCGTAGTATGCTTTTCTCTTCAACCCTGCGCCTCCTTCCATCTCATCCATTCTTCAAAACTTATGGAAACGGGAATGGAGATCATCTGTTTCTTGCCAAGCATGGACTTTGGCTTTTCGAAGGGTTTTATGAAAATCTCCTCCTCTAATTGATGTACTTCTAGGGTTGCGTATCCATACGTTACAAGAAAGCTCGTCATATATGCCCTTCTTATGGTTTCAGGATAGGTGTCGGCGCCGACGAAATCCCAGTACTGGATTTTTCCTTCTCCGTCAACCTTCTGCTTTAATTCTTTCCAGAAAACTTCCAGCTCCTCTGAGAAGGCTTTCTCAGCGACTATTTTTAGCTTGATCAGCTCTTCACGCGTTGTGGCTCCTGTTTCCATTTCTAGGTAACCAGTTTTGAGCCACCTCTCGCTTATTGGAAGAAGACTCTGCCAGTATTTGAGGGCTTCAGCTAGGCTGTGGGGAGATATTTGTTCTAACTCGATGATGGGGTGCCAAGCTTCGAGAAAAAGTCTAGCGAGCTTTTCCTTGCTTAGCTTCCTTATCTTTTCCTCGAGGAGAAAGGGGTCTGTGTAAAAGGAAGTTGATCGATGCTTCACCCACTCGCTTTGAAGCTTAATAACAGACGCCAAATGGTGTATTGCCTCGGCGTCTAAACAAAGTTCTCGCGGCAACTCCCATTCTGGAAAATACTTTCGAACAACCGTTATAATGTCGTCGACATCGACTGTGAAAGGGTCTAGACCCCTTTCCTCTACGGATTTGCACAAGTCGATGACTCGTTGAAGATGCTCGCCGCCAAGTTTTTTCCTCTGCCTCTTTGAGGACAATTAAACTGCCTCTAAAATACAGTGAGTTTAAACTAGAAAATAAAAACCTAATGGAAATGTGTATCCATGAAATTTGAAATTTTGACAAGTAATGTAGATGTTGGCGCTTCTTCCTAGACTCATGTTCCGAAGCCTATATGGGTTCCAAAGAGCCTTAATTTGAGCTTATTTAAACTCTTTTTAATCCTAAAATTTAGAACATTAGCTCCACTCACAAGGCAAGTTCCATTAACTTAATATGAGCGAATGGGTTAAACGGAAGAAGTGGGACATGACCTAATGAGGAAAACTCGAATGGGCAGTTTGGAGGAAAGGATGGCTAGATTGGAGGGTGCTTTGGCAGAGATAAGTAAGAGATTAAATCACCTAGAGGATGACCTTAGGGATTTAAGGAGGGATATCCGATGGATTATTGGAATCCTTATAACTATGTGGATAACCATAATTTTAACCATACTTTTCAAACCATGACAAACTGCAAACCTGGATCCAGAGACTGCAAAGAGGATTGAGCATGAAATATTCAAAGAATTAAGGATTTAACGTCCTCCTCACGGCTAGGCTTGGATGGCGCAAAGACTTTTCATTGTTTCGTCAGCTTTGCATACTTGATTAAGCGTGGCTAGCTGTCATAACCCTCTTCGGAATAGGACAGACGGAAACACCCCCCTCAAGAACCCGTGTTGCTCTCTTGTGCAGGGTCCTCGAGGCACAGCAGCGGATGGAATTTCAATTCCCTTTATTGGGATTTTCTTGCGTATATATGTTTGTTGGCGTGGAGTGGACAATTTACACGTTCGCTTGAGAAGGTGAAGCCGATTGCTTTTCTCAGCGGTCTTTATATAAATGATGGAATAACATATAAATGGGGCTCGGGATGAGTGCGAAGACCACTAAGTTGATTAGAGCGATTTTTGACGAAGGTAAAAGGTATTTAGATAAGGGCGATCCTATGCAGGCAAGTGAAAAGTTTTACAAGGTGGTCGAGGAATGCATTAAACTACTCGCAGAGAAACATAAGCTACCTGAGCACGAGGAAGCAATAAAGGAGGGAAGGTGGTGGAGCAAGCTGCTCACTAGGGCAGCTAGGAGACTGGCCCGCGAATCGAAGCAAAGCATGATAGAGGACGCTTGGGCCAGGGCATTCGACCTTCACGTGTGGGGCTTCCACGAGCGCGTGCTTGAAGTGGAAGATGTAGAGCAAGATGTACGCCACTTACAATGGCTAATAGACTATACGGAAGGAGCTACAAGTTAAGCCTACGCCCAAGCATCCTGAGACAACGAACCACATAGACATCTAAGCAAGATTAGCGCCCGCCACTGGTTTTCAACTACTCTGTCAGCGGCTTAGGGACGACGAAATACAGAGAAGCATATTACCCATATGTGGTTGTTAAGGTGACCGACAGAGGGACATAGAGAAACTTGCGTACCTATTCATGGTATCCGTTACACGCGCTGGACTGACCAAAACTGGCAAGATGGCTTGGCGTGCCAGAAGTGTGGGCAAGGGTATGCTGGAAGTCTATGAGAAAACAAACCATACCTAAGCACGACAAAGATAGAGCAGGCTGAACTGGCAATAAGAACCGCAACAGAACACCAATGGCTTCACGCCACCATATTCAGAAAGAGGAAGAAGAACGAGATCGTCAAGATAATCGAGAAACAACCTGAGGGAATAACAACTACGGAAATCCTAGGAGCTTATCCACACGAGACAGGAATAACACTACCACACAAAACCCTCGCAAAATACCTAACAGAACTACACAGGAGGGAAGAATACGCGCCGAAAGAATGAAGGGCTACCTCGAAGACGGGAAATCAAGACAGGTAAGCAATATGGCAATGTAAGGTTTGCATGCTGGATTGTTTCTATCTTTCTAAAGTAAAGAATGTTGAACACCGTATTTTTGTTCCAACAAACCGATGGGTCTACGAAGGGTTCATTAGAGATTCGGAGGACTTCTTGAAGGAATAAAGGTTCGCCTTGTTGAACCACAGTAAAAGATAATTCATGTTATGCGCGCTTGTGCAGTGCACATCGATAGTTTAAAAAATAAGGAGGAGACTAAAGAACGATGTGGGAATGGGGAGATGGAACAAGTAAAAATAACGTTATCTACTGACGAGGCATGTATGCTTAAAGGACTTATTAGCGGCGAATTAGAAGTGGAAGAAATTAAAGGAACTAAGTATGCTTTAGCATTATCTGAAATTCTACGTAAAATCAGGGAGCCTATACTACAACCTTACATCATGTTAACTCCTGAAGAGATTGGAGCTTTAAAATTCCTTCTCAAAGAACACATACAAACATTTAGATTTGGAACAGAAGAAGATAAGGAACTATTTATGGTGCGGGAAGTTGAGGAAATTTTCAATAGACTGCCTAAATCGATTGAGATTCCAGAATACATGAAAGACGAACTAGAAACAGCGATAGCGCGCTAGGAGGCTTTTTGGTCTGTTCTGAAGACACCGAGAAGCTAAGGAGAAAAGAATTTCAAAGCCTATTTTAAGCGCGCTCTAACCCAAAACCCTAACCACGCTGGAACCCTCAACGCTCTGAACTGCGATAACATGCACATCCCTCTCCCTAAAAGTCACCTCACTAGGCGTAATAACCAAGAACTGCCCACCACCCAACCCAACCGAAGAAACAATCAAATCCGCAATAACCTCCCTACCCCTAGGATCAAGATGAATATCATATTCGTCAACGGCTCTGAAGGGAGACTGGACATGTTGCTGCAGGGCTAAGAGAAAAGTCATGGTTGCCATGCTTCTCTCTCCCCCGCTCTGCGTGTAGGCATTTAGGGGAACAGGCTTTCCTCCTTTGAAACCCACGTATATTTCGAGGCCAGCCTCTTCGATGTCGTGTTCATTTAGTAGTCGAACGTCTCCAACCGCTTGGACTCCTGAAAGGATTCCTTGGTATTGGAGACTAACGTGATTTAAGAGGTTTCGGAGGACTGTCCTCCATGCTTCCATTCTTGTTTTCACTTCTTCCAGAGCCTTTTCACGGTTCTCCGCCACCAAACGGGCTTTTTCTTTAAGCTCTAGGTAAAGCTTGGAGTAGGATTCGTACATACGCTCGATGTCTTCGGAAACGTCTGCTAAAGCTGCGAGATGCCCGTCTGTCACCCGAATTTCGTCTATGATATCCATGATGCTTTTCATGGGCACGATTTGTGGACCCGTTTCTTCAGCTCTTTTCGCGGCTTCATCAAGATCGGGGAGGGAGATTTGAAGCTCTTTCTTCAGTCTTTCCAGCGCCTTGGTTAGGTTTTCCTTTCTGTACTGCAGCAATGCCAGTTTAATCTTGCGGTCTAGAACGTTGCTAGTGGCGCCCTCGATCTCGTAACAGAGGTGATCTGCCCTTGCTTGAACATCCGAGATTTGAGGGTTCAATTTTGCAAGTTGCTCAGTAGAATTTCTAACGGATTCTTCCAAGCCTTGGCTTTTGAGGTTGAATCGCTGATTCCACACGCTTTCAAGATTTTTGTAGGTTGTCTTAATTTCTGTTATTTTGACTTCAAGGTCAACGGGGTTTGTGGTTTCTTGGAGCGCGGTTTCTAGTAGCCCTATTTTGGCTAGACACTCCTCCATTTCTTCGCGATGAATCTCTGCCCATGCCTGTGTTTCTTTTAAGGCTTGGTTAACCATGGAGATGGTTAGTTCGTGTTTAGCCTTTTCGCGCTCGAGCTCCAACCTTTCTTCGAAGAGTTCTTTCCATTCAGCCTTTGATTTTTCCAGTTTTTTCTGAAGTTCTTCCAGTTGAGTGTTGATAGTTTTTGTTTCATTTTCGATTTGTAGAATCTCGTTTTGTTTCTTTTTAATTTGGTCTTTTAACTCGTTTACGATTTTCTCTCTTTTCGAAACTTCAGCCCATGCTAGTTCTCGTTCCAGAAATCGCCTTTTCATTCTCAGTTGCTTTTTCTGTTGGTAGCGGTCGTATTGTTCTCTCCAGTAGGTTAGGGTTTGTTCTGCCGATTCGAGGACTTTGCCGACCGATTCTTCTTGGCTTAGGATGCGGCTTAGTTTTCTTTGAGCTTGCAAGACGTTTTGGCGGTAGGATTCGAAGCCCACAGCGGCTTCAACAATCCTCAGCTTTTCCTGAGGCGAAAGAACTGTGAATTGCTCCACCATGTTTTGGTGCATGATAATAAGCATGTTTTCCGGGTCAACTCCAAGCTTGGAGAGAAGTCTTGTAACCTCAGCCTTGGTTGCAGCCCTGTTTTCTAGTTCAAACCAGTATTTTCCATCCTGCCTCAGGACCCTTGTTAAGAAGATGTAGTCCTTTTTGATCCTAGGAACTGGTCGATGCCCGCTCTTGGGAGAGTTGTCTAGAACCAGTGTAACCCTTGCCTGGTCTTTTTCCCATCGAATAAGGTCGCTAAGTTTTTTGGAGCGTTCGGTGTAAGACTGCCCCAGCGCAACGGAGATTCCTAGAAGCATGGATGATTTGCCTGAGCCGTTGGGCCCGCAAATAACGTTGACGCCTGGTTTAAATGCTATCCTAGCATACTCGTAGGACATGAAGTTTTCCAGGATGACTTCTCGAATCAGCATTCGCTACTGGCCTCTAATGCGTTAGTATTAGAGACATTTTCCACTATTAAAGGAATTTTATGATGCTCGTATACACTAGAAAAACCTTCTTGATTGTGTTTGTAAGGACCGCAGCTCGTGGCAAGAATGTTGAGAGTCTATATAGCGCCTCAACATTGTTTAGGCACAAACGACACAAAACATGGAAAGCTTAGTTCAAGAGAGGAGCTGATTTGTCGGACAAAAAGAAAAATTTTATCGTCAGACAAAACGGTTTCGTTATCTTTCCTTTTTTCTATCTGTAGGTCGCCTTTATATAGGGGTAGATAGGCGTCTTCTATATCAAAGCAGTTTATTTTTCGATTCCTGTTGTTTTCCTGATGAATCTGCCAACTTTCTCTATTTGATGCCCCTCAAGTTTCTTTATCAAGGCGTTTAATTTTTTCTCGCCGTTTTCTCTCTCCCTAATCCATTCCTTAGCAAATTTGCCGCTTTGAACATCCCTCACAGCCTTTCTCATGTTCTCCTTGACGTGTTCGTCTATAACTTTTGGTCCAACCGTTAAACCGCCGTAGTTGGCGGTTCTTGAAACAGCCTTAAGCATTCCTGTGAAGCCCCTTTCATAGATTATATCCATTATAAGCTTCGCCTCGTTGCAAGCCTCAAAGTAGGCAAGTTCCGGCTGGTATCCCGCTTCCACAAGGACCTCAAAACCATTTTTGATGAGTTCAATTAGTCCACCAATGAGAACAGTTTGCTCTCCGACAAGGTCGCTTTCCGTTTCTTCCCGAAACGTAGTTTCTAGCACCCCAGCCTTGGTGCATCCAAGGCTTTTAGCCATAGCCAGCGCTGTTTCCTTCGCTTGACCCGAATAATCCTGATAGACCGCGACAAGAGCTGGCACTCCGAAGCCGTTTAGGTACATATCCCTAAGCTTAAACCCAGGACTCTTAGGAGCAACCATGATAACGTCAACGTCCGGTGGCGGAACAATCTGCTTAAAGTGGATGTTAAAACCATGGGCGAAGCTGATACTTTTTCCAGCAACCATGTGCGGTGCCACCTGATCTCTATAAACGCTTGGTTGCTCCAAATCTGGAATCAGCATATGTACAATGTCACCTTTTTCAGTTGCCTCTGAAATTGGATAAACCTCGAAACCGTCTTTTTCGGCTTTGTTCCATGAGGCCCCGCTGGGTCTTAAACCAAGTATAACGTTCAAACCTGAGTCCCTCATGGTTTGGGCTTGAGCGTTTCCCTGACTGCCGTAACCGATCACCGCTATGGTTTTGTCCTTCAGCATGTCTAGGCTCACATCTGCGTCGTAATACACTTTCACCATTTTTCTCACCCAGTATTCGGATTAATTGTTCACAATTTAATTATTATGAAATCAAAATATGAATAGAAGGTGACATTTGATTCAGTTCTGAACTCTTTTTTACTTGCGGACATTATCGATTACCCCTTATTCTTCAATCTTGACAGATTTAGCTCCTCTGGAAAGGGCTGTTATGCCTGTTCTCGCAACCTCCTTTACACCAAAGGGCTTCATCAGACCAAGGAAGGCATCTATCTTATCCGAGTCTCCAGTGATTTCCACCATCAAAGACTCGGAAGAAACGTCAACCACGCGCGCCCTAAAAATATCGGCGTAATTGATAACGTCTGACCGGGCTTTGGTGTCTAATGCGTGTACTTTAATGAGGGCTAGTTCCCTTGCAACGATGCTGGCTGGGTTTAGTCTGCTTACCTTAATCACGTCGATTAGCTTATTCAGCTGCTTAATCACCTGTTCGATTGTTCTTTCGTCTCCTTTAACAGTCATAGTCATTCTCGCCAGATCGCTTTGCTCTGTTGGACCCACAGAAATACTCTCTATGTTGAACCCTCTGCGTCTGAACATGTTTGCAACGCTGTAGAGCACGCCAGGTTTATGCTCAACGATGGCTGATATTATGTGACTTTGTTCCTCCGTCATATTGGTTACCCTGTGATTACGTCTTTTAGACCCTTACCGGCTGGAACCATTGGAAACACGTTTTCTTCAGGGGATATTGGAACATCAATAACCGTTGTAACCTCGCTCTTTAGGGCTTCTTTAATGGCCTTCAAAAACTCTTTAAGTGAACCCACGCGAACGCCTTCTGCACCATAAGCCTCAGCCAGCTTAACAAAGTCGGGGACATTCCCCAATTCTACAGCGGAATACCTCCTATCGTAGAAGAGCCTCTGCCACTGAGCAACCATCCCGAGCATTGAGTTGTTCATGACCACTACCGTTACCGGAATTTTCTCCATAACCGAGCAGCCGAGTTCTTGTTCGGTCATTATGAAGCTTCCGTCACCCGCTATGTCTACAACCGAACAATTGGGGCAAGCAACTTTAGCTCCGATGGCTGCAGGGAAGCCGAAACCCATGGTTCCAAGCCCGCCTGAGCTGATGAAGGTTCTTGGTTTTCGTCTTTTGAGGTATAGAGCTGCCCACATCTGGTTTTGTCCAACCTCGGTAGTCACGATAGTATTATCTGGCAGTATTTTTCCAAGCTCAGATAGTAGCAACGGAGGATTCAAATCGCACCCACCGAGATCTATTCTGTCTTGAAGTTGCTCCTTGAGCTTCTGAACCCTATCAAACCATGGGGACTTTTCCTTCTGCTTCAACTGATAGACCAACAATTGATAAATCACACTTAGTGTCTCCTTTGCGTCGGCTACAATCGGTATATCAACCTCCACGTTTTTTCCAATTTCCGCCGTGTCTATGTCGATGTGAATGATTTTTGCGTCGGGACAGAACTGGTCCAGATTTCCAACAGTTCTATCCGAGAACCTTGTTCCCACAGCCAGAAGAACATCCGCCTCTAAAATTAGCTTATTTGCCACACGAGTTCCATGCATGCCCACGTCTCCCATGGACAGGGGATGGTTTTCAGGGAAGCATCCTTTCCCCATGAGGGTTGTTGCCACAGGCATCATTAGAAACTCGGCCAGCGCCAAGAGTTCAGGGGAGGCATTTGAGATTATTACTCCTCCGCCCGCTAAGACCATTGGACGCTCTGCCTCAAGGAGGAGTTCAACTGCCCTTTTAACTTGAAGTGGATGGGGCTCTGTTTTGGGTTTATAGCCCCGAATCTCGATATCGTCTGGAAACTCCATTTCAGAGCTTTCCGTCTGTACATTTTTTGGGATGTCTATCAAAACTGGTCCAGGTCTACCCGTTGTGGCTATGTGGAAGGCCATCTTTACTGTTTTTGGAATTTCAGAAGCCTCTTTCACTTGATAATTGTGTTTTGTGATGGGGATGGTTATCCCAACTGTATCCGCCTCTTGAAACGAGTCTCTACCTATCATATACGATGAATTAGGAGAAAATGTGTTAACCTGACCAGTTAAGGCAATAACTGGTGAAGAGTCCAAATAGGCGTTTGCTATACCTGTGACCAAGTTTGTCGCTCCAGGACCAGACGTTGCCATGCAGACTCCTGGCCGTCCACTTGCGCGGGCGTAGCCGTCTGCTGCATGGGCTGCACATTGTTCGTGTCGAACAAGGATGTGTCTTATGTCAGAGTCGCGCAGAATGTCATGTATTGGAATGAGAGCTCCTCCAGGTATACCGAAAATGACTTCTACTTTTTGCCTTCTTAATGTTTCTATAAGGGCTTGGGCACCTGTCATTTCAACCATTTCAGGATTCCTCCTTTGAGTTCAGTTTATTGTAGTCGGTCATCAACACGTTCATGCCGCTGAGCATTGCTTCAACACTCGCTCTCACTATGTCCTCGTTAACTCCCATGGCCGTAGCCGTTCTATCCCCTTTACGTAGACTGACAGCTACCTCGGTAACGGCGTCGGTGCCACCAGTTATGGCTTTTACAGAATACTTCTCCAGCTGTATTGGTTCAACAGCTGAGACAGCCTTCCTAATAGCATTCATCGCCGCGTCTACTGGACCTACTCCAGTAGCCGCTTCGGTGAGCGTTTTGCCGTTAATGTTTAGCTGCACCGATGCCGTTGGAGTAACATTGTCTCCGGTGACGACCGTTAGTCCCTCAAGTTTTAGTGGACGGATTTTAGGCAGGCCCATGACTGCCTCTGCGATTGCTTGCAGATCAGCATCTGTAACTCTCTTGCCTTTATCCCCTATTGTTTTCACCCGTAGGAAAATCTCTTTAAGTTGCTCATCGTTTGGATATAGCCCTATTTCTTTTAAAGAAGCTTTTATTCCGCTGGACCCGGCGTGTTTGCCTGATACCAGCCGCCTAGTTCTCCCAACCAGTTCAGGGGAAATAGGCTCGTAGGTTAGGGGATGAGCTAATATGCCGTGGGTGTGCATACCAGACTCGTGAACAAAGGCGTTTTCTCCCACAATTGCCTTGTTTGGTTGAACAGGGATTCCAGTTAATCGAGCCACCAGCCTTGACGTTTCATACAGAAGCTCAGTTTTTACCGACACATCCACATTGTAAACAGCCTTTAAAGCTACAACTATTTCCTCAAGTGCCGCGTTTCCAGCCCTCTCGCCCAACCCGTTCATGGTTGCGTGAACTTGATCAGCCCCAGATTTAAGAGCAGCTATGGAGTTTGCTACACCCAGTCCGAAGTCGTCGTGACAGTGGGCGCTCATGGGAATCTTGGCAAACTTTTTCCTCAAGTTTGAGTAAAGTTCAATGGTTTTTTCAGGTGTTAAAACCCCAACAGTGTCGCATGGGCAGATTCTATCTGCGCCCGCGGAGATGCCCGCGGCGAACATCTTTGTTAGGAAATTGAAGTCGCTTCTTGTGGCGTCTTCAGCTGAAAGTTCAACGATGAGTCCATGATCCTTAGTGTATTGGGTGCATTCCTCTGTAAGCCTCAAAATTTCTTCTTTACCTTTTTTCAACTTGTGTTGAAGATGTAGATTTGATGTGGGAATACATAGATGTACTCCCTTAGCTTCGCTCTTTAGCACAGCGTCTATGTCTTCTTTTACTCCTCTGGCGAAACTGTAGACTTCCGCCCTAAGCCCCTCTTTGGCAATGAGTTTTATTGCCTTTGCTTCTCCATCAGAAACTACGGCGAAACCAGCCTCGATGACATCTACTCCAAGTTCGTCTAGACTTTTAGCGATTCTCAGTTTGTTTTCAGGGGTTAAGGAAACTCCAGGGGTTTGTTCGCCGTCTCGGAGGGTTGTGTCAAAAATTCTTATTTTTTCGGGGAAGCTATGCGATAAAGCCATCCCCCATTTCACGCCTCTCGGATACCCAACGATACCCCATTTTCCATTCCTCGTTCCACAACAACAGCGAAGACTACGATATAAAAACTTTTCTATGTCTTTCTTATTTACATAGATTCCAGTTTAATGAATTTTCGTTTAGAGGGTTGAAGTTTGAGAAGCGACACCATAAAGCGGGGAGTTGAGAGGGCTCCTCACAGAGCCTTACTGAAGGCTCTTGGAGTCACAGATAAAGACCTAGACAAACCATTCATCGCCGTGGTAAACAGTTTCACAACAGCGGTTCCAGGCCACGCCCACCTAAACCAAGTCGCGAACGCTGTTAAAACTGGAGTTACATCTGCTGGCGGGATGCCCTTTGAATTTAACACAATCGCCATCTGCGATGGACTAGCCATGGGTCATGAAGGAATGCGGTATTCTTTGCCGTCCCGAGAGATAATTGCCGATTCAATTGAACTTATGGTTCAAGCCCACAGATTCGACGGGATGATTTTAGTTACAAACTGCGATAAGATAACCCCGGGCATGTTGATGGCCGCGGCTAGGCTTGATATTCCCTCAGTGGTTGTAACGGGCGGTCCTATGCTTTCAGGAACTTATAAAGGAAGGAAGGTTGGCGTGGCGTCGATGTTCGAGGCTGTTGGGGAAGTTGCGGCTGGCAAAATGAGTGAGGAGGAGTTGAAGATGCTTGAAGACGTTGCGTGCCCTGGCTGCGGGTCTTGTAATGGTATGTTTACAGCCAACACCATGGCTTGCGTGACTGAAGCTTTAGGTATGTCCATGCCAGGCTGTGCCACTCCACCAGCTGTTAGCGCCTCTAGGCTAAGAATCGCCAAGGAAAGCGGAGAAAGGGTTGTTAAACTAGTGTGGAAAGATTTGAAGCCATTGGAAATAATGACTCCGGAAGCCTTTGAAAACGCTATCATGATTGATGCGGCTTTGGGTGGTTCAACTAACACCGTGCTACACCTTTCAGCAATTGCAGGGGAGACTGGAGTTCCCTTGTCCCTAAGCCTTTTCGACGAGTTGAGTAGAAAAGTTTCCCACTTGTGTAATATGATTCCAAGCGGACCCTATACAATGGAGGATTTGGATGCAGCAGGCGGAATTCCAGCTGTTATGAAAGAATTGAGTTTTTTTCTTCATTTAGATGCTGTGACGGTTTCGGGAAAAACTGTTGGAGAAAACATTGAAGACGCTGTGGTTCTCGACGCCAACGTAATCCGTCCCTTAACTGATCCTGTGCATCGGGAAGGAGGTATAGCCATATTGTGGGGGAACTTGGCGCCGAAAGGCGCTGTGGTGAAAGCTACAGCTATCTCGCCTAAAATGCTTGTTCATAAAGGTCCGGCTAGGGTTTTCGATTCCGAGGAGGAGGCTATGAAGGACATATTAAACAAGGAAATCAGGGAAGGCGACGTGGTTGTTATTCGTTACGAGGGACCAAAAGGTGGACCAGGCATGCGGGAAATGCTTTCTCCAACAGCCACCATAGCTGGAATGGGTTTAAGCGAATCTGTTGCCCTAATCACCGACGGCAGGTTTTCAGGAGTCACAAGAGGACCATGCATAGGGCATGTTTCTCCTGAGGCAGCTGAAGGTGGACCCATAGCTGCGTTAAGAAACGGAGACATCGTTGAAATAGATGTTCCGAAAAGGAAACTGAACGTGGAGTTAGGCGATGAAGAGTTAAGGAATCGTCTAAAGTTGTGGAAACCTAGAGAACCAAAGCTTGGAAGAAGCTATCTTGCACGCTATTCTCAGCTTGTTCAGCCTGCCCATGTGGGAGCCGTTCTAGGGAAAGCTAAGCGAGTTGGCAAAACTAAATTTCTATAATTGCGCGCCCAGTTAATTGTTTAGGGTAGGGGAGTCATCAGTGTTACCCTACCTATGTCTCCATCTTAGTGTTCAGTTAATACTATTAAAAAAGAGGGAATGTGGATAGGAGAGTTCTTTCAACTGTGATTGTTGTAAGAATATCTAAATTATGCCCAATTCCATCCCCAATTCTATTGCAGCTCTAGCTGTCATTAAAACTTCAGTTTTAATTTTTACTCCTTCAATGTCGTGGAAGGGAACTGTCCTTCTGACTAATTCGGTTATTCCCTCCGATATATGCTTGTCGTCTATGTCAATAATGTTGTACCACTTGTGTCCTTTGTCGCCATAAGTCACATACACACCCCGACTCTTTAGATACGGTGGTGGTGGAGTTTCAACGACTTTTAAGAAAGTTTTTGCAACATCGATTGCCTTATTGTGTGGAGCTGTCATAATCATCATACACAGCATACCTTTCACCTCCCTTCAATTTTATTTGGTATCGCTGAAGGAGTAGACTTTCAAGCAACACCATTTTTTACTTATCTTTCTTTTGAGAACTTAAAACTTGTTACTTCTATACATGAAGCCCTTTAAGACTGATGTTTCTTCAAAATTCTATCAGTTCTTTTATGCGCGCGCATTACTCATGAGTTTTTAACTTCGATAACCTAGAAAGGATTTGAGCAACCAGCCTTTTTCGCTTAAGATCTATCTCAAGTTTTCCGTTATCCATGCAATCTAAGCATACATTAAGATCGTAAATTAAACCATCATGAAAAATAAACTTGCATGGATACACAGCTTTAACGATATCACCGCAACAATCACAAAACAAAGGGTTCATGTTCTTAACCTTATGTTAATCGAGGGATGACAAATCTTAAAAAGAAAGTTTCGTGCGCAAAAATAGTGGCTAATCTGAAGTGTTTAGGAATATCGATATATTGTGGTTTGCGTAACAAGCGCGCATCTGGAAGAATTAATAAAGGCTAAAGTAATCGCAGTTTTAACGCAAGTATTGTATAGAACGTTAGTTAATTTAGTTACAGAAATTAAAAGGATTGGTGTGTTGGAATGGAGAAGGATTTTTTAGAATACAGGGTAAGGGATTTTCAAAGATTATTAGTTGAAAGGGTAATTAGCCCTTACATCGACATCAAGAGCACAATTGCAATCTTCACACATTTGCAAAAAGAGATGAGAGAATTAAAACAAGCGTATGACTATTTCTTGCAACAGAGAGACTATTTTTATGGAAACCATGTTCAAGCTGTTAATGCTGTGGAAGACGAAATTGCAGATTTTTTCATCTTGCTATGCTTTTTCTGTGGTTCATTGGGGATCGATTTTCATAGTGCAATAGAAAATAAGATTTTGAAAAACTTCCGTGACGGCAAGTTCGCTGTCAAATGACTTGAATACACACATGCGTGAGGGATATTCTTTTTGGCACTCGCAATCGGATTAGAACGCCATTAATTCAAAACAGCTAGATGAGTTAGAACGGCAAATTCAAAACTTAAGAATCAATATGAATGGTACTATGTTCGAAGTTTTTGTTTCATTAGAAGCCGCAGAGCATGTACGCGCGTGTTGCGGTGTATGGGCGGTTAGTTTATTTTTTCTGAGCTACATAAGACTAAAATTATTAGCTACTTCTCTCTATTAGACAACAAAGTTTGGTGAGAATTGGATATGGTTACGGCTGGGAAGGTTTTTAAGCTTGTTGAACCTGCGCCTCTGCCTGAACTAGCGTCTAAACTTGGTGGTTACAGGAGAGAGGAAGCCTATGAGGAGAGCGACTACGAGTTCATGTTGGTCACGGAGATCGTTCATCTTATGCCCCGTGAGAACGCCCTCACTGGCGTCTACTCTCACGACTACGTGACCCATGTGTTTCATAGGGGGAAGACTGTTCCCCTTCCCCGAACCATCGAAGCAATGTTCCGTTTCGCCCAACACAAAGATCGAACCTTCTTGACGGTGGTTGAAAAGAAGAGGCTTGCCAATTTTATTGCCAACCGCCTCAGCGAAACAATTTATGAAAGGGCTGGGCATATTACAGAAGCGCGGATACCTCCGGAAACCCTTCGAGACTTCCACCTGAAGAATCCTGAGGACACGAAGATTACGTTTTTCGACAATGTGGACATTCCCAACGTGAACAAGCTTTCTTTGTACGGACCTGACCTTATCGGCACCAGTCTTTTCGAGGAGTATGGTAAGCACGGTGACCTCTGGTATATTGTGGCTAAATCTAAGGAACATGGATACGTTGTTGGGGTGACACGAGACGCTTCTGTCACGATATTTAACATAGTTGACAAGAACAAGTATTTGGAGTATGTTGAGAAGGAAATCTATCCATTAATTTTGTAATCTAACCACCGTATTGACTGCCAACATTAGTAATTCGAAGTCCATGATCACAGCCCAAGCGTCTTCCTTGCAAACTCATTTAACGGTCCCCTAACGCGCCCTCGTGATCAGCATGTTTTCCTGTAGTTTCCGCAGGCCATTGTATGGTCAGCGCCGTCTACGATGCCGCTCGGTTCATGTCGCAGGTCACATCCCAGTTGGGATCTCCCGGCTTGGATCTGTAAGCCTCGCACCCCTGTCACAATCGCTGTTTGTGGCTATATGCTTTTTCCGTAGTTTCCTGCGAACATGTAGAAGTCGTCTTTGTCAACGTCGCCGTCGCCGTCTAAGTCGCATCCTGGATTGCTTGCTGGACTAGTTCCATATGCCCTTGAGAATACGTAGAAGTCGTCTACGTCAACATCGCCGTCACCATCAATATCGCCAAGAATCTTAACGACTACTATGCCGTCGACATAGGTGTTGTCTGTTGTGTCTGTTTCGCCTGGGACTGGGGCGGCTGTGGCACTTATGGTGTAGTTGCCGTATGGAACGTCTGTTGTATTCCAAGTGAAGGTGATGGTTGTGGATTTTCCGCTTGTTAGGGTGATTTCTTGGGATGCAATTGAAGTGGTGTTAGCATAAAGTGTGACGTCGAAGGTTTGTGTGAAGTTGCCTTGATTCAGAATGGTTACGTTCACCCTGAGGGCGTAACCTTGGCCTACCACCGTCTTCTGAGGCACAACACTGGTAACGGCCACATCGTACACCACTGGATTCATAAGCGGATATCGGTCTCCATCATCCGTTTTGGTTGCGTTGATTTTGTATGGAGTGTCGCCTATTCCGTCGCTTCCAGGCTGATTCTGGTTCGGACCACTTTTCTCATCAACGCCTGTGTAGTCGCTCCAGTAGTTTCCTCCAGGAGGGTAACCATCATCCCAAACGTTGGCATAGCTAGATGGTTCTATGTACACTTGCTGATCGTTGTCTATGAAGTTGTTATGGTAGAATTTGTTGTTAGAAGAACTCGAGAGGTGGATGCCACAGACGTAGCTTGATAATATGCTGTTTCCAGAAATGGTGCTGTAAGAAGAGGAATTGAGAACGATGCCACAATAGAATGATTTAATTTTCATATTCTTTACTGTTACGCTGCTTCTTTCACCTAAGTATACTCCTGTTCCGGGAAAAAGTGGCATTGAACATTGAAGCGTGTTGTTGGCTCCGTCAACCACAATATTATCCCTCTCCACCACAATCGCAGAGGTTCTGTACGGGACGTTTCCAACAATGTTGTCTGTTAAGGTGTAAGTAATGTTGTCATCACTAGAAATAGGCGCATCTGGCGGGTAAACACTTCCATCAGCCCTAATATAAATAGTTTCAGTCCAAGTATAATCTGACTTAACTGATTGAATGTTAAACGCCAACGTTAACATGCCTATTAAAAGCAGTGCCACTACTATTCCCGATACTATTTTCTTTTCCATCACTCACCTTCCTCCAAGCCGAAAATTAAAAATATTCATCATTTGGGAATCTCCCTTCACCTTTATATCTACCACAAGATCGTATATAAAATTTGATAGAAGAATTTTCTATATGTTCCTTCAAAAACCCACTTTATGAATGACTAACAATTTCACCGAACGTAAACATCTCAACACTTCATAAGGTTAGAAGAGACCCCCAGCAACGAACCAGATTCTTTTCATTCATTGCATATCAAATAGGTTTAAACCTAAACTCGGCTTAGAACTTCGGAAAATGGCTCCATTTTGAACTAAAATACCTCACCCCCTAGCCACTTTCATCGTTTTAGGCTACGTGCTTTTTGATTTAAGAGTTTTATCGCAAGGAGAAGTTTATTGTTCAAGAGCTTTACGGGCAAACGTTATGTAGCCCGTGTGCCCAGTCATCAGGGTTTGGGGTCTGGTTTTCCCCCTCTCAACCTGCATTCTCCGCACAAGGCACTCAATGGTTTCAATGTCTACGAATCCTTTCTCCTTCAAGGCCTCTACTGTTTTTACTACCTGGTCTATGGTGGGGCTGAAGGAGACCAGAACGCCGCTTCCTTTCAAGGCTGAATAGGCGTGAGGAACAACCAGCCAAGGAGTTGCCATGTCCAAAACGACCGCGTCCAAGTCCTTTTCATCAACTCCCTCTGTTACGTCCTTATTTTTGAGGTCCACATACTCTGACAACCCAACCCTCTTCAAGTTTTTCAGCGCAGAGTCCACGAATTCTCGCCGAATCTCGTAACTGTAAATCCTCCCAGCGGGTTTGACATAGAAGGCTAGGGCGCTGGTTAGGGCGCCTGTTCCCGTGCCCGCCTCAACAACGCGACTTCCTGGGCCAACTCCACTGAACATTAGGATGAGGGCCATGTCTTTGGGATAGGATATCTGTGTTTTTCTCTGCATCTTGAAAACGTAGTCTCGGAGGGTGGGTTTTAAAGCTACAAACTCTACTCCCATGCTACTAATTATTCGAGTTCCATACTCCTTTCCAACCAAGTCGTCTAGTTGAACAAAACCCTTGTGAGTATGGAAACTTTTCCCCTTTTCCACCCTAACCAGATAAGTTCTTTTACTGTCCAAGTAGAGAAGGATATCTTCTCCTTCACGAATAGGTTGAGGCAAAGCGAAACCTTCCATCATAGCGTTTAGTTTTTCTACAGAGCTATTATACTTGGTACACTACTATATTTATTCTGAACATGACCATACCTGAATTTTTTCATCCCCGTTCAGAAGCATTCGCAAGTCATTTAAATTAGCAGATTTCATATTATTGGATGAAATTTGAAAATGGTGAAGAACATGTCCCAACAAACGACTAAGCTTTTTCTCCCCTTCGCTATTCCTGCTGAGGATCGAAGCAAAGCGTTTACAAGGGACATGGAAATGGCAGCTGTTTTCTACTTAGCCGAGGCAGAGAGGGGAAAGGGCGGGGGCCGCATCTTGAAAAAAACAGCTGAGGAATTGATTTTCATTGCAGAGGCTTGTTATCCCGTATGGTTGGTTCCATGGAATGGAAGGACCCTAACCCTTGACGGGCTTAACGCCACATCGCACACTTTATCTTATGACGTACTTCCTGACATCAATGCATTTGACAACGATATACAACGAAGCGCAGAGACACGCGAAGCCTATTCCGCAGCTCTTTCCAACAATGCCGATTACTTTCAAAGTTTCGCTGGCAAAGAGGAAAAAACCATAGAGAGCCTCATCGCAAATCCCGATTTCATACGAGACCTTGTCTCCTATCTTCCAGAAGCAGAGAAAATTGAAAAACCTGTGGCTAACATGGCGTTTTTGTCTTCTACCATGGACGAGTCAGCGATTTCAACCATTATCGAAGAACTCTCAAATTTTAGAGCCAAATTAAGAGAAGAAATCGACAGCTTAGGTAAAAGTATGAATCTGCTGAGCACCACAACCAAACAACAAGTGAGAATCATTCATGAAGAAATCAGAGAAATTGAAAAGAAATTTGACGAAGAAATTGAGAAGGTTAGGCCTAAGGTTATGGAGAGCGTACATGAGATTCAAAGGAGATGCGATGTAGAAATCACGAGGGCTTCCAAGAAATTTGAGCTGCAACTCCGGCGTCTTCACAAAGACAGCGTCAAGCTTGAGAAAAAACACGAACGTTTAAACGCTGAAATCGACCGTTACGAAGCTGGAATAAAATCTTGTAGGCTTCGTAAAGACGAGGGCGGAGAACTCACATGGAGACAGAAGCTTAAAATAAGCAAGAAAGAGCTTCAGACTTTACAGAAAAGCATCCGGGACATGAATAAAAAAATAGAGGACGCAGAAACCGCAAAGAAGCTTGATATATCCAACCTAAGGTTAAACTATGACGCAAAGGTTGAGGAAGCCATGAGAGACCTTAGGGAACTTGAGGCTTCCCGTGAAGCCAGAATCAGAATGAAACAGCAAGAAATTAAGTCGCTGGAGGATACGACCCCCCATATTATAGACCAAATGAATGAAATGATGAAGTTGAAAAAGGCGGCATTGAAGGAACTCGACGAGATTGGTGCACCTGAGACCCGAAGGAAATACGCGCTGGTTTACCTACCTCTCTACATTGCCTGCTACGAAACGGAGCAGAAGAAAAGATACATTGTGTACCCACCGTCCGTCGTAGGCAGCATAGGAATCCTAACAAAATTGAAGGGCGTCTTCAGAGCAACAAAAATGAAATCCTTTCTTCAGCCTCGTTCAAAAGCCGTAACAACTTTCCTTAGTCAACTCGTTGCCCTGATCCAAGAAAACCCGGTGTTCGAAAAAGAGATAAGCGACGCTGGAATCCAAGTCAGCATTTTGCGAACAAAAGGGTCACGAGAACTCGTCAAAAAGGGGTTGGAAGAATTAAAGGAAGAGAAATGGATTTCGGAAAGCGAGCTCCAAACATTTAGCAAGCTCTTGTGAAAGTATATTTTTATGTCAAATCGTTGCGACCCAAGTGGAAAGAAAGAACTTGCAAGTGTAGTTCGCATCTTCAGAAAGCACTCGAAACACTGGACAGTGCGCATGCATCTCTCTTGAAGGGAACTCTTAATTGAACATTAAAACGTTCTCAAATAATGTGTGGGTTACATTTAAAACTACGTTTAAATTCCACATATTTTGCAAGTGGTCATTCTGAAGTAAGGGTGGGATTCGAACCCATGAACCCTACTCTATGAGACCTAGTTTATCCGCGAAATATCTCGATTAAATCATCATTTATTTTCCTAAAACAAGTTCATCATAGAAACTATGTGGCATTGCTTCCTTCAATGAGGTTAACGAAAGGTTTGTTCATAAAGTGCTTATCGCCTGTGAGGAGCCAAACGTCTTCATCTACGTAGGAGTATATGATGCCATCGATTAGATGTAGCCCCTCCTTCTCTGCTATTTCCCCAGCTTTAACAGCGTTGGTCTCATCTAAGCTTAAGATGAGACTGCGCTTCCTTACGAAGCCAAGAGTCTTAGAGCGCTTATCTTGCGGAATGCGTTTTCTAACTAGAATCCTGCTGAACTCCGCTAGGACTATTGAAGGGGTGTAAAGCTCGTTTTCTTCTATGGCTTCTTTGAATTCTTTCTTTCCCTCAAAGTATGATACCCAAGCGTATGTGTCAACGATATAACTCCTCATGAGTTTCTTCCTCAACGACGTCCTTCGTTGACACCAATCCCTTTAATTCGCCAAACATGCTTTCGCCTTTACCAAAGAGGGCTTCCTTAAGTATTCTATTGGCTAGCTCTGAGATGTTCCCTCGTGACTTTTGTTTTAGCTTCTTAATCACGGTCTCCTCCAGTATGAGCGTCGTCCTGGCTCTTTTATCGCTCACAATAATCACCACACGTCATACATCATAAAACACATATAAATTTACCGCAAGCCAAAATCTCAGCACTCTCTGACCAAGCCTTTCCCCAAAAATGATCTAAATGGGCGTAAGAACATGGTGCGGTATAAATCCGTGAAATTGCAATTCGAACTACAACTTATGATGACGCTAGGATTGCGATTACACACCCATCGTATCCATGGATAACCTCTCATTAGCGCGCAAGCGGTATGATTCTAGTGCCAGAATAGGTTTTAAACCGATATTAAACTAACCCGGCATTCTAATTGGGTTTCTCTAGCTGAAATAAGCTCAGACTATGTCTAAAATCTGCACCTCATTTTGAACCCTCGCAAATAAAATTTAAAGAGCTGAAAAGAATGAAAGTATAACAAATGCCACAATGGAAAGGACATGATTAGGGGGTCGATAGGAGGGGATAACTTATTAGAGTGCTTAGGAATTATAGTCACGGGGTCTTCATTGACCATCGTTAAAGCTAGATTAAGGTTGGAGGGATCAAAGGAATATTCAGAGGGCATTATACTTGTTGATACTGGAGCCTCCGTGACTATAGTCGATAAAGAAGTGGTTGATAAGGTCGGTGTTACCCATGTTAAACGTACGCTGACACTCATGACCGCTTCAGGACATAAAATGGATGGTGAGTTAGCGGTCATCAACAAACTTATTGTTGAAGGAGAAGAATTACCTTATGCCCATTTACTCGTCCTAAGGATTCCAGAAGAAGTCAAAGAAATGTTAAGGTCAAAGCAGTTGAGTGACTGGGGAATAATTGGTTTAACAACCCTAGAGCTGCTGAACCTAATGCCAGATACAATGACAGGAAAACTTAAGAAAGCCGAATCCTTCATGTTAATCTAGTGGTTTTCATCCACAGTCTCCCCTGATTTGTGTTGGGTTACAACCCCTGTTTGAACCCTCGCGCAGTTAGAGTTATCCTCTGCAATCCTTTTTGTTTCAGTCTATCAAGATCGCGGAGTAGTTGCCACGCATGTGTTGTCTCTAAACTCTATACTTTTTTCCGTATTTTACTAACTGAACAGTTTTGCTTATTGCTTTGAACAGTTTTGGGTTTTCCACGTGTATCGGGAAAATCTGTTTCGGTTTAATGTAGTTAATGAGACCTGTTAGTTGGCTTCTGTTCATGTGACCGGAAGCGTGGAGTTGATGAAACTTGATTTTGAAGTGGTTCAGCCAATTGTGCATGACTTCGTCTTCGATGTCTTCTTCACTGTAAGGTTCGCTCATGCTGTAGATGAAGTGACTACCGGGATCAGGCTTTATATCAATGAGCTCCGCGAACTGATAAAAATCCAAGTTCATAACCAACTCGCTTTGATGCTCATGAACAAACTTGTAATTCACCATTTTTTCCATGAACTTCCGTTCCCAGACGTAGTAGTCCGTCTCTAGGAAACCCCCAGTTTTTTTCCTCTTGTAGTAAACTAGGATGTTCTCGTCTTTCATGGGGTCTGGAAGGTGAAGGCGCTTATCCTCTACAAGCTTGCTTAGTAAATGAGCTGTTTTCGGAGATATGACAATTTTTCTGTTGTTGTTTTTGGCTACGTTGTAGAATGTTCTGAACCTATCTGTATCTCGCCCATAATGGGTAACAAACACAATCTTTTTGGTTTCAGAAACAATCTCGTTACTTAGTTTCTCTACTTCTAATTCGGAATAGCTCTTTTTCTGTTCCGTCTCAACCATCCTAGTTCCTTCACTTATTAAGGCTATGGGCTCAGATTCCTGTGCTTTTTCCGCAAATTCTTTCGTCATCTCTTTCCGAGGACCATGCGCCCTAAGGTCTCCAGTATACACGACTGGTCCTTCGGATGTGTGGATAATGAAGCCGTAGGAGGCAGAGATAGAATGATCCACGTGAATGGGCTCTACCACCAGGTGCCCAATTTTTATTTTGCGCCCTGTTCTGAACGAGTTGTACTGGTGTTCTCCAAAATTAACTGAGCCTGTTTTCTCCATTGACTCAATGAACATCTTTGTTCCGTAACCACAGTGTACGGGAATTTTTTCGTCAAGAAATAAGATGTGCCCCATGTGATCGACGTGAGCGTGAGACAGGAATACAGCATCAATTTTCGGTTTTGTGTAAGGAACATCGGTAAACGCCAGTTGCTCTTTACCGTATACTCCTTTTATCTTTGGCAGTAGATTGAACTCAAAATAGTCTCCCAAACCGTTTATGGGTCTGGGTTCAAGCCAACCCGTGAAATATTCTGCGCTCATGGTGAAAGACTGCCCAAAATCCAGAAAGATTCTGACTTTTTTGTCTTCCAAAAGAACCTTGTTTCCGCCGATTTCGTTTACTCCACCATAAAAGGTAAGAAAAGTTTTTTGTTTCGCCATCCTCACTTCCTCGTTAACTATGTCCCATAATTTTATCATAGACTCTAATTTTCTAATTCTTTCCCCATTGTTTGGCAAAAGTTAGAAATGGCCATAAGAACATGCGGTGGGGTGAAAACGCTGAACACCTTTGCGTACCGTGCTGATCCAGCCTTCTTCACGGTTTCTTTCCTCCCTCCAGCTTCTAAGTATCCTTCAATAAAATTTTTGGCTATGATTTTCGCGGGTTCAACAGAGGATATTAGAGGAACGTGGTGACCAGAATAGTATAAGAATTCAGCTACGTCCCAAGCTTGATTTTCGTCCCTCGCCGCCTGCTCAAGGTCAACGAAGAAAGTTTTTCCGTCTTTTGTCACAATAATGTTTTCCGGTTTGCAATCCCCTAGAACAACACCAAGCCTGTGGGCCTCGGCGATTTTTCTCCCCACCTCTTTCACAAGAGCGGCCTCTTTTACGGCCTTCCTAGATGAAATAATTCGCTTTATGATCTTGACCATTTTTTCTCCTTCAATGAACTCTTCAAAAATCATGCGTTCTCGAGGACTAACGTGAAGAACCTCAGGAACAGGAAATCCTTGGCTGTGCAGAAACTGGTTTATGGCATATTCCCTTTCCAGCCTAGATCTTCCAAGCACCGCAAGGGTTTTGGTGCCCAAGGTCCACAACGCTAGGGGAAGCCATTTAAAGCCAGACCAGTCCCTAAATTTCTTCACTACAACTTTCTGTTCCCTGTTATTTCTTCTAAGCCTTAGCAGGTAAACGTCGTTTAAGACTCCCCCTATCTCATCAATTTTCATATCCAAAGCCTTTCCGCCCGGAACAGTTTTCCCCACAAAATCTTCGATGGCGGACTTGTCTGAAAGTGCCACGGGTCCAAGAGGCGTTGGCATCAACAAGTATTTTTTGGGTTCTTCAAGTTGAAAAACTGGTTCCTCAGCTTTAACCCCTCGGTGCGCCTTCATGAAGATTTTCTGGTCCTCCATGAGGGGATTCATCATTTTTGGGAGAGCGCTGAGAATGTGGAGGAACGCTGCCCTCTGGACAGACTTGACAAAAAATGGAAGCCGAGGTTTCCGGCGTCTGACCGCATCGATAAATTTTCGTTTAATCTTGATGTGCCCATGGAAATAGGTTATCCAATTTTCTTCCGCCAGTTCATTAAGGGCTTTTATGTATCCCTTCATCATAGATTCCACGTTTTTCCTTTTCAGGTCTCGCCTTAACATGTTAAGAAGGGTGTAGGTTATTAATGGAAACAGTCGAGCCCGCCGCATCATGGCTTCATACATGAAGTATTCCGCCTTAATGAGAAGTCCATGGGATAACTCTGGAAATTCTGAAACTATGTTTTCTAAAAGCTCCCAAACTATCCTTCTTTTCATCTTCACTTCTTGACGCTGCAAATATTCCTTATTAATGAAAGGTTCATACGGAACCGTCACGTTTTGGGCAACAAACTCGCCCAGCCACCCCTGCTTCACATCTCTTTCAAAGGCTACCTGACTTGTTGCCAAAATGAAAACGTTGATCCCGTTCAATGGTTGGAGGTAACCCCTTAACCCAGGACTGTAATTGCTCAACACCAATAAAACATGTACGTCGCTTTTGGTTTCAGCGTACCCACAAACCCTAGAACCGTAAAAACATGCGGCAATGACCTGGCTTTTGTGAGAGGCAGCGATACGCATGCAGATGTCTGAAACAGTTTCTTTCAAATTTTCGTTTAAGAGAGCCATAATTTCATTTCCAGTACGCTCTTTGTCTCCTCGAATAACTGTCTGCTGATCATGTTTATAAATATCCTTAGGTTGCTTTGCTTTCATACTTAACTTTCAATTGGTCACTTTCGATTTCCTTAAAGGACACCTGAAGTGTAACGTAAATCTTTTGCAAAGAATCGAAATCTAGATATTAGAAAGAACTGGATGGGTTGAGAAAAATGGAGGGTTGGGCGGTTTATCGGGACTTTGGTGTCGGCGGAGCTTCTGGTGGAGCCATGAGATGCTTTAGTAATGAAATGAAGGCTATGATAGCAGCAACTAATGCCAGCCAAAAGCCAAAGGATAGATAAGTTGAGTAATCCATCGTTGTTCCCATGAAAGTCCAAGAACCACTGGAGAACAGACCTACCGTTGGAAGACCTGGCACTGGCGCCGCCTTTGAAAGCTCATTTTGTAAACCTGCTGCAAAGATTAAAATGAAAAGCAATGTGAGTATCCCAGCGACAATAAGGATCATTTTTCCAGTTTTTCCGATTATTACGCTGCCCACTATTCCCGTGACGCCGGCTATGACGATGAGAGCGAGAGCTACCCAACCAAACCAAAGTTCCATAGCAACGGTCCGTGCTACTCCCATCGCCGACGCCCTTGCTTGGTGTGGATATACCGAAACATCCGCGCTCACTTTTATTCCAATGGCTTCAGCTGACGTTGTCATCGTCCACCAAGGCAACGCCAAGCTGATGAATGCTATAACGGTCGCCACAACGCCGATATAGTTTATTTTCAAAATTCCACTTCTCCCACTTGAGTTTCAGGTTACTGTTGTTTCAATTATTTATAACACTTTTCTTCCTTAACAGTCCTTTTAGGGACATCTTTGTTATGAAGGATGACGACTGGAGACGCGTGCATTCATATAACGGTTGGGTTGAAAAGAGAGGAAACACGTGTCCAAGAGACATTTAAGATAAGAAATGACGATCAAGAGAATGTTGAAAGCTCTTGAACTCCGCGCAGAAAATCGACGGAAGGTTATTGCCCCGACAAAGAATTTTTAATCAACAACAGCCATTAGAATTATGGAAGATGTCATGTTTGCATTTGAAACTATTCTTCAAAAAAGCCAAAGAGACATTTAAATCCTGTATTCAACGAAACAAACTGATAATTAAGACAACAGCTCTAGCTTTCTTTACGATAATATTGCTCTCAATGCTTTCAACGGTTCTTGTTTTCTCTATGGCTCCATGGCTATCAGACTGGTTCAGGTCTGTGGCACAGTCTGAAAGACGTTACATAGCTATTCCACCTCCATTCACTGAAAACCTCTATTTTTACATTTTTCTAAACAACGTAGGTCATTTCTGGAACCCGCCTAAGATGCTTGTTTGGATACCTTTGCTGGGTACATTCATCCTGGGTTTAGAGCACCTGCTTAACGGAGGGGTAATAGGGATAGTAGCCGTTATGACTGGAATAACTCACGGCATATTTTATCCAATCGTAGGACTGACGCCTCATGGCATACTCGAAATACCAGCATTCATACTCCAATTTGCTTCTATAATACGCTGGCACGTAACAACGATTGATGTAATGATGGCGAAGATAACAGGGGAAAAAGTGGAGAGCACTAGGTTTAAACAGGGCGTAAAAGACACCCTAATTCTTGCGGTAGCATCCGTGATACTTTTCATGATAGCAGCTTATGTAGAGACGTACATTACTCCATACCTACTTGGAATGTAGAAAAAACATTAGACATTTGCATTTGACGTTTACAAAGAATTTTATGATCAGAGGGCAAAACTGCTACGGAACAAGTGAAAAAAAGAAGGGTTAGTGGCAGCACAGGAATTTTCTAGATTGCAATAGATTCCACAGTACTCAATAACTGGTCTTCTATTTGTATGTGATATTTGAAGTGTTCATTGGGATCTTTCAACAGGACGTAAAGCCAGTATATCCCAAATAAGCCCACAGTTATTATTGTCAGAATTAGATATAGAATAAAGCTTCTGTTAGGTATGGTCTCTGTTCTTCTCGGCACGGAAAACGTGATACCACACTTGTCTAGCGTCCTGCTGAGGTCTTCCCAAAAGCCTTCCTCCCTTCTCTCATGCTTGTAGAAGTCTTTCATCAGAAAGTAGCAGACATACCATTGCGCAAGAAATATGATCGCGGACAAAATAGCCCAAAGTACTGCGCTCTTTTCGGTTTCCTCGGCTTTGGCTTCTCTCACGGTTCTCTTAACGGACGACAAACTGACTTCTACGTCAACACCCTTTTTTGCCGCTATGGTTTTAACTGCGGTTACAGCATCTTCAGATAAAAACGTCTGTCTCTTGAAGTGTGTGTTGCGCCTCTTAACGAGTTTGTATGTGAGTATTATAGACACAATGAACCCAAATATGGTAGTCAATACTGCCAGTAAGGGCAAAGCAGGTACAATCCAAGGTGTCGTCGCCGCCGCAAATACAGCGTAAAAGATTGTAAGAATTGCTGTAATTATAGCGAAAACTGGTATCAAGTAGACGAGGATCCATGCGGTGGACATTATTGGATCCGATTCATCACGCATTCGGACATCTCTCCTTAAATTCTCAGTTGGAACACTCATTTTCTTCACCTCACAATTACGCCATTAGGATGCCGTTATTTTTATCAAAAGTTGTTATTAAAGTTTGCTAGTATCGAATGAAAAACCTTGTATACCATAATTTTTCATTTCGCTTTTTAAGGGAAATCATTCTCTTTGTTACTTTTTTCAGTTCTGCTTTTTATAATCCATTGTTTGGTGAAAACTTCAACACTTGCGTCATCTGACCGTCGAAGAACATTTTGCCTTTGTTTATTCCTCATGGGTGCAAATTCGTTAAACTTCTAGGAGGCGGGATGAAATAAAGACTATTTTTCCTTGTTTTGAAAGGTTTGTGAAGAGGTTTCCGAAGTGAGCTGTGGCTTCCAAGGGTCTCTGAACCATCCCCTTGCTATACTTTCCAATTTTTGTCTTCCCACTCTTTCAAGCCAACGAGATCAAGGAGTTGTTTAATCTTCTCCTTCCCAGCCTGCGCAGCCAACCCAAACATTTTCCCATAAAATCCATAAAATTTAGCAACTGCTCTCCGGTGAAAAAGGTTTGCGGGTCGGCAGTTCCGGGGCGTATCCTAGGCTTTGAAGTGCTTGAACCGGGTCTTTAGTTGGGCTGATGTCTGTTATTTGGACTTCCCCTTGGTCTGGTTAGGAGACCAAGCATGGTTCTTGTGGTTGTGGTTTTCCATACTCCATTTGGGACTAGATAGCGTAGACCCGCCCTTTTCCACTGCGAATGAGGTTAAGTCCAACGCTTTGAGGTCGCCGTAGAATTTTGTAAGCTTTGAAACCGTTATGACTGATCGGGACGACAAAGCTTTTTACCATGTTATGGAATTGTTTATGTGAAGTTCTTAATAAACTTGAAAACGGGAGCCTTGCGTTTTATTAAGTCTATGGCAGTTTTTTGAGCCTCTAACATGACTTCCTCTTCATCTAGGGTTTTCACTCTTCTGTTTTCCATAAGTACTTTTCCGTCTACTACAACCGTATCCACATCGCTTCCACGCGCCGAGTAGACCATGTTGGCGTAAGGGTCATGAACTGGTGTAAGGTGAGGCTTTCTAAAGTCTACGAGGATGATGTCTGCCTTCTTGCCGGCTTCTAGAGTTCCAACCGTTTTTTCCAGTCCTACTACTCTGGCGCCATCTATTGTTGCCATTTTCAGTGCTGTCTGGGCTGGCATAACCGTCGGGTCCTTGTAAAATTGTTTTTGGAGGAGAGCCGCAATTTTCATGGATTCAAACATGTCTAGGTTGTTGTTGCTGGCTGGTCCGTCTGTTCCTATGCCCACGGTTATGCCTAGGTCCATAAGGTCTTTGATTCTTGCTGTGCCTTGGGCGAGTTTCGTGTTGGCAACCGGGTTGTAGACGACTTTGACATCGTGTTTGGCCATGGTTCGCATTTCCTTCTTGGCTAGGTGGGTGCAGTGGGCGGCTAGGACATCTGGACCCAAGAAGCCTATTTTTTCTAGAAGTTCAATCTCATGGAGGCCGTATTTCTGTTTGGTTAGGTTCACGGTTTCTTCTGACTCTGCTAGGTGGATGTGGATTCCCACCTTGAGTTCCGTGGCCTTTTCTCGTACTTTCCTTAGGAGAGAAGAACCGCAAGTGTAGAGGGTATGAGGTCCCAGTTGAGCGGTGACTCTTCTGTCTGCGTATCCATTGTATTTTTTTGCGAAGTTTACGCTTTCGCGTAGCATTTTTTCTCCTAGGCTAAGAACACCTGCTTCCAAAATTCCTTGGGCCAGAACCGCTCTTAGACCAACTTTTTCTACGGCCTTCGCCACCTGATCTTCGTGGAAGTACATGTCTGCGAAGGTTGTGGTGCCGCTTTTTATCATTTCTAGGCAGCCCAGTAGGGCGCCGTCGTAGACATCGCGTGGTTTCAGTTTTGCTTCTAGAGGCCATATAGTTTGTTTCAGCCATTTTTGAAGCGGCTGATCTTCTGCTATTCCACGGAAAAGGGTCATAGCCAAGTGGGTGTGACAGTTAACTAGGCCGGGCATAGCTACTTTTCCGCGACCGTCTATGATCTCTTCAGCCCTCATTCGCGGTGCTTTGGCTTCTCTACCTGCGTAGGTTATGGTTCCGTTTTTTATGGCGATTAAGCCTTCTTTTATGGGTTCTCTGTTGTCCATGGGTAGGATTGTGCAGTTGTGGATTAGGATGTCGGATTCTTCCAAGAAGTTCACCTGTGCTTATGTATAGGGGTGTTTGCATGAATATTATCTTTAACCGACCCAAAAACTCATCAGCAACACCTTAACCTTTCCTTTTCATCCAAACAAACCCTCAAAAAGCCTAGAGGAAGAGGTATGTGCCGCAAACGCACCGAAGAATGTTACGACTATATAAAGAAAAACTAGGGGGGATCTATCTACACAGAGGGCATAAACCGCAACTCCCAACTTCCATGTTGATAGTATATACCCAGTCTAGATAGGGTGGTCTATCTACAGAGGCAAGCAGCATATATCATAAACCACAATATATCAAAAATTGAATAAACATGGGCAAGGGGAGTTCTAAGCCATGCATGGATGGCCGCTGATGCTGCTGGGATGCCTAGTGTTTCTTAAGGTCTTTAAGGTATTGGTTGCGGCTTTTCAGAACGCCATTATGATTGTCGGCGTATAGTCTGTTCAAGCCTATGGTGTTAAGCCTGCGACAAATGTGATTCAAGGATTCTTCTGTGCCGTTTAGCAGGCCCTGACCTTCAGGCGTCAAAGAATAAACCTTTCTTGGTCTGTCGTTCTCTAAGTCCCACCGACTCCTAATGTAACCCTTCTCTTCCAAGGCCCCTAACAGGGGATAGATGGTGCCGGGACCAAAATAAACCCCGAAATTCCTGCGAATATTAGTGATTATCTGGTATCCATGCATGGGCTCCACCTTCAAGAACTGAAGGACCACGAGGTCTAGGAGGCCCCTCATGAATTTGATCTGGACCTCCCGCAATTTTTGTCTCAATCCATTTCCCTCATGTATTTCTGCCCAACAGTTTGCATGTTCTACTCATGTACAATATGTCTTATTTTTGACATATTAGGACTTTATATAGAGTAAACGAGAATATAAAGGTTCGTGCGACCAAAAGGCATAGAAAAGCATATTCAAACATATTAAGCCCACATAAAAGCCTAGATAACCTAAATAAGCCAAATTCTCCTATCCATGAATATGGCCGGCGTGGAAAGTGAAAAATTGCCCCAAAACTTCAGAAAGGAAATTGTTCAACGGGTAAGCAGAAACTTTCTAGACATCCTCGTCCTCAGGCTCATCCAGACAGAACCCATGTGGGGCTACAAAATCATAAAGAAAACAGAAAAGCTCTTCGGAATCAAGCTTAGACACGGCGCCCTATATCCCCTCCTCAACCAACTAGAAAAGAAAGGCTTTGTTAGAAGCAGAAAAGTGGCTAAGGGAGGACGAGTGAGGAAAGTGTACGAGATCACTCCAAAGGGAATACAACTCGTTGACTCCTACTATGATTTCTTGAGGGAACAACTGCAAAGGCTGGACATAAAAGAGGTCTAGCCATGAACCAAAAACAGCCCAGCCAAGAAGAATTAATGGAGCAGTTGCAAAAAACTCTTGAGGAGAGGGGAAGAAAAGCCCTGGAAATGGCTAGAAATGAAGTTCTACAGGAAGAAATAGAATGCAAAGAGACCCGCGAAGCCCTAAAATACTTCATAACCGAGTACTGGCACGACTTAGCCAGGCCAGCACTGCTTTCCTTAGCCTGCGAAGCCGTAGGAGGATACCCTGACATAACTACGCCAATAGCTATCCCTATGACGTTGATTAGCGGAGCCATAGACATACACGACGATATCATTGATCGATCAAAGGTCAAAGGGTCTCGCCTCACAGTTCTAGGCAAGTTTAGTAAAGGCATAGCGCTGCTCGTCGGAGACGCGCTTCTATTCAAAGGTTTTACACTACTGCACAAAGCAGTTGAGGAAGGAGGCGGAACAAAAAGACGAGATTGAGGCCCTTCGGCGAGTAGACTTCTCGGCATGATCATGATATTGAGAGATGACTGGATGGATATGGTTGACTTTGAAGAGATTGCGCATAGAATTACGCATAGAATTAAAAGAGAGTGCCTGCCCCTACCCTTGGTTTATGCTTTACAGAGCCCCCAAAACTGGGTCTAAACTGGCTTCTGTTCTTTTCAAAAAAACAATAACAAAAAGAGACGCCAGAATAATTTTAGGAGACTACTGATGGAGCTGGAGGACTTAGGCATGTAGAACAACTCATGCAGGAAATCGCCCGAAATGCTCGTAGTTTTGTCAAAGATCTTAAGAAAAATAGGTTAGCTTTACAATTATTAACAGAATCCCGCGCCCGTTTGATTTCTTTTTCTATTAGAGAGGACGTGAACGCAGGCCCAATTGATTTAAACGATAAATGTTAGTAGTTAGGATAGAGTTACACAGAAAATTGGGGGAAACCAAAGTGAAAACCAAAGAGAAGTTAATTGAACAAGTTCAAAGGTTACTAGAAGAAAGAAGTCAAAAATCTCTAGAGATCGCAAAAAAAGAGATTCTGCAAGAAAAAAGGGAATGCAAAGAAATTAATGATGCCTTCATGTATTACGTAAAAAATTGGAACGATGTTGTGCATCCTGGGCTAATTTCAATTGCTTGTGAGGCAGCAGGGGGTAGTGTAGACAAGGCAATTCCGATACAAGTCGTCATGTTGTTGCTAACTGCCGCGCTTGATATACATGATGACATAATTGATGAGTCAAAGACAAAATATGGGAAGCCCACTGTTTTCGGTAGGTTTGGCAAAGATATTTCTCTTCTTGTAGGTGACGCTTTTTTGATGAAGGCCCTAATTCTTCTTCACAAATTAGAGAAACAATTTTCTACAGAAAAGATGAATGCTATCTGGAACATAATTAATAGTCGATTTTTTGAGCTGGGAGACGCTGAGGCCCTCGAAGCTTCTTTAAAAGGCAACATAGATATTTCCCCGGAAGAATGCTTCAAGATTCTGAAAATGAAAGCTTCAACCTTCGAAGCCCATATGCGTATTGGCGCCATTATAGGAGGTGGAGAACAAGATATTGTTGATTTAATAGGTAATTATGGCAGGGGATTGGGGATTCTGGTTAGCATAAGAGAAGATTTCATTGATGTATTCGAACCCGAGGAGCTCAAAAACCGGGTTAGGAATGAATGCTTGCCACTTCCTATCCTTTACGCTTTCAAGAACCCCCAAACCAAAAAAATCATACTAGATTATCTTTCAAAACGAGAAATTTCTGACAAGGATGCAGAAAGAATAGTTGATATCATCTTTGAGGAAGAGAATGTTGAAATGTTTAGAAATGAAGTCGAACGCTTGGCTGAAGAAGTTTGCAATAGCATCTCCAGCATACCCAACAAAAACTTAGTTTCCCAGATGGAAGTGCTAATTAAGAGCGTAATTGAAGATTTATGATACTATATGACAAACCTAAACAGCATACAAGCGTATTGGCTTTGCTTTCTTTTCTTTCTTCTCGGCCATAGCTCATCACCAATTGTATTTTTGTTCTACAGTTACCTATAAGTTTTGTTGAACACAAACACAGTTTTTCTCAATGTCTTTACGCAAACTGGACCTGCATTGGCAAACATTTTATCTTTCTAATGTAGTATAGAGAATTGGGTTGTAAGAGAATGGTTAGAAAACTTGCCATAAGCACCGTTCTCTTGCAGAGAGACTTTCTTGCTGTCTTTATTGTTGTTGTAAATGCTTTTTCATGGTATTTTCCCCTGTACATTTTTTTGAGAGTGCTTTAGGAAAATTTCAAATAGGATACAATTTTTTGTTAGCAGCATTCGGAGTTCATTGTGCGGCGGCTGTTGGTTTTGCAATAGTAGGCGCGGCTTTGGTGAAGAGATTTCCAAGTCGCGATGCATTTCTGGCTGTTTGGATGTTCGTTGGGAGCATAGCCCCTACATTAATGGTTACGTTGAAGACGTTTAATATAACATATATTTTACTAGTTTCTTTTCTTTTGGGGTTTTCGTTAGGATCGGGTTTTCCCTCTTGCCTCGCATATTTCGGAGATCATAGTACCGTGGAAAATAGAGGATGGTTAGCAGGGATCACGTTTTTTGCATCGGGTCTCTGCACTCTTTTCATTGATTTGATCTTAAGTTTCTCCACTCTAGTGGTTGGTGCATTAATACTGGCTGCGTGGAGAGGAATTGGCTTGTTCTTATTTCTTCTTGCCCGATCAAAACAAGACTATCACAAAGAAACTATGACTGACGTCTCCTACAGATCAGTTTTGCTTGCCAGATCTTTCCTCCTGTATCTCGTTCCATGGGTTATGTTCTGCCTGATAAATTTTCTTGAAAGACCGGTAGTAAATTTTCTTTTGGGCGAAGACTTTGCCTCATTTGTGCCAATCGCAGAATACGGAATTGGCAGTTTTGCTGCATTAATGGGCGGTTGGTTCGCTGATTCAGTTGGTCGAAAACGAATAGTTATCGTCGGCTTCATAACGCTGGGAATCGGGTATGCTGTGTTAGGGCTTTTTCAAAGCATTCTTTCTTGGTATTTGTATATCATCCTAGACGGCGTTGCGTGGGGAATCTTTTCACTGATTTTCTATCTGGTTATATGGTCAGAACTAGCTGGAAACCGAATCAAAGAAAAATACTACTTGATAGGCATATTACCCTTTCTCATTTCAAGCTACATAGAAATACTATTCACACCTTACACTAAACTAATCGATGTCTCTGCAGCATTTTCGTTAGCCAGCTTTTTCCTATTCTTAGCGGTTTTGCCTTTAATGTACGCTCCTGAAACTTTGCCTGAAAGGAAGATTGAGCTTAGGCGACTTAGAAATTATGTGGAGGCGGCGAAGAAAGTTAGGGAAAAATATATAGAGAAATAGCACTTCCAGAACAACACTTAAGGTAACATACACTTCAATTGTTACAGGTAGAACAAACAAATGATGTTTGATGTTGCGGTTATTGAGCAGGCCCAAGTGGGACCACCGCGGCTAAAACATGCGCAAACAACAAGTTGAAAACTATTCTGGTAGAAAAAAGGCCCTTGCCTAGAGACAAACCTTGTGGAGGGCTCACCTCTGTGCGGTTCAAATAATCCAAGGAAACCTTGGAAAAATGCCGGAAAAACTAGTGGAAAACCTTGGAAGAAATAATTTTTTATTGCCAGATTGCGAGTTTCACCGACCGGTCAGCGGAGCAAGCGTCTAACAGATTAGCGTTAACTCAAAACGCAAAAGTGTTCGATTTTTGTGGCTAATTTGTCTAGGATCTTAGTGAATGGGTGTTCTGGTTTTTCCTCTGCGAATATGTATGTTCCTCCTGCCCGGAGTACGTCGCAGAAGCAGGGAATAGCCTCTAAGATGGGAAGCTTATGTACGCTGTTAAAGTGTTTATAGAATTTCTCTTTTTCTTTCTTGGATGCTAGGATCTCGGTGGACACCTTGTTCATCAAAATTCCAGTTTTCTTCTCGAAAAGAGTGTAGAGTTCACGGGTCATCCTTCGGGTTCCTGGATGTCAGATATGTCAAGGCTTGTTACCACCAAGATAATGTCGGCGCTAACGATGGCATTTATAGACGAGTATTGAAGCCCAGGACTTGTGTCAAAAATAACGCTGTCAAGATGCATATTGTTAAGAAGAGCTGTCTTAAGCGATAAGAGCCTACCCAGAGCCCTCATTTCCCACTTTCTATCCTTCGCAGACATCTCTCTAATAGCTTCAGTGGCTGGATTTGCCAGCCCAACCAAAAACCTCCCGCTTCTACCATGCTTTTCAGCAACATCAGTCAAAACCTTGTCAATTTCACAGACGCCGTTTAGGTAATCGTTTAACCAATATTCTGCGTCGTTGGTTTTGAAAACTGCATGGAGACTTGGGGCGCGAAAATCTAGGTCTAGGAGGCAAATGTTTTTTCCTCTTCTAACGTATGTTGCTGCTAGATTGACTGATAGCAGCGTTTTTCCTGTTCCGCCTTTGTATGAGTGGAGGGCTATGATTTTTCCCATGTGTTACCCTCAGCCTCCTTTTCAACATAAAAGTAGGCCTTGCGTCCCCTCCTCTCCTTTTTTAAGTACCCCATTATTACCAGCTGATTGAGGTAGCCGCTTTCAACAGCCCTTGCCCGTTTTGTTTGTCCGGCGACTTCATCGGCTGTTGCTTGACCGAGCCTACAAAGGGTCACGGCTGTTTTTCTCAGGTGATCGGGCAGGGAAAGGAGGGTCATTACGTCTAGTACGTCTGGTATGGTTTGGCTTTCTTTTCGGTTATGCCTCTGAATTTCGATCATCACGTCAATTTTTTCGTTGAGGCGGTCAAGGCCTTCTTTTATTTTCTCCAATATTCTGGCGGATTTCCCTTCTAACCTTCCCTTGTACACTGTCATGGTTGGGAACCCTCGATGTGTTTGACGGGTCTACAGTATTGTAGGGAGACAGCGCTTCTTAAATCTTACGACATACTAGTCTATATTCTCGAAAAAAATTGTTGCTTGCATGTTTGGTTGCAGAAGTGGAAGGGGATGGGAAGTGGGTGGTTTGGCTAGTATAGGCTTGGGGGGATTTTGGCGATTTCTTCTTCTAGAGCTGGGAGCATAACTTTTAGTTCTCTAAAGTATTTGAGAACTGTTATGCCTCTTTCTGTGATGCCGTATACTATTCTTTTTTTGCCTATGGTTTTTTCTTCTACTAGGTTTTGTTTTATGAGGAAATCTAAGTATTGCTTGAGAACGCTGCAGTTTACGTTGGCTTTGTACATAATGTGGGTTAGTTTAAGGGGGCCTCTGTGGGCCAGAACTTTGAGGATGTCGATGTACATCTCAAGTTTGGATCTTCGCATAGGTATGCCCCTTTTAAGTTTATTTTTGTCTAGTGAGTATATATCATTTATGGATTTAGACTAAGGTTTTTTCTTCCGATTCCGATTAGAGGCTTGTTTTTGTTTGGATTCTCTGGAATATGGTTATTCTGTTTTGGAAAGCTGTCACTAAGTCGTCTGTTAGGATGTATCGGAGTTCGGCGGGCAGGGTTTTTATTTCTTCTTTGAAGGCTTCCATAACCATCCTTTGAAGTTTTTTACGCTTTTGAGGGGATAGAGATTTTTCCATTTTTGTTTCTCCATCTGATTATGGATGTGTGATGGGCTTTTGCCTTTAACTAACTTATGAATCCAAAATATGAATCCAAAATACAGGTTTCAGCTTTTAGTGGAGATGTCCCCCGCGGGCTCCCCTTTTTCTTGCCTATTTGGATCCTAATAACAGAAGAATGTTGAAAACAACAATATTTTTCTGAAAACCGTAACTGCTGTGAAAATGGATGGAGGGGTACCTCACCTTTGTCTCACAACAAATTTTTCCTTCGAGAGACAAAAGACCTGTCGCCGCGCGCGCTGTAGATAGACCCCCTAGTTTCTCTTTATATAGTTCAACATTCAAGCGCATTTGCAGTCACTGATGAACAGCTGATGTATCATTTCTAGTGGTGCTAAAGATTTTGAGATTTTAATTAGTTCTTTTGGTTCTGCTATAACTTTTTCCACATTTCTCACATTAAGATGAAATTCCATGAACAAATATCGGCACTTTATGAGGAAGATCGAAGTTACACCAGCTATGATCACTACACTGGTTTGAATGTCGTTTCTCTGGCTATTTTTCTTTCAATTCCTTTGGCACATTAGTTACTCGCACTACGTTTTGAGAGTTAATCACGTAAACTGGACTTCCATCGGGATTCCATTTTCTCAGTTTTTTACTCCAACAAGAACCAGTTTCACCATTAGAGTAGTCCCATCTTTTAGTTTGTATGTGTTCCAATGTTCCTTTTCTTGTTCAAAGTCAACGTCTTCAGCCTTAGCTAAATCTTCAGGTGTAATCTGACCAGACAACTAACATCACATCTATTTTTGTTGCTTACTCTTCAATCTATAAATTTTCATCATAGAGATAAACTTTGGTGATGCATTAATGCCCCTGTTCATGGTTAATAAAAAAGCCTTTGAATGGATAAGAACTGGACAGAAAACAATTGAGCTTAGATGGGGGAAAATTTACAACTTATTACCTCAAGTAACGTTTGTTTCTTCCAAATTCTAGTAGTTTTTTACGACTTCATTAGATGTTTTCTTTCTTTGCCACAATCATGGCGTGCGCCTTATCATAAGGTTCCAGGTGAACAACCTCGCTGACACGAAACCCACGGACCTTCATAATGTTTATCTCTTGTTCATATATTTCAGAGGGCTCCCTCGTAACATCTATGCTCTGAGCCTTAACCGCCAACATAACCCAACCACCATCTAAAAGAATTGATTAAACAGGCTACTGTTTAGAGTCTTCTTATCCTATATTTTCTAAGCTCTACAATCACGTTACGCACTGAATAGTTTTAGAGGTAGGCTCTTTCTCTTGGCTCGATTAGCAGTACATTAACTTTTTTCTCATCCCAGAGAATTTCGTAGATAACTCGGACATCCCCTATTCTTGCTCTGTATGCATCAAGATATCCCTTAAGCTTCTTTATATCGTAGTATTCAGCTGGAACAGGATTCTCACGAAAAATTAAAAGTAACTCTATGATTCTTCGCTTGTAATATTTAGGGAGTTTTTTGATAGATTTTCTGGCTTTCTGAGAAAGAATAACCTGAAACAACGTTGGGTCAGCCTAACTCTTTGATTAGGTCCTCGAGGTTTATGCTCACGCCTTTTGCTATTTCTTTTCGGGCCTCTTCAAGTTTTTTTGCATCCTCTTTGCTTGGCTCTTCTTGAGGAAGAAGTGTTGCTCTGAGCCTCAAAAGTTCGAGTCTCACCGAGTCCAATTTATCTAGCACCTGTTTCAACTGAGTTTTGCTGACCGTTACGCTCATTTGATCACCTTACTTGATAAATAAGAGAAGCATGTTTCTTCCTTTTTAAGTTTCTTTCTTTGCCACAATCATGGCGTGCGCCTTATCATAAGGTTCCAGGTGAACAACCTCGCTGACACGAAACCCACGGACCTTCATAATGTTTATCTCTTGTTCATATATTTCAGAGGGCTCCCTCGTAACATCTATGCTCTGAGCCTTAACCGCCAACATAACCCAACCACCATCCACAAGAAACAAATCAGCATTGTCCGCCAAAACCCTAGCCTGCTCAGGCTGAGCTATATCACAGTAAACGTCGTCCACCTTCCCCACCAGCGTCGAGTAACGCTCCGGCAGACGTGCATCCGCCAATACAGGCGACATGTTAGAGCGAAAGGCACAAACGTTGTTAACCAACTCTCTGATGACGCGAGCAGCAAATTCTACGCAATAGACATGACCCTTCTCCCCGACAATGTCAGAAACGTGACTCGCCGTTGTTCCAGAAGCGGCTCCCAAGTACAAAACTTTATGGTTAGGTTGGATAGGAACAGCTTCCAGACTCTTCAAAATGGAAGCAGCAAACTTGCTCCTATAAGGGTCCCAAAGCCTGTATTCTTCACCCCTAAACCTGACCAGTCGCTCACCGTAAACACTCTTCCCTGGAATAAGGTTTGCTGTGGCTAGTCTTCTGGAACCATCCTCTAAAGAAGCCCAGTAAACTCCTGGAAACCGTGGGTGCGGCTTAACGTCTACGGCCACGTTTCATTCTCCTAGGACGCTTCTGGACTGGAAGCTTCTTGGGAGGAGGAGGCTCCCCATACTTTTCTTTGACTTCCTCAATTCTTTTCTCGAGACCAGCCGTCAACTTGTCTCCCACGTACTTGCCGCTGAAGGCGTCGATTCGAGCGGCTATAGCCAACTTTCCAGCCAAAGCCCGAGCAACCTTCCCCCTCTGCCACCGTTTCGCTTCGTGAATAAGGGAATGCTGAAAAATTATTCCATGCTTGGGGGGGCGAGCCCCTGTCCTGAGCGACCTAAACAGGGCTTTTTCAGCACCCAAAACCTGAAGTGTGCTCGCTGGCAACTTAGCTAGATTGTTTAATCCACCTGCAAGCGCTATGAGTCTAGCTCCAAGAAGGGAACCAACCAAGGCACGGGTGTTGGGCGCAACCTCGTTCATCATCGTGTCAACATACTTTTCCAGCGACTGCCGCGCATCGTAGAGCCCGAGCGTGTTTCTGCACATGGCTTGCATTTGGTTTATGTCTTCTTCGCTGAGTTCAGCTCCCATCGAAGCTTTGGCGGCTTCGGCTATCTGTTCGGTTTTAGCTTTCGGTAACCCCTCTTTCTCTAGGTTTTCTACAGTAAAATTGTCCCTTTTTCCAAAGTTAAGGATAAGGCGCGCGTATGTTTCGTGTTTGTCTATCAGACGATCTAGTTCTGGAAAGTGGAGTCCATACCACTCGCGGACCCTGCTCATGAAAAGATTCAGCGTCTTGTCCAAGTCGTCAATGGTTTGAATAGCCTGAACCACCAACAAATCTCGCTTTTCAACAGCCCTCATCACCCTTACCTTAGCGAGTTCCATAGAAACATTGTGAATCCATTCATGAAGCTGATCCGCCCGCTTTACGAACCCCAAGTCAACAGCAAAATTTTCAAGGTTTCCACGAAGCAGCTCACCAGCCTCCGAGGGCCTCTCTACATCTACTTCAATGTTTAGCTTTTCGCGGGCGTTTCGAGCCATCTCCAAACTTTCAAAAACAAAGGTTGTGTAACCCTTTTCTTGCAGTTTTTCAATCAAAGTAGCTATTTCTTCAATAACCTTTCCGGCTTCTATTTTTCCAAGCCTTTCCGCTATTTCCAGCGGATTCTTTGGGAAGAAAACTTTGTCGAGAAGTTCGTTGGCTTCTCCGAAGCTGAGAACACCCATCACGCATTCTACGATAGTTGCTTTCACCCAGCTTCCTCCATCTCAGTGTTTCCTCTTAACATTTATCTTGCTAGTGGATAACATTTACTGCAACAAGAGGTGTCCCCTAGGTGTCGGGGCGACTCGTTACAGAAATAGCTGGACTAAAGCTTGCCAATCCCACGATGCTCGCCGCTGGGATTCTCGGGTTGACTGGGTCATCCTTAAGAAGCGTAGTTGAGGCTGGCGCTGGCGCCGTTGTTACGAAGTCGGTGGGGCTAAAACCGCGGGAAGGCTATCCCAACCCAACCGTGGTTCAGGTTGAATGCGGCTTACTCAACGCCATCGGGCTTCCAAACCCTGGCATTCATCATTTTGGTGAGGAGATAAGAGAAGCAAAGGAGGCTGGGGTTCCAATTATTGTAAGCGTCTACGGTTTTTCATCTGGAGACTTTGCTGAAGTGGCTAAGGTTGCGGCTGGGGCGGGAGCAGACGCCTTAGAATTGAACGTGTCTTGTCCCCATGTTGAAGAAATGGGAGCAGAGATTGGAAGCGATCTGGATTTGGTGGCGGAAGTTGTGAGGGAAGTTAAGAAGAAGGTGGGCAAGCCGGTTTTCGTGAAGTTGACTCCAAACGTTGCTAACATTGCTGAAATAGCTAGGGCTGCTGTTGAAGCGGGTGCGGATGCCATAGTAGCTATTAACACGGTTAGGGCTATGGCCATCGAAATTGAAACCGCTAGGCCTCTTTTGGCGAACAGGATTGGCGGGTTGTCTGGTCCTGCTATAAAGCCCATTGCCGTAAGGTGCGTGTATGAGGTTTACCGTGAGGTTGATGTTCCGGTTATCGGCTGTGGGGGAATAACTACTTGGCGAGATGCTGCGGAGTTTATGTTGGCTGGGGCTTCAGCGGTTCAGATTGGAACAGCAATTGCTTTTAAGGGGCTTGGAGTCTTCAAGTCTGTGGCTAGGGGAATTGACGCTTATGTTAAGAAGAAGGGTTTTGGGAATGTGAAGGAGATTGTGGGTTTAGCCCACAAGAGCTTTTGAATTGTTAAGATTCTGTTAGGAAGTCTAGTAGAACGTTAATCACTTCGTCCATTTTCTTCTATGAGTCCGTGGGCTGAATTCTCGAAGTAAACGAGTTTAGCGTTTGGTATGGCTTTAGCTAGAATGGAGCCGTTTTCTGGAGGTATTAGAATGTCTTGTTTGCCATGTAATAGCAGGGTACTTTTTGATGAAGTCTTGGGTGAAAATAAGTGGAATCGTCATTCTGGCTATTTCTTCTGGGGACAACGCTTTATCGGGTATGATCATTCCCAATACATCCTGAGATGGTTGAACAGAGGACCAGCTTTTCAACTTTTTCGGGGTAGTTGAGCACTAGTTCTTGGGCTATCATTCCGCCCATTGAAATTCCAAGTACGTGGGCCTTGAAGATTACTAGGGCATCCATTAAACCCACTGTATCATCGGCAAACAATTTGATGGTGTATTTTTTATCGGATGTTTCGGTGCGTCCGGCTCCCCTGTTGTCGAAAGTATTAGCTTGAAATGCTCGGAAAGTTCTTGAATCATGCGAGGTCCCACCAGTCTATGTTTGCGCTTAGCCCCATGATCATTATGATGGGAAGCCTTTGCCGTGCACTTCGTAGTGAATTTGGATGTCATTTACCTTTACTTTCGGTATTGCCAATCTCTTCTTTCCTAACCATTGTTCTTGGGTGCATATAATAATTAGTTAAATAGAATAATGTCTTAAGGAAGGACGTGCGGTAAGGATGCAATTTCATTCGCAAAAACGTTCCAGACTGGCGGTCTATCCCACTGCTACTAATCGCCTAAGAATTGTGAAAATTCAGGAGGTTAAAAAGGAAAGTCCTACTGTTAAAACTTTTATCTTTCATGACAGGCTTTGCGCAGAGGCTGAGCCTGGGCAGTTTGTTATGGTTTGGATACCTGAGGTCGATGAAGTTCCCATGAGTCTTTCAACTATAAGTTCGGGGGGTCTTGCTTCGATAAGTGTGGCTGATGTGGGGGAAGCTACTAGGGCTATTAATGAGAGAAGTCGAGGTGACGTTCTGGGGGTGCGGGGACCTTACGGTAATGGTTTCACGGTTGCTAGTGGAAATGTGATGGTTGTTGGGGGAGGAACTGGGTTGGTGCCTCTTTTGCCTTTAGCCGAGAAAGTTGTGGAAGTTGCTACGAAAATTATCTTTTTGGTTGGAGCTAAGACAAAGAATGAGCTTTTGTTTTTGGATAGGATAGAGCGGATGCTTTCGAAGGTTAATGCGGAAATTGTTGCTACGACGGAGGATGGGAGTTACGGGTTGAAGGGAGTTGTTACTGACGAGGCTGAGAAAAAGTTGGAGAAGGAAAGGTTTGATGTGGTTTACACGTGTGGTCCTGAACGTATGATGTATAGGATGTTTGTTTTGGCAGAACGGTATAGCATGCCGCTTCAGGCTAGTTTGGAGCGGATTATGCGTTGTGCCATTGGGTTGTGTGGTAGCTGTGTGATTGGTGGGTTCCGGGTTTGTAGGGATGGGCCTGTGTTTACTTCAGAGCAGTTGAGGATGGTTAAGGAGGAGTTTGGCAAGTTTAAGCTAGACTTCCAAGGAAAGAAAACACCAATCAGCTAAGTTGGAGACTGCCCCAATCCGCGGTTTCAATGTTGGAACTATAAACAGAGGGGGCTACATAGCCTCGACACACAAAGAAGCATCTGCACCACATCGCCCAGTTTCAATGTTGACAGTATATAAAGAAAACTAGAGGGGTCTATCTACAGCGGTCCACCGCAGTTGCGTCTCTTTAGGGGGTGTACAACAAGGTTTTTGTGTATCTTCTCCCATTATTTATTGAGAGAGACATGTTTTTATGGCCCGACCGTCTGTGGGGAGAAGAGACTCGCAGAACTCGGAGTCCCAAAGCGCGTGTGCGCATAAGCTTAGCAATTTAAGTGGTCGACTCGGTTCAGTTCAAGCGAGCCCCTTCTTCCCACAGTATTCTAGGCCAGAATCTTCTCCAGCCAAGCAGCATCTTGGCTAGCATATTTATGCCTCACACCCTTCATAGGAACCGCAACTTTTCTTTCCTTCAACTTAGACTGCAACTCCTCTATGAGAATGCCTGGAGAGGTCTCATCTACTCCACAGGTTGGACTTCCATCCACGCCGAGAACAGCTAAAACCTTGAAACCATTTCTTGAATATTCTTGGACTTGATCAGCTATACCAGAAGCAATTTGCCTACAATATCTCCTAAAGGCCGGAGTGTCATACTGCTCTTTCGTCTGAATCCCTCTAAGCAAACCAGCATAAGTCAGCTCTGGACAAGGCATCTGAACAACACCAACCTCACATTTTCTTAGCACATCAACGATTTCCTTGATCATTCCTGGGTAGTAGGCTATTCCAAGGACGCGAGAGTTCTGGTTTAAAATGCAGTGGGCAACAACCACGATTTTACGACTTCTCTTGTCCTGAATCATGGATTCTCACCGCAAAAGCTCCTCAACCTTCCTCTTACTCATCAGCAGATAGTCACGGTCTTTGCCGAAAATTTCAAGCGTTATGGTTCCACTGTAACCTCTTTTCTTTATTTCCTTTATCGGAGTTTCGTAATCCACTCTACCAGCTCCTAGGGGCAGGTGGTCATCCCTTTGCCCAAGGTTGTCGCTGAGATGTACATGTGCCAACTTTTCGTAGAATTTGTCAATAAAATTGAGCGAAGAATCGGATTCAGGAAAGCTTGCGTGGGCCACATCGAGCACGAGTTTTAGCCTCTGCGACGCTATTTGACTAAAAACGACATCAAATTCTTCGGTTCTACTGACGTATCCTCTGGGAGGAAAAAATCTCGGAGGCAAAATCTCGAGACCAAGAATCAAATCGAGATCCACAACCTTCAGAAGTTCTTCCAGCGATTTGCAAGTTTCCTTCAAAGCTTTCTCCCTTGTCATCACTGGCCAAAGGAAGCCCGGATGAACCGTCAAGAAACTGATGTCCAGACGGTGGGCGGCCTCCAATGCTTTAACTGTTTCTTTGAGACTGGCCCGCCTTATGATCTTGGAAAAGTCGCAGATGTTCACAAAGGACTGGGTGTGGCCGATCCTGACGAGGTTGTAACGCGAAAATGTATCCAGGATTTGCTTACTTTTCCTGGGAATTTGCTCTGGAGTTGCCTCTGGGTATTCAAGGGCTAGTTCGAAACCCTGGAAATCATGCTTTCCTGCAAATTCGATCTCTTTCACAGGATCCGCAAAGGAGGACCCCATCATGCAAATTTTCATGCGTAATTCATGGTAAGGTAAGTATTTAAGTTCTGAGATTAAACGACATTTTTACATACGGAAACCCGTGCCTTTGAGAAGAAGAAAGAGCTTAAATTAAGATTTTACTCTAACAATACGGTGGAGATGAGAGAATGAGTGAAAAGTTGCCCATTTCAGACTTTTACAAACTAATTGATCATGTAACAATTTTTAAGAGCGATAAATGGTGGGAGGCCATAGCCCTCATAGAATCCTATGGAAAGCGTTCCATCGCCATGTACATGTGGCAGTTTCGGGATGGAAAGTGGAAGAGAAAACACAAGTTTCAGCTAAGGAATGTTGATGAATGGAATAAGGTTAAGGAAGCTGTAGATAAACTTGTGCCTAAGCTTCGTGGTTGAATGAAGCTGGCAAAGGCTGAACACGAGCAGTGTGTTAGGCTAGGATTTGCCTTGGCTTTAGCAGTTTTAACGTAGGTACGTTTCTTCAGCCTGTCAGGAGGGTTGTCATCAAGCTTTTAATTTGGTCATTTGCGTTTAGAATGGCTTCGATGTCTCGTTCACCTTTTTCGGTTAGCTCGTAAACTCTTTTTCTTTTGGCCCAGATGCCTCTTATCAAATTGTCTCTTTCCAAAGAGTACAGGAGGGAGTAAACGGTTCCCGAGCTAACCAGTATGCCGAATTTGTTGTGGATGTGGGCGATAACATCGTAGCCGCTCAGGGGGTTGTTTCTCAACTCTGCGAGGATAAGGATGTCCATGAAGCTTTTGACCATTCTTCTGTGCATTTTCTTTAGGACTTCGGATTCCAAACTGCGTCCACCGCGTTGAATATAATCTTGTTTAGTCATATTTTAATTTTATATATAAATATGAATATTTATAATTTAGTCTAAATCCGAGTCCGAATCTGCGCAAAATTCAAATCTGAAGACCTGAGGAACCCCTGTTCAGCTTTAAGATCGCAGAATGAAAAGCGTTGACCGGAGCCCTTTGAGCAAGTCCAAAAGATGAGCAGCTCCTCGGGAAGACCTGAAAACATTTAAAGCTCGCAGCTAGCCTTGAAGAAGTAGCGCTTGCCCATGGATAAGCCACTCAATGAAGATTAATATGCTACAACTGTCGCATTTTCGCTGGGCTCGATGTTTCTCACCTGAGTGCACGTTTAAGTTAAGAGTGTTAATGATTAAGGCTGTGTTTGTATGGCTAACCTATACCATTTAAAAGCATTTCTTGAAGAAAAAAGGAAAAGAGGCTTATTTTGACAGCCAACAATATATCTGCATGTTAACAAAAGTTATTTCGTTCTTTTATGCTAGCAGTCAACTGGGTGTTCGAATTTGATTTCATGGAAGTATTCTTTCGAGAAAATAAGCAAGGATTTGGAACTAGCGAAGAAAAAGAAACAGGTCTTAGACGATCTTTTCAATTCAGGCAAAATCTCGGCATCTACTTATGAGTCTCTTGACAAGGAACTCACTGACACCATCTTGGAGATTGAGGCGCGCAAAAAGGATGTGACCGAAAAAATGGCCTCCCAAATTGCTGGCCTCGAAAAGCAGATCAGCACGTTAGAACTATTCCTTGCAAACTCGGAGATCCAGTACGTCGCTGGAGAAATAGATGAAGAGTCGCATGCAAACGAAATCGGTGCCTTCACTCTGGGCCTTGACGTTGTGAAAAACCAATTGAGTGCCATCAAGGAGGTCGTTGCGGAGCTTATGCCGGAAGTGGTAGCGCCTACACCCCCACCAACGCCAAGCGAAATTGAGGAAGCACAGCCGACAGAAGGGGTTGTTGAAGGAATACCTGTGGAAACCCCGACTGAAACGCTGGTTGAGATGCCAGTTGAAGAGCCTTTGGAAGCACCAGAAGAGGTAGTTGCCGAGGAAGTGACAATCGAAGAGCCTTTGGAAACATCAGAGGAAACTCCCACCGAGGAAGGGGTTGAGATACCTATCGAAACCCCAGCAGAAGAGATGCCAGTGGAAGAAGAGGCACCATACGAAGCACTAGAGGAGACCGCCGAAGAAACCGTGGACACGGAAGAAGTTGTTAACGAGACATACACGGAGGAAACTGCAACAGAAGAAGAGATTGAAACCGAGACTTCAGCTGAGGAGACGTCCTCCTACGAAGAAACAGAGGAGACCACTGAAGAGGAAACCTACGAGTAGCCTTTAACAAAACCCCGCAAAAACTTCCTTCCCCTTTTTCTTGAATCCCAATCACACAGCACAGACGAAATTCCTCCCATCCAAAACCCGAATTTATAAAGCCTTGAACCTATACGCTATTCTCCACGAGTTGTGTGGATGAGATGCACGGTTGGAACGGCAAACTACTGCGAGTAGACCTAACAAAAGGAAAGGCTGTTTCTCAAGAATATGATGCCAGCTTCGCCAAGACCTTCCTTGGCGGAAGAGGCTTTGCAGCTAAAATTCTCTGGGACGAACTGAAACCAGGGATAGACCCGCTTTCTCCTGAAAACAAGCTAATCTTCGCAGCCGGACCACTAACGGCCCTTCCGCTTCCCAGCAGCGGCAAACTCCTAGTCGCGGCGAAAAGTCCCTTAACAGGTGGTTACGGCGACGGAAACCTAGGCACCCACGCAACGGTTCAAATGAGAAGGGCTGGATACGACGCCATCGTCATACAAGGGAAAGCTTCGAAACCCACCACCCTGTATATTCACGATGCCAAAACAGAGTTCGTTGACGCCAAAGACTACTGGGGCGAAGGCTCCCTTCAAACCGAAAAAGCCCTCAAAAAAGAGCATGGTACAAGCGTAGGTGTCATCGCCATAGGTCAAGCTGGAGAAAACCAAGTTAAGTTCGCCAATGCGGTTTCTCAAGGAGGCCGGGCGGGCGGTAGACCTGGCATGGGCGCAGTTATGGGCTCTAAAAACCTGAAGGCAGTAGTTGTTAGAGGAACAAAAACCCTGCCAGTAAAGGATGCTAAAGCCGTAAAAACCTTAGGTCTTGAAGCCTACCGGGAAGTATTGGCAAAACCAAACTACGATTTTTGGAAGCGTCAGGGAACTATGTCGGTCGTAGAATGGAGCCAAGAAAACAGTGTTCTTCCAACGCAAAACTTTCGGGAAGGAGTTTTCGACGAAGCAGATGAAATCGGAGGTTTTGCTATGGAGAAAATAAAAATTTCCAACAGAGGTTGTCCTCACTGCAACATGACTTGTGGCAATGTGGTGGAGGATTCTGAGAAGTTGCCTTCTGAACTGGACTACGAAAATGTTGCTCTGCTGGGGTCTAACATAGGTCTAGGCAATCTCAAAGAAGTAGCAACTTTGAACAGGCTTGCCGACGACTATGGAGTAGACACTATATCTCTTGGAAACGTTATAGGTTTCGCTATGGAGGCTTCAGAAAAGAGGCTCGTCGACTATAGGGTTGAATGGGGAGACTTTGAAGAAGCGAAGGTCCTAGCTGAAGATGTAGTCTATAAACGTGGAATAGGCGCTCTTCTTGCGGAAGGTGTACGGTCAGCGTCTAAGAAGGTGGGCGGTGATGCTGAAAAGTTGGCTATGCAGATAAAGGGCTTGGAAGTTTCAGGTTACAACTGTCATACAACTCCTGGAATGGCGCTGTCTTATGGCACTTGCTCCATTGGTGCTCATCACAAGGATGCTTGGGTTATTTCTTGGGAGGTTTCGGTTGGACGTGAAAGCTATGGCGAAGCTAAAGTTGACAAGGTTATTGAGTTGCAGAGGTTGAGGGGAGGAGTGTTTGAGTGTCTGACGACTTGTCGCCTTCCGTGGGTGGAGGTGGGCTTTGGGTTATATTGGTATCCCAAGTTTCTGAAGGCTGCAACTGGCGTGGACATGACCATGAATGATTTGTTCACCATTGCTGACAGAACTTTTGCTTTGATGAGAGCTTTTTGGGTAAGGGAGTACGCTGATAGTTGGAGTAGGAACATGGATGTTCCGCCGGCGAGATGGTTTGATGAACCTCTTACAAAAGGTCACTTCAAGGGAGCAACTTTAGATAGAGAAAAATACGACAGTATGCTTGGGGTGTACTATGGCAAGAGGGGCTGGGATAATCGGGGAATACCCACTGAGAGTTCGTTAGCTAGGCTGGGTTTGCGAGATGTTGCTGAGGAACTTGGTAGGTATGTGAAGTTGTCGGTTTGAGTTTTCGGGGACAGCATGGTTTGAAAGTGGCTTTGACTTATCACGAAAAGTTTGGTCAGTATGATTTGGGGTTTGGTCATCCTTTTAGGGGTGACCGTTTTGTTAATGTTATGCGTTTTTTTGAGGAGCAGGGGCTGCTTGGTTTGCCCGGCGTGACTGTTTTGAAGCCTGGTTTGGTTGATAGGGGGGATTTGCTTAGGGTTCATGATGAGGAGTATGTGGATTTGATTTTTCGTTTGGCTGAGTTTGGTCAGCCTTATGATGTTGAGACGCCTGTTTCGCTTAGGATTCTTGAGGCGGCTAGGTTGGTGATTGGTGGAGCTGTTATGGCTGGCGAGGCTGTTTATGGGGGTGAGGTTGACCGTGCTGTGGCTTTGGGTTGTGGTTTTCATCATGCTGGTAAGAATTATGGTGGGGGTTTCTGTCTTTTTAATGATGTTGCGGTTTTGGTGGAGTACTTACGCGAAAAGTATGGGTTGAAGCGTGTTTTGGTTTTGGATTATGATGTGCATTTTGGTAATGGAACAAGCGACATATACTATTCCGATCCTAGCGTGTTGTTTGTTTCGTTGCATCAGGATCCGAGGACTTTGTATCCTGGCACTGGGTTTGCTGAGGAGATTGGTGAGGGGGATGGTGAGGGTTTTAATGTGAATGTGCCTTTGCCTCCTGGGATTGGGGATGAGACTTATCTTGAGGCTTTGAGGGAGGTTTTTGTTCCTTTGGCTGGGGAGTATAAGCCTGACATTATTTTGGGTAATGGAGGAAGCGATTCTCATTTTGCTGATATGCTTGGTAGTTTGGGTTTGACGGTGAAGGGTTTCTTTGAGTTAAGTAGGACTGTTGTTGGGGTAGCGGAGAAGGTTTGTGGCGGTAAAATGGTTTTGATGGTTGGAAGTGGATATAATCCAGTGGTTCTGCCAGCTTGTTGGTATGCTCTCACGGCTGGAGTTGTTGGTTTGGAAAAGATCGGGGTGGGTGATCCTTACAGTCCGCCTGTTGAACCAGAAGAATGCCGAAGAACGGTTAAGAAAACACTTACAGAACTAAAACAAATCCTGAAGAAATACTGGCGGTGCTTTAGGTAACATGTAAACGTTGATGAAGTAGAACTGACATAATTATCTTTTTATACCAGAGTATAATTTCTATCTACATGGTGTCCATATGGACCTAGCTATCCCAACGAAACTTGACAATAAACTTGTCGGAGAACTGGATAGACTTGTCTCAGAGGGTTTCTATGTAAGCAGAAGCGAAGCCATTAGAGAGGCGGTTCGAAGGCTTGTTGCCGAACATTACATATCCCTGCAAAGGTTTATTCGTGTTATCGCTGAAATAGCTTCCGAGATTTTGAAATCTAACCTAGCCAGCGTCATCACTGATGTTGTGCTGTTCGGGTCTGTAGCTCGCGGCGATGCCACACTTGAAAGTGACATAGACCTGCTCATTCTGATTGAACACGAAGATGCTTCTAGAGTCAGAAGGAAATCACACAAAATAATCTATCCCATATCTCTGGTTTCAGCCACGCCCATAACACTAATCATCATGAACCGAGAAGAATTTATTGAGTGGATAAAGGACGAGCTGAATTTTGCTAGGGAAATCAAGGAAGAAGGCATTCAGTTATATGGAGATGTTTTGAGTCTTGTCAGAAATTGATGACCTCTTAAGGAAAGCTCAAAGAAAACTGGGGGCGGCGAAGAAATTACTGGGCCTTGAGGAATATGAAGACGCCATTTCTAGAGCCTACTATTGCATATTCCATGCGTCTAAAGCTGCTCTAGCCTCTGAAAACTCGTTTCCAAAAACCCATGAAGGAACCCTCCGAGAGTTTGGATTACATTTCGTCAAGGAGAAGAAACTGCCCAGAGAGCTTGGCATAATATTTTCAGATGCAAAAAGTTTGAGGGAAACAGCTGACTACGCCTTAAGGCCTGTTCTTGGCTCAGAAGATGCAGAATGGATTGTTGAGGCTGCTGAACGCTTTCTCAAAAGCGTGTCTGAATACCTGAAGAGACCAAGCTAAGCCGACCCAAAAGAGTTATATAACATGTTTGTCGAGGGCTAATCTATAAAAAGAAAAACAAAAACACAATAATCATAAATAAAAGTTAAAGACAACGTCCAACAAAACTAAAACAACACCGGAGAGGAACAGAAAGTGCCCAGCAAAAAAGGCGACTTCATCCTAATCAACTACACAAGCAAAGTCAAAGAAACAGGAGAAATCTTTGACACTACCATCGAAGAAACAGCAAAAAAGGAAAAACTCTACAAAGAAGGAGAAATCTATGAGCCACAACTCATTGTCGTCGGAGAAGGCTGGATGCTAAAAGCTGTAGACGAAGCCCTACCCAACCTCAAAATCAAGAAAAAAGACTCCATAGAAGTACCACCAGAAAAAGCCTTCGGACCCAGAGACCCAGAAAAAGTACGGCTAGTCCCCCTAAGAAGACTAACAGCCCGCGGAATAACCCCCCAACTAGGAATGCGAATCGAATACAACAAAAAACCCGCAACAATAAGAACCATAGGAGCTGGAAGAGTACAACTAGACTTCAACCCACCCCTAGCCGGAAAAACCCTAATCTACGAAATCACAGTCCAAAAAAACCTCAAAACAAAAAAAGAAAAAATAGCCGCACTCATCCACCGCAGAATACCAGCAGTAGAAACACAAAAAATAAAATTCAAAACAACAAAAACCAACATCACAATAAACATGCCCGAAGAAGCCTTCTACCTAGAAGGAATACAACCCGCAAAAAGAGGCGTCGCCACAGACATACAAAAATTCTTCCCAGAAATAACAACCGTAAAATTCACCGAAATATTCAAAAAACAGGAAACAGGCGCATAACAACCAAAAAGAAAAGCAACTAGCACCAATACTTGTTCTCTGAAAGGAAATAGTTACAACATCTACACTCTCTACATTTCATACTCCATTAAGATGCTCCAAGAGAGTAGGAGAGCTAAACAGATTTCTGCTGAAGCTTCTGCAATTCCCTGTTTACATCTTGGAAAGTGCTGTAGACATCCGCTACGTGCATATGCCTCATTCTCTCTTGAACCAAACCAGCAGCTATCAGCATACCGCCCAAGCTCTTCTTAATACCAATTGTGGGAATTGGAAAAGCTATCAAAGACACACCAAGCTTGACGAGCCGAGAGCCCTTCTGTCCTCCAGCACTAGGTTTTCCCCATAGGGACCTCAGAGACTTTGCATCTTTCGTAACTCCACTCATTAGTTTGACCGTCTCATCGTAACTCAGGCCAAGTTCACGCAATGCTATGACTATTGTCTCTAATTCCTCTGGTCCCAAAGCCATTCCTCCTTTCCACGCCTCTCATCCAAGCTTAATCTATAACGCCAGTAGCCCTAGCAAGCTTCTCAGCAGAATCATAACTCAACCTTTTCTCCTCCAAAATCGTGTACCGCTCAGGACGAATCGTACACGCCCGCACCAACGCTTCCACAACAGACTCAGGTTCCACCCCCAATTCCTCAGCCGTGGTGGGAGCCCCAGCCTTCTGAAGCGTTGTCTTTATGCCCTTCCAATTCATTCCATAAAGATAAGCCAACATTATTGTCCCCACACCACACTGTTCCCCATGCATAGCCATGTTCGGCGCAACAAGGTCTAGAGCATGGCTAAACAAATGCTCTGAACCACTGCAAGGTCTGCTACTGCCCGCAATGCTCATAGCAACACCACAACTTATCAAAGCCTCCAAGACAGCACGGAGACCTTCCTCCACCCCAGACTTAATTACATCCGCATTTCTCATGACAAGCTTCGCACTCATCAAAGCCAAACTTGCGGCATACTCACCATAATACTCATTTTTCACTTTGTGAGCAAGCTCCCAATCACGAACCGCCGTAAACTTGGCTACGACATCTCCACATCCACTAGCAGTAAAACAGTAATCCGACTGAATGATGACATTGGTGTCCGCTACAATAGCCATAGGCGACTGCGCCACCACAGAATAAGGTTTACTCAGCCCCTTAACAGAAGCAAAAGGACTCGCAATCCCATCATGAGAAGCCGTGGTCGGTATGCTTATGAAGGGAATCCCCTGACGCGCAGAACCAAGCTTCGCAAGATCAATTTTGGTGCCACCACCTACCCCAAGAACCACCTGCGGTTTCGACTCCTGAATCTTCTCTTCAACCGCCCTAACATTCCACATAGTAGAGGAAGACACAACCAAATGATCAACATCAATTCCCTTGTCACGAAGCAAATCAATAACCCTCCCACCCGCAACATGCTGTGTTTCCGGACCCGTTACCACAAAAGCGGATTCGGAAAAGCCAAGCCTTTTACAAATATCGCTTATCAACGATAGAGTTTCGTTTCCCACAACGACTTCCCTTGGAAGAGTCATTCTGTGGACGGCAGGCTTCGGCTTCATGTTAGCTTCTTGTCTTCGTTCCCCGTAATAGTTTTTTGGTTAGTTCGATTCTTGCTCGCTTTTCGCGCGCTACTACACAACTGGTACAAATTCTCCATTTTTGATTATGAAAAGTCCCCCGCTAGAGATTCATAGAACCAGACTTTGTCATCTTCTCCAATTATTGCGCAAGTGTCTTCTTTCCAAGGGATTTTGTTAAGACGATAAAGCTATGGAAAAAGAGATGAAATCAAAGAAAACAACTTTAAGACTAAAACGTCGCAAAAGAGAGAAGTCCCTCCTAATCCGGTGGCTGGAAAAGGTGAACAAATAAATTTCAAAATCCGTCGGTTAATTGTCTGTATGCTTAGATTTATACAGAAAAGGGAAGTTTGGTATAAATCTAACCGTAAGATTAATTAACGCGTCGGTTATGATATACATTCCTCTAACTTCTCCCGATACGTATCTGTGTATCTCTCAATTTTCGGGGGAAATGAAAATGCGTGAACCAATTGATAAATTAGCCTTAAAGGGAACAACAACCATAGGCGTAGTTTGCAAAGACGGAGTTATCCTTTCTTCAGATACCCGCGTGACCATGGGATACTTTGTAGCCCACAAAAAGGGAAAGAAAATATACCAAATAGACGACCATTTGGCCATGACCATTTCAGGCACCGTTGCCGACGCGCAAAGAACCGTTGAAATTCTTAAAGTAAACGCGCGACTCTACAAACTGAACTCCGGACGACCAATGCCAGTACAATCAGCAGCCAGACTTGTCGCAAACCTCTTGTTCTCAGCTCGTTTAGCGCCACTGATAACGCAGGTTCTCGTTGGCGGCGTCGATGACACAGGTGCCCATGTTTTCTCCTTAGATCCCTTCGGAAGCCTCACGGAAGAAAAATGCGTTGCCACTGGGTCGGGTTCCCCCATAGCCTACGGGGTTCTGGAAGACAAATACAAAGAAGATGCTGATGTAAAGGACGTTCTATCCGTGGTTGTGCGAGCTGTTGACTCCGCTATGAAAAGGGACGCCGCAAGCGGAGACAGTTTTGACGTAGCAGTCATAGACGAAAAAGGTTATCGTGAATTAAACGACGAGGAAAAGAAAAACATTCTAGGGGGCTCCTGAGGAGCGAAGAAGAAGTATGCCAGCCAACAGCAAAACCGAGGGGGAAATAAGCCAACACATATTGGAACACATTCCAAAAGAAGCGGAAGTCACCCGCATCGAGTTCGAAGGGCCGGCACTAGCCGTCTACACGAAAAAGCCGGAGATTCTGATTGAACAAAGCTACATCATTGCAGACATCGTCAATTTGATCAGGAAAAGAATAGTTGTGCGCTCCGATCCTTCTGTAAGGTTGGATGAGAAAGACGCGGAGAGGATTATACCTGAAATAGTTTCTCCAGAGGCAGAGATTACAGGAATAAACTTCGACCCGAGCCTCGGCGAAGTTATTATAGAAACCAAGAAGCCAGGCCTGGTTATTGGAAAAAATGGAGCGGTCTTACAAGAAATCGTTAGGAAGACGCGGTGGAGACCCCGCATTTTGAGAAGCCCTCCGATATCGTCTAAAATTGTGGCTCACATGCGCCATTATCTTCACTCCGAGAGCAAGGAAAGGGAGAGGATACTTCGCACGGTTGGCGAAAGAATTTTCAGACCCGCTGTCCACGGAGCTGGGGACATTCGACTCACAGCGTTAGGCGGCTTCCGAGAAGTGGGAAGATCCGCCATACTCGTGCAGACGAGAGAAAGTAACGTGTTGCTGGACTGTGGCATCAATCCAGGTTCCACAAACCCCCTCGAAGCTTTCCCAAGGCTTGACGCCGCCCAGTTTGATCTGGACTTGTTGGACGCTGTTGTAATAAGCCACGCGCACTTAGATCACTGTGGTTTTCTCCCATTTTTGTTCAAATACGGATACGATGGCCCTGTTTACTGTTCGGCTCCAACTTCAAATCTTATGACCCTGCTTCAACTGGATTACCTTGATGTTCTAAGCAAACAAGGGCTGATGCCGCTTTATGGTCAGAAGGATGTGCGGGAGACAGTTTTACACACTATTCCGTTGCGATATGGCGCTGTAACTGACATAGCGCCTGATATTCGTCTAACTTTGCATAATTCTGGGCATATTCTCGGTTCATCTTTGATTCACCTGCACATTGGAGAGGGACTGCACAACGTCGTCTACACTGGTGACTATAAATATGCGCCGACGATGCTTCTTGAGCCCGCTGTATCAATGTTTCCAAGAGTGGAGACCATAATAACGGAAAGCACGTACGGGTCTCCAAATGATTTAATGCCGTCTAGGATAGGGGCTGAAGAAAGACTTGCGTCAGTGATTAACGAAACCTTAGATCGGGGAGGTAAAGTTTTGATTCCTGTTCCAGCGGTTGGGAGAGCTCAGGAAATCATGCTGATTATCGATGGGTATATGCGGCGGGGATTGCTGAAGGAGGCGCCCGTTTTTATTGAGGGCATGATTTCTGAGGCAACTGCCATTCACACGGCTTATCCTGAGTATTTGGCGAGGGGTGTGCGAAACAGCATTCTGCATGGGGGGATCAACCCGTTCCAGTCAGACTACTTCACCATCGTGGAGCATCCCAGTGCAAGGGAAGAAATCGTTGAGGGAGAGCAAAGCATCATCATAGCGACTTCGGGCATGCTGGAAGGTGGACCTTTGGCACAGGATAAACGCAACACAATAATCTTCGTCAGCTATCAAATTGAGGGAACCATGGGACGCAGAATTCAGAAGGGCTTAACTGAGACACCCATGATAAACAGCGAGGGAAAAATTGAAGTGGTGAAAGTGAACTTGCAGGTCGAATCCATCGAGGGATTTTCTGGACATTCAGATAGGAGGCAGATAATTAATTACATCCGACGAGTAAAACCGAAACCAGAGAGAATAATCGTTGTTCATGGCGAAAAAGCGAAGTGTATGAGCGTAGCCAACATTTTCCAGAGAAAGTATAGGGTTGAAGCGATTGTGCCGGAGAACCTAGAAACCGTCAAGTTGCGGTAGACGCTTTTTCTTTGGAAGTAGCGGTTTCTTGCCGCCAAATTCTAATGAAACTTGGCACTACAACCACGCGTTCTTCACCTAAGCGGGCAATGTCTCCTCCAATTGATTTGGTAAATTCGCATAGCTCATTCACCGCCTTTTTTACATCTTCAATGCTTTTTCTTGCTAGTGGACTTACTCTCAGTATGAGGATGTTTCCCGATTCTATTTCACGTTTGACAACATCTACGTCCTCTAGAGCGCGTAATGACAGAGCTTTCAAGTAAACATTGGCTGGGAAACCAGAGGAGACCGGAGAAGCTTTCTCAGTTTTAGTTTTTTTAATCTTTTTGGACATTCTGGTTGCTCTCCTGAATTTAATATTCATTGCTCACTTTCTTAACTGTTTAGTTAGGAGGTGTTTGACTTTAAACGTTTGCGTTTGGAGACTTCTCCATTCCCCTGCAATCTTCCTTTCTATTTCTGTTTTGTATGCGCTTGCATAGAATAATCGGGAATACAACGATCTACATCAATTTGGAGCAACCCTGCTTCTATCGCCAGCAGTTTGACATTGTATACATCAAACTTTCTTTAAAGCATTCCAAAGCCTATCCCCCACATGGTGAATGTTTTTCACGATTTTTCCATGTTTTAAATTCTTCATGGCTTGCGAATCGAAGAGGGCAACGCCTATCATCAACGGTTTGCCATGGCGCTCATCCACAATGAGAAGAAAATCATTCTCCTTAAAATCTCCTTCAATGCTAACAACGCCGGGAGCCATCACGTCAGCTCCCTTGCAAACGAAGGGGACAGCACCCATGTCCACCACTATTTTGGGAAGAAAGGAGAAAACGTCGTCAAAGGCTAAGGTGGGAAAAAACGTGTCACCGGACTTTGCCAACAAAGGTTTTCTGTCAAAAATAAAGATTTCAGCAACCTCATTTTCATTCACCTCAACGCGTGGTTTGGGCCCGAACAACCTTTCAGCGTTTACTTTAAGCCTTTGGGAAAAATCAAGTAAAAGTTTCCTTGTCTCCTTTTCTTTCAGAAAATATCGTCTAGGTTTCTTGGGCACCTTTGACACCGCACTTTAATCACTACCTTCTAGTCTCACATTTTTATGGCTTGCTAAGATAAACTGCCTTACATCATAAACCGTTAAGTCGCAATGCGTCTGCTAAGATACGCTTTAGGCTAACTCTCAATAACGGTGGGGCATATGTCGCATGCTTCTGGAACTGCGAGGAAATCCCTGTGCCAGTCGCATATAAGGTCTCCCGTTCTAAGGGCTTTACATAACTTGCAAAAAAGCAGCATGGCTTGGAAGGGAGAAAACTTGTCGGTTGCGATGCCTTCAGCAATTTCATTTACCATGGCCTGAACAGAAGGCAGGGCTTCAAGCTGTTTCACCTTTTCATCCCCACGTTTTGAATAGAGATAATAACTTATAGCAGCCTGGGTTGTTCCAAGCTTTTCAGCCGCAGTCACCTGAGAAAAATGATGTCTCTCAATAAGTCTTTTAGCTATCAGAGACCGAAACGCCGGAAGCACTGATCGCACAACAAGTTCGCATGGTGGTCTCATTTTCATCGATATCTATAACGGCGTTATTACTTATAAAGGTGAAGCAAAATGAAAGACTATGGCGCTATTTGGATCCTAATAACAGAAGAATGTTGAAAACAGTATTTTTTCCAAAAACGCAATTGCACTAAAAATGGTGATGAGGGGCTTAGAAAGAGTTATCTTGTCAACCTGACAAAACCTCAGCGGTGAAAAAGTTGGATGGAAAGGAACTAGAGACCATAGGATCAATGCTAACGCTGATTGGGGGGTTACTTGAATTCATGGTTCCGCTGGAAGCCACCTACATTTTGGCTCAAAACCAAATCACAGGCTCTTTTCCGATAGAAGAAACATTGCTTGCAATATTAGCCGTTATTGGGTGCATCATAATATGGAAAGGCGCCTCCCTTGCAGGCGGCGTAATGGGCATCATCGTAGGAATACTTATCCTGCATTCTTTTGACTTCAAGTATCGCACTCTCTCCGGCGTACTAATCATCATTGGCGGAATGGTAGCCCTTGTAGCTAGATTTTGGCGAACCGCAGAATCGTCTCCTAGCTTGTTCAAGAGGCTATGACTAAACGATTAAAACAATTTTTCTTCAGCTGATGGAAATACAATTGCTGATGCTATGTTCAGGAAGGTTCCCGTATTTTTCTAGGAAAATGATTTCCTTCAACTTTTTTCTTTCCCTAGGAGCTGGAGCCTCGTCTGGAAAGCCTATAGGTAGCAGTGTTATAACCTTTAACCCCTCAGGAATTCTTAGAATGCGTTTAACCCTATCTTCACTGAAAGCTCCAATCCAGCAAGTGCCATAACCCAAAGCGGTTGCAGCCAAAACCATGTGCTCAACCGCTATCATAGGGTCCTGCCTAAACCATCTCGGTGAAGCTTCAGGATCACCGAGGGCAACTATAATTACGCTGGCGTCTGCAATGAACATCTGGTTGTCCGCCGCCTTGGCAAGAGCTCTCTTCCTCTCTGGGTCCTTAACCACAACGAAGCGCCAGGGTTGACGGTTGCCAGCTGAAGGCGCCAGACGACCAGCCTCCAGAATCATCTCCAACTTCTCGTCTGGAATAGGTTTTGGGCGGAACTTTCTTATGCTCCTCCTAGTTCTGATGGCTTCAAAAACGTCCACGATAAACACCTTTACTCTCAACGTTACTTGGGGCAATTAAATGCTTTTGAGCTCAGTTAGGACTTCCTCTATGGTATTGCAGAGCTTGATTAGGGGCACTTCTAACATGAGATTGACATCTTCCATCTTTGAAAAAGCCCTATGGTCCGTTTTTAGTCCCATCACAGGCTTTCCTATGGCTATGGCATAACCCATTTCGAAAGCCACACCTGAATCAACCGTCACACCGTCTAAGACTGCCACCACAACATCACATGCCTTCAAAGCTGAAATATCCTCTTCGTAGATTTTCTTTTTCTCCTTGGAAGTTCCTTCATGAATGAAAGGAAAATCCTGAGCAAGCCAAACTTCGAACCCTTTGTCCCTCAGCCTTTTGGCTACCTTAGAATTGAAATCGCGCTCTGCCTCGCTGAATAAGGGGGCAGCGAGAAAGACCTTCATAAACACTATCCCTCATGCTGTCTATTATTCAGCTTCTGATATATGAATTTTCACCTTAAAAGTGGGAATGTTTATAGTGAACAGGGAAACATTAACCAGTGGGGAACATAATGGTGGAGGAAAGCGACATCGTAGGATTCTTGAAAGATCACGACGGCCAAGCTTCCTTAGACGAAATTTCTGAAGGCTTAGGCGTGCCCAAGTATGGTCCAGATTCCGCCTACGCCCTACTTCAGTCCCTCAGGTCCAAGGGCGTCGTCAACAGAAGAGGAGAGATGTGGGTTCTCCTAGCCCCAGAAACAGTCATTTCTAAGGTAGTTGCACCGTCGGCTCCGCCGGAGGTGAAGAAGCCAGAAGCAGCGCCTGATGTTGAAAGAATAATGAAGGCCATGGCTAAAACATTAGCCGAAGCCATGAAGGGAGCTAGAGCTCCTGCCGACGAGTGGGAACTAGCCACCAAGCCCATGAAAACAGAAATCGAGAGGAAAGAAGAGAAACTGAGCGGCTTGGTTCTCCGTCCAGACGAGGCGCCAGAAGCAATGAAGCCTCTTGTGGGACTGTCAACAGGCACCTTTATAGATCAGCTGTTCTTGACGCCTGAGGGAGAAACCCTAAACGGCGTTCCGATTTGTGGGCAGTTTGCCATAACAGGGCTTCCAGGGGCTGGCAAGTCTATTTTGGTTGAGGAAATTGCGGTTAGGGTGGCGGCTGCTGGGAGGAAGACTCTTTACGCCACTGCGGAGGATACTTGGAAAAGCGCGACTCCAAGGTTTGATTTGCAGTCCCGTTTAAAGCAGAAAGCTGACATGCTGGGGTTAGACTGGAAAAATATTAGGAAAAACCTCTACGTCCTCGACACAGTTGTCTATCCGGATTTGAGAGACTGGAGCACCTTCGCTGAAACTTATCGTTACGTTGTCGAAAAGGAAAAAATTGAACTGGTCATTTTAGATTCGGTAACGGTCTTGGAAGCCTACAGAGGCGCCCTGAAATATCGAGTTATGGAACTGGCGAGGTACAACCAACTGCACGGGGTGACCGGCCTCTATGTGAATCAAAGGAGCGCCGAAAGGTGGGACAGCTACGACATGGCTGGAGGCATAGGCCTAGCTCACAACCTCGACGGAACCATCATAGTGGACTATTGCCGCATCTACTGGGAAGATCAGAAGGTTGACCTCGAAGCCAACAGAGGAGAATTCGTGAGAATCGCCAGGGTGCTAGACTGCAGAATGTGCAACTTTGAACGGAGAAGAATACGCGTAGACATCACGCCTGAAGGCTTCATCCGAGCCCTTGAGCCCATCCCGAAGCCTTCGGATTAGAGTCAGTGAAAAGCTATGACGGTAGTGAAGCCTCCCACCTTTGAGGAACTCGTTCAAATGTACGGCAGTCCTAAAGCCGCAGTACAACACCTTATAGAATCAGGTTTCACTCCAGAACAAATTGAATGGAAGTGGGGAGTCCCCTACCATCTCATACGTTTATTCATAGCAGGGATACCGCTGAAAAATCCCGCCCCCTTCTCAAGTGTTGTAAAGGTGTATGAACGCCTAGCCGTTTTGAGAAGCAAGAAGGGAAAGGAAACAGGACTCGCCAAATTCTTCCAGCGAGAGGACCTAGGCTTAGAGATGAAAACGAGGCTGGCACTCGGAAACATCATAGAAGAAAGTCTAAAAGTGGGTCCAGGAACCGTGGAAAGAGCCGTATCCCTCGCCACAGGAACGTCCATACGCGAAGTGAGAAAACTACTCATAGACTACGGCGAACACGGAGAAGTAGCCTTCCTCCTAAAAAACCGAAGAAAGAAGAACTAACCGTGGAGGAAGTTTACGAAGCAATTAGGCTTCTCCCTAAAATGGCCAGGATTATGGAGCGGAACCTCCACATCTCCAGCCTGTTGAGGGTTGGCACCCCTGAAGAGGCAAAGTATATAGTTAGGCTCCTGTTGAGCGACCTGAAACTGGGCTACTACCAACGAACTGTAATTCGAGCTGCAGCAAGAGCCTATAACGTTTCGCCTGAGCTTATTGAAAGCGCTTGCGCCATACTAGGAATAACTGAAGGCATAATGCTTGTGCCCAAGGGCGACCTAGCGCTTTCAACCATAAAACTGCGACCCGGACAGTTTCTTAAGCCCCAACTCGCCCATTTATACGAGTCCGACAAGGTGGAGTATCCTGTTCGAGCTGAGTTCAAGTTGGATGGAAGCCGATTGCAGATTCATAGGTGGGGCACCCAAACTTGGCTTTTTTCAAGGAGGGCATTGGAGAAGTCGCAGACTCTACCTGAAGTCGTGGATATTGCCAACACTTTTAAGGCGCAGAGTTGCATCGTTGACAACGAGGTTGTCGCCATCGATGAAAACGGAAGATTTCTCCCGTTCCAATATTTGCTTGAAAGAACTGTTCCAAGAAAGCCGCCTAAGGAAGGTTTGGAGCGAAGAAAGAAGAAGATTAGGGTAACTATCCGAGCCTTCGACATTCTTTTCTTGAATGGTAGGAAGCTGACCGATCTGCCTCTTTCGGAAAGGAGGAAATACCTCCTAGAGGTTGTTCCAGCCGAGTATGTTGTGGAAGGGAGGGACTGTGAAAACGAGGTTGAACTGATGAAGTTTTACGAGGAAGCCTTGCGTAGCGGTTTGGAAGGCATAGTCGTTAAGAATCTTAACTCAACCTACGAGGCTGGGCAGAGAACCTACACCTGGCTGAAACTGAAGCCTGAGCGCGACACCATCGACTGCACCATTATAAAGGCTTTGTACGGGAAGGGAAGGAGAGCTGGACTATACTCCTCCTTTTTGCTGGCTGTTCGAGATCCAGAAAAGAAAAAGCTTTACACCATCGGAAGGGTTTCGAATCTGCCAGAGGAAACCATGGACATGCTTAGGGACATTGTGGAGCAAACCAGGATCAGCCAAGATAATGAAGGGGTTTTCGTTAAGCCTTCGGTTGTGGTGGAGGCGACTTACCAGGAGATTCAGGAAACAGACGAGTATACGAGTGGTTACGCCTCGAGGGTTCCGAAGGTTGTGCGTTTTCGACCAGACAAGAAGGTTGAGGAAATCGACAACGTTGAGAAATTGAGTAATGAGTAAGTTGTATGAGATGCTGTACGAAAGGCATTCGTTCCAAAGCTATAATGTATAGAAAAAAGAGGGGACTTGTGTTTGTTCGTTAATGGATTGTTTTCTATGTTCCCCAGATTATGCCTAGGTTATTGTTGATGCTGTCGCATATGTTTTTGACTGCCTCGTAGTTGCTGTCTGTTTTGGTTAGTTCGGCTTCGCAGAATCTTATTGCTTCGCCTATTGTGGCTAGTCCGTCGGCATCATCGTAGGTGTATTGATAGTATATGTAGAGTGTGTCTTGGCTGAGTTGGGTGTTCCAGAAGAACGCTTTGTGGGCTAGGTTGAGCCAGAGGGCGAGTAGTTGCTGCTCCGCCCTCATTTTCATGCTCTCTGGACCAGTCGGAGTCTCCAAGAAGTTGTAGGCGTTTTGCAGTATCTCCAAGTTGATGATAGTTCCGTCGCCATCGTTGTCTTTTACTATTTTGCCTCTGAAATAGTCTGAGTTGGTGTCAATGAATGTTAGGTAGGCTATGAGCTCATCTTCAGGTATTTGCGCTTTTCCTATGCCCCTGATCTTCATGCCTGTTTTTTCTAGTTCGGTGAAGTACCAGACGTTTACTTGGTGTTTCCAGAATCCTATGGTGCGGACGTCTTCGTATACTGGGCCGGCTTCCCAGTTGGCGATGGCGGTTTTGGGCGCGTTCATTATGATGGGTTCGCTTATTAGGTCCCAGCCTGAGGCGTCTCCGCTCCAGCCGACGAAGCCATAGGCGAGAGTGTCAACGTAATCTAAGCCTATTGCTAGTATTGCGTATGCGGTTTCGCCTTCATCGTACCAGCCTTCGCCAGGAATGGTTGCTATGCCTAGAGGCTCTGTTTGAACCGTTAGATAGTATTGCTCCGATTCCATCACCGCAAATATTGAGAGTGCCGTGACCTGCCCGTAGATTACATTGTTTACCTCATCCACCCAGGTTGTAACATCTTTCCATTTTGCCTCAACAGAATCCCATTGCATAAGTTTTAGATACCCTTCTGATCCCTTGACTTGAGCCGGATCATAAGGTATGGCTATTTCAATGGTCACTGCGTATTCGGCGGTTGTAGTGATCTCATAATATTGTGGTGATCCCCCCACAATTTTGAACCCTATTGGTGGCGTAGGCCCTATATCGCTAGTAGTAACAATTGTAACTCCGGCGTTTGTAACTTCAGCAAATTTTACGGTGACGCCAGAAACTGGGTCAGTAACTATTACATCCGTACCAATAGGTGTATTAACTTCGAATTCAGCTGAAAACGTAGAAGAAAGCGCAACTGCTGTTCCGCCCTCATTTTCATGCAAATTTAAAATTTGCCTATCACAACCTTCTATACTATACTTCTAATTCTAAAGGAATCAAAACTAATATTGTAAATGCATCGAATGTGAACAATAATGAATTTATGTTTGCTCATGTTTGAAGTAAATGGTGTAACTTGATTTCTAGACTATTTTTCTTCCTCTAACCCTAAAGTATCGTGGGCGGTAAGGTATCCTAGAAGTGGAATAATACTGCTTTTCCCGTAGTCCCATGGCTATTTCAACAAGCTCCGTTAAGGTTCTATAAGTAAACTCCGGCGTCGGTTTACCCCACCTTATCCCAATACACGACGGATCCACGTAAACGAAAAAATCCTTGTCCCTGTACCTATAGACAGCCTCATTTGATCTGCCAAACTTGGGTCCAGAGAGAATTTTGAAGGGCCAAAGTTTGCAAGCCTTAGGCTTCATGTTTTGCAGTCCACAGAGCCGTGTGTCGAAAAGCTTGTACAAGAAGAGGCATGTGCCGTCGCTTTTTTTCCCCAGATAAAACTTGTCTATGCCCGGCTGGATTACTCCAACCCCGTACGTTCGAACTAGGTTAACCCACTCGTTGAACCCGAGGACTACCTGATAACCTTTGCAGCACATGCCACAGGCGATACAGTTTCAAGACTCAACGTATCTCCAAGGGATGGGTACCATTTCTCATCCGCCAGCGATGAACTGCTGGTCTTGCAGGTTCAGAATATTCAAGAAAGGGTCTATCTTATAAATTGTAGTCTAGGTGATGTTGCGGAAAGTTTAGAATCACTTAGCGTTGGAACGAAGACGTTACCTTTTGTAGACGTAGAGTGTGTGGGATGGGTAGCCTAGCTTAGGGTTTTCACAGAAATTGTCGATTTTAGATGGTTTCCACCCGAGAATTTCATAGTCGTGGGAAACGATTCGGGTTCCTGGTTTAAGCTCAGACTCCAGTTTTGGCTTGATTTTCTCGTTTGCGCTTGTTGTGAGGTACAGGAAGACGACATCTGCGGTGGTTAAGTCAACCTTGAATATGTCGTTTTGAAGAATTTGCACCCTTCTCTCGATGCCGAGTTCATCAATGCTGTTGAGGGCTCTTTTCGCTAGGTCTTCCCTCAACTCGATCCCTACAGCATTGGCTCCAAAGTCTTGGGCAGCCATTATTACTGCCCTACCGTCTCCTGAGCCTAAGTCGTAGAAGGTTTCTCCGGGTTTAAGTTCGGCGAGGGTGAGCATTCGACGTACTACCGGCATGGGTGAGGCGACGTATGGTGCTATAAACAAGTTTAGTCCTCCTCGCTTTTTGTCTTTATTACATGCCTTCTGCTTTTATGGTTTTCGCGGTTGTTAGGCTACATAGGTTGTTCTTTCTCGAATTTGTCTTGCGGCGGGTCTTCTGGATTCTCCGCATTTCTGGCAGCTTTGCATGCAGAGGTCCAAGTATCGCTCTTCGCTTGTTAGGACTGCTTCTGCAGCTTTTTGGCATATTTCGCTTGGTTCCGTGCAGCCAGCTTCTTTGCATATGGTTGATATGAAGGAGCAACAGTCGGCTACGTCTTTTGGGTTGAGGGCTACTCTGTTTGTGCGGATGAGGAGGCATAGTTCTCTGGCTAGGACGCAGGTTCGTGTATGTTTGAATCTTTGGAGGGCCTGTTCCCGTATTCTTTGGCGGGTTAATTCCAAATTGTTCTTCTCCAGAGGGTCTAACAGTAGGGGACTACTAAGTCACTTTCTCTTCCTTTTATACTTTTATGAATTCTAAATAACTATCTCTTTCTCTATCTAGGGCCCCTCCATAATTTTTCAACAATGTTTTCAACATTCCCAACACATTTCCGATCATAAATCGTTCTACAAGCACATGTGAGGAAAATCCGAGCCCTAAAGTTGCCTTTTCAGCGTAAACTTACCAGAATCTTCTTTTTAGGGCGTTTCTTTCAGCCTCTATGACCAGCTCATCTACGTTGGAGGTTTTGGTTTAGCCAATTGAGCTTTGGCGAGTTTTGAATCAATCGTCTTAATCAAGTCTTGGATTATGTCGACTTCCTCTCCTTCAAAATAAACCTCGCCACACTGCTGACATATCCAAGCCGGAACTTCATCGATAAGAAGATGATACCCCCGCCCATTCATCGTATAAGTTGTTTTTCCCCTAACCATAGCGCCCTTACAATAATAACATTCCATGAGCCTCACTCTCTTCTACGCGTTTTAAAGTCTGGTTCCCACTCTAATAAAGTTGGCGAATAAATCGTTATTATCGCCAAATAATCCTCCTTGGGTGCACAAACCACATGAATAACCCTTCCATCACGAGTTTTGCCCATAAGCAAACAACTGTGCCCCCGAGGATCATCTGGATAATCTTCCACAATCTCATCACTCTCCAATGCCTCATAAACCTCCAGCCTCGAAATCATTCTCTCAGACAAGTTCATCTGATTCAACGCATGACGCGTAAAAAGCACTTTCTTCCTATAAGCCCTCATGATTTCTTCCATGAAAGTTTTCATCTAAGCCACTCCATCTTCCGCAATCAATCGCAATTGCTTACACTTACGTTCATTAAATTTTCCCTGAAGCCTAATTTTAACTCGGCAAAAATTAGGTTCTAGAAATAGACACCTACCAGAATCTTCTTTTTAGGGCGTTTCTTTCAGCCTCTATCACCAACTCAAAAAACCTGTCTGAAAGCGTCTTCTCCTCTCTAAGAATTTCCTCCACGTCAGAAACCCTAAGCTTTCTTCCAGAAAGGGCCACAGCAGCTGGCTTGCCGTACCCAGACATCAACCTAGCCGTTTTTAAAGCTCCCTTCTTCATTTTCTCCTCGCTTGTGGTTAGCTTCTCACCCCTCTTGTCAACCAAAGACCGAATAGCATCTTCCTCCATCCCAAGCACGCCCAAGCTTGAGGACCCACATCTAGGACAAGCTGGCATCTCAGGTAAATCTTTAATCCGAATCATTTCCAGATATTCCCAGCAATCGGTGCAAACAAAGGTGCGAACCTCGTTGAGGAGGCGCGCCTTAGTCGACTCCACCAGAATAAGCTTCATCCTCTCAGGTGGAATGAGGTCAGTTTTCATGCTAACCCTTTCTATTCCAACACGCGCAACTGGAGTCGCAACGCCTTCAGTTTCAAGTTTAGTGACTTCAATTTCGCCCTTCTTAACATCGTTCAGCACGCAGGTCATGTGCTCCAAATCTAGGTCCTTGGTGAAAGTCTCCTTCAAAGCCTCATCGTAGATGGCTGTATCCTCAAAACTCTTCATCAACTTCTGAAGACTAATTCTGCTCAGGTCAACCCACTTTTTTAGGGCTCCAAACCTGCGGGCAACGTGAACCATCCGCCTCTTGAAAATGCCGGTCTTCACGGTCGCCTTGGTAAGCATGTCACGAATGTCCAAGTCATCCATCCGCTTCATCTCATCAAACAATCCCATAATACGATCAGCATTGGCGGCACTCATCGTATAAACGAAAATGCGATACGGATCGTGTTGAACCATAACGCTGTATCCGGTCTGCTCAGACAAAACGTGACCAATTAACTGAGCCAAAGCCCGATTCGTGAGGGACCCGAAATGGGCGTGAATAATGACGAAGTCCTCCCAATCCTCGATCAGTATCCGCTTACCCGTAGGAACAGGATAACCTTTCCTGACTTGCTCAACCGTCTCATGAATCGCCCGCATAACCGTATCTCTGTCAGCAGGATACTTCTCGGCCAACTGACTAGCAACTTCAAAAGGCTCCCTTCCATTCTTTACCTGTTCCTCAACAAAACCTCTGATCCAACCAACCTCCTGAGACACATCGAAGGGAACGGGAATCTCTTCTCCAACCCAGCTCGGAATGGCCCCAGTTGGATCGTTAACCTGCTTCACGTAAATTTGGTCACCATAAACGTTCAAAATTTTCCAAGGGCTACCACGAATAATGAATTTCACGCCAGGCTTACCGTACTCGGCAACAAAAGCCTCGTCTAGAACACCCACAGCAGAATCTTTACTTTCTTCTACAACCAAGAATTTCTTTTCGTCGGGAATCATGGAAAGATTCTCGAAATAATACTCGTACATAGCCTTGGTTTGACGCGGCTTAATGGCAAGCATATCCTCAAAGGAAACCCACGCCAACCTAGGAAACCGATGGTGCATGTAATCCAAAACTTTCTGAACGTCTTCCACTGTAAGGTCAGCGTATGGATAGGCCTTCCTAAAGAGGTCGTAAATCTCGTAGAAATACCAACGCTTCTTCTTCATCAAGAGGCCAATGATCTGATGAGCCAAGGCATCGTACGGCTTATATGGTACATCCACAGGCTCCAAATCCTCTTCGCCAGCCATGCGACCGATAGACATGGCCTCCAGCGTATCATCAGAATCCATAGTGATGATGAGCCCCTCTGCGATGCGTCCAACTCTGTGACCACTCCGACCCACACGTTGAATGAGACGTGTAACCTGCCTCGGACTCATATACTGAATCACCATGTCAATCCGTCCAACGTCTATGCCCAACTCCAACGAAGATGTGGCAACAAGCCCCTTCAAATCGCCGTTCTTCAGTCCCCGTTCAGCCGCGATTCTAGAAGGCTTAGCCAGGGAGCCGTGATGGATGGAAACAGGGAAGTCCACGTCCCAAACTTTGAATCGGCTGGCCAAAACCTCTGATATGGCTCGCGTGTTTGTGAAAAGAAGAACAGATTTGTGCTCTTCAATGAACCGGCGAATTATGCGAAGGCGGGCGGCGACCTCAGGATGGGTAAACAAGGTTGAAGCTAACTCGTAGTCACCTGATTCCGGTTGCGGAAAAAGAATCTTTAACCTCATGAGCCGCGCGACGGGCACCTTCACGATCTCGACTTCACGCCCGTTACCGACGAGAAACTGAGCAACCCTCTCCGGACTTCCAATAGTTGCCGACAAGCCGATGAGTTGAAATTCTCTGCCCGTGACCCATCTGAGCCTTTCAAGAGCCAAGGACAACTGGCTTCCCCGCTTGCTGTCCGCCATTTCATGAACTTCGTCGACGATCACCCATCTTACCTGCTGAAGGTGCTGACGCATGAGCCTACCGGGCAGAATGGCCTGCAAGGTTTCCGGCGTGGTGATCAACATGTCTGGAGGGCTTTGAGCCTGTCTAGTCCGCTCCTCAGTGTCGGTGTCGCCATGCCTAACCGCCAGCTTAACGTCTAGGTTGTTGCACCACCATTCGAGACGCTCAAGTAAGTCTCGGTTCAAAGCCCTAAGAGGCGTCACATAGAGAATTTTGATTCCACGCGGTCTTTCAAGCGTTTGAATGAGCATGCTGAGAACCGGGAGAACAGCCGCCTCAGTTTTCCCAGTGGCGGTAGGCGATATAAGGAGAACATTCTTTCCCTCAAGGATTTTTGGTATGGTTTTCTCCTGGGGCTCGGTTGGTGCTTCAAAGCCTTTCTGCTCAACCAGTCTACGAATCGGTTTAACGAGCATATCGAAGGCGTTCTTGGGAAGATCTGACAAAGTCTACATGCCCCAGAGCTAAGGAAATACAGCGGAAGCCACTGTAAAAGTGTTTTGGAAACACTATCACTCCTTTCAATTAACATTCTTTCCAACTATAATTTCCCTGATTATGTTGATTTGAAATTCATGAATATTCAATGTTTATTAATACATCACATTCATTCTTCAACATATCACTTCTACAGGTCTGTTTTTCACTTATGTTTAGCCTTTTTCACTAGTCGAAATGGATACTGTCAAGTTATTGGTGTTGCTGGCGGTCTTTTCATGGTTTGGTGTGGCCTTATAAAGTTGTACCACAAGGCGAAGAGTTTGATCTTGAAGATGGGCCTTTTTCTCACTGGGAAGTTGTTGAAGAATCGCCTAGTCCTTGCTTTCGTGGTCCTGAACCAGCGCTCAACGCGGTTTCTCTCGCCGAAGGTTTTATGCATCCATTCCAGCCCAAGGGCTTGGAGCGCCTCGGGATACTAGGAACCCTTATCAACGAGGATGACTGGCTTGTTCGTGCACGTCTCCAGCACCCTCCTCAGGAAGGCCTCTGCATGGAGGATGTTCCTCTGCCAAGAAACCATACAGCCAGCAGCTCACGCGTATCGACATCTATGGCAACCCACACGTAGCACCACTCTCCATCAGCCTTAACCTTGTCTCGTCGACGGCCACCATCCGCCTATGCTTAGCCTCAACAATGACGATTACTTGCTCCAGCTTCTTAACCCAGAGCCTAACAGCCTCATGGCTGCATGGCACAACCCTCAACACATGGGTTATGTCCCTATAGCTCAAGCCAGCCATGTAGAGCAGGATTGCCCTAACCTTCAACCGCAACGAAAACCTGGTAATCCTGAACAAACTGCTATCTTAAGGGCTTTGAGGAGCCATTTGATGAGGATCACCTCCCAAAAGCGGCTTCTCAAAGCTCCTATAAAAGATAACTTGACAGTATCGTCGAAATGAAGGGCAAATCTTTTATTCAATATCATTTAAAACATGACGGTTGGTAATGGAGGAATATGCATGGCTAAATGCCCGAATTGTGGAGGCGAAGTTGCTAACGCTAGGAAAAGCTGGAAGATGGCTGGTCGCCCAGACAAAACTGGAAAGAAAGTGGAGCTGACAATAGGGCTTTTCGACTGCCCCAAGTGCAAGAAAGCCTTCAGGGTTGTTCTAGGCAAGCGAAAGATTTGAGACACTGGTGTCGCTTGGATCGCTGGCAAGGTAAAGATGGATTCGAAGCATAGAGCTTTGAGCGTTTCAACGCCTTAAAGTCCTAACTCCTCCTCCTTTTTATTTTTAGAAGGCGTTAAGTTTTTAATATGCGAGAAGGAACAGAGTCTTTCTGTAAGCACTAGTGTGAACAAGATAGAGTGCGACGCTATGAAACGGGCGAAATTGGCTGAGATACTTAGGAAAGACTACGTACAGACGGCTATTATGGTTGGTATCATGTTAGTCGGCGTTGTCGCTTTCTGGTATGGTTTGAAAATTGCTTTTAGAACGGAAAACCCACTGTTAGCTGTCGCCTCCGGAAGCATGGAGCCCATCTTATACAGAGGCGACCTCATTCTGGTTCAGGGAGTAAATAACGCCTGTGAAATCCATGCCGCTCCGAAGGATGCCGGCCAACCCGGCGATGTCATCGTGTTCCGCAGGCCAGTGCCTCCCCACGACCTAATTGTGCACAGAGCTGTAAATAAAATTGATAGAAATGGGAAATGTTGTTTTGAAACGCAGGGTGATGCCGGAGGTAAAGACGATTGGGTGGTTAAGGAAAATGATATTGTTGGTAAATATACGGGGGCTAAAGTGCCTTTGTTGGGCCACATCGCCCTGTTTTTCAAACCCCTCCACGTGAAGGTAGCCTTCATTATGTTGTGGATTATTCTTCTAATAATCCTAGAAGTGTTTCCCTTAATGAGAAAGCGGGTTAAGGAGGAGCAAACTCAAACTAAGCTTTTATAAGAGCTTGCCTGAGCTGGAGATTTCCTCGATCTCTTTTTGTGTGCACAAGAAGTACCCTTAGGGGTTTATTTGGGTCTAAATGTTAAATAGACTCTTTAGGGGGCGTCGTAAAGGGAAGACAAAAGTGGGCAAGGCAGTCTGCACCGGAGTTATGAAAATTACGGGGTTTTCTGATGAAACTACGGAGGCTTTATAAATGACTCCACATGAACTTCATGGTGTTTTATAAGGAGGGTTTAAATGCCTAAAGTTAAGGCGCAGATTAATATCGAAAACGTGGTTGCATCTGCAACACTAAATCAAAATGTTGACCTAAACGCGGTTGTGAAAGGTTATCCCGGCGTGGAGTATCGCCCAGAACAGTTTCCCGGCCTAGTTTTCAGGTTGAAGAGACCTAAAACAGCAACCCTCATTTTCAATTCGGGAAAGATGGTTTGCACAGGAGCCAAGTCTGAGAAAGAAGCGAGGAGAGCCGTGATGAAAGTTATAAAGGAACTTAAGAAGGGCGGAATAATAATCATCGGCAAACCCGAGCTGAAGATACAAAACATCGTGGCCTCAGCAGATCTGGGAGGAATGATAGACCTTGAAAAGTCAGCCTACTCCCTCGGGAGAACCATGTATGAACCAGAACAATTTCCAGGTCTCATCTACAGAATGGATGAACCAAAGGTTGTAATTCTTCTCTTTGCAAGCGGAAAACTGGTTTGCACAGGTGCTAAACGTGAGGGAGACGTTTACGAAGCGGTCAGCAAGCTCCATCAAAAACTTGAGGACGAAGAGCTGATATATTACGAATAGGCATCATTCAAAAGACCCGTGATATCTCTCATTTTTGTTTTATCTTGTTCTTAATCCAACCCAGACTTCAGTCATGGAGCATGAGTTATGATTCTCCCACATTTTGGACAGTGTACATGGCGGAGCGACTGTTGACAGTCCCATCCAGATATTACGGCGTCCTCCTTCAGAAGTTCGTATCCGCAGTGCCAACAGCGGTAGGAGTCTGCATTCTTGGAAATCCGTCTTATAAAAATATTCAATATTTCCACAGCGGTGCCCTATACGGGGTACGTTCACATCTGACTTTTATGAATGATGAATCAATGATCTAGACTTTAGATTCAGACAAAAATTCTATCTCAGCTCACCCTCATGTACGTCCCCAACAAGGGGCTGAAGCCTCAGAAGAAAACTGTCGACATCCTTGATTAGACTTGACCTTTATGAGGTAGGTTATTTCTTTTTCACCTGTTTCAGAATGATTTTCAATTGATCTTCTGTGATGGCGCCTATCTCATAGAGTTTTTCAGCGGCCTCGCTTGTCCTCAACAAATAATGGAGTTTAACATCGTCCTTCGCCAAATTTTCTTTCCCGCCCTCTTCTCTGTCTAACAGTATTACAGCGTCCGTTACCACACCGCCTTCAGTTCTGATGGCCGTCGCAGCCCTTTTTAGAGAACCTCCGCTGGTTATAAGGTCGTCCATCAACAAGACACGGTCGCCTGGCATCACTATGCCTTCCACCCGTCTTTCTCGTCCATGTAGTCGCTCGCGCGGGCGAATGTAAAGGAAGGGTTTTTTGAGGTGGTAAGCGGTGAGGGATGCGAAGGGTATGCCAGCAGTGGGGATTCCCGCGATTCTGTCGAAGTTGTTGGCTCCGACTTCGCTTTTTATTAGTTCGACGTAGAGTTCGCAGATTCTTTGGAAGGCGTCTGGAAAGCTTGGAACGATTCTTAGGTCGATGTAGTAGGGGCTTACCTTACCGGATGTTAGGGTGAAGACCCCGAATTTGAGTGCCCCGATTCTTGTAAGTATCCGGCACAGTTCTTCTTTCATTTCTTCTCGGCTCATCGTTTAAGCCACCATTCTTGAGCGTGACAGCACGCGCGCTTAGTAGTATCAATCAGTAAGTTCTTATGGATATCGCTAGGTGTCCTTCAACTCCCTGATCGCCTCTTCTAAGGCTTTCCTCAAGGCGCCCTTTTCGCTTCCGTATTTATTCAGAATTTCGCGCGCGCTCGCGCGCCTCAGCTACGTAGTCGTCTATTTTCTTAAAAACTTCTCCACTTCTTTCAATATCGACTCGGCATAGTTTACGCATTTCTCGACAATCTCCATGTCTCTAACAATCTCATAATTGTCAGAAATATTAAACCCATTTTTATACATTGAAAAGTATTTAAAAATCTAGCGCGTTACACTTGCTACGAGCTGGTCTAGGGCTTGGTAATGGCAGTAGGAAAAGAAGAGATTGTTAAAGAATTACTCACATTAAAGGGTTGGGAAAAGCTGAACGTTACGGAGCAAAAAGCATTTAACGAAGGGCTTCTCGACAGCAACAGGAATTTTGTAGTTGTTGCCCCTACTGCTTCCGGAAAAACTTGTGTTGCAGAACTTGTTATGTTACAAACATTGAAAGCTGGAGGAAGAATAGCTTACTTAGTCCCCATGAAACCCCTTATCTCTGATAAAGAAAGAGAATTTTTGTATCTAAAGCAAAACTATAAAATTGTTGGAATGGACGCCATGCCGCGTGATTGGGATGCAGCTAATATCGTAATCACGACTTTCGAGCTTTTCTATAGAACTGCGCTAACCGCTAGGCACCATGTCGAAGGTTTCAAACTAGTCGTCATTGATGAATTTCATGTGCTTTACGACCCTCTTAGAGGGTTTAATTTAGAAAAGGTTATCACAATTTTAAAAGAACTTAATGTAAGAATAATTTGCTTATCCGCCACTTTTGAAGACAAAAATGAGATTGGCGAATGGCTTGATGCAAAAGTCATAGAAGTTCCCGAAGAACTTAGGGTAGTTCCCCTCAAGTATGGCGTCATTGATTTGTCAGAAGTGAACGCCACGCAACAAAACAGAGCTCTTTGTGAATCTCTCTTGGAAAAAGGCCAGCATCCGTATATTATTTTTTGTACTACCCGAGAATCCACAAAAAGTCGAGCTCTCGAGATGTGCCAGCTCATACAGAAATTAAGCGCGAATAAAAAAGATATAGCTAAAGCCTTTGAAAGAGAGTTAGAACGACAACAGTTCACGGATTTAGAAGAGAACCTTTGCAATTGCCTTTGCAAGAAAGTAGCTTTTCATCATTCTGGATTGGATCCAAGACTACGAACTTTAGTTGAAAATCTTTTTCTTAACGGAGAAATTGATTACTTATTTGCCACCACAGGACTAGCGTACGGGATTAACTTTCCTGCAAGAACCGTTGTGTTAAGCGATGTAACATTTTATGATCCTAATACTAGGTCAAGAGTGAGCGTTCCTGTTTATATGTACATTCAAATGGCAGGGCGAGCTGGAAGACCACAATTCGGTACTGAAGGATATGCATATGTTGTCGCTAAACGTATCGAAGAGCTGACTAGCAAAATACCTCAATACTTGAATGGAAAAATAGAAAAAGCACACTCACACATAGCACGCGATGAGTATTTCAGAAAAGCAATTTTGGAGTTGATTTATTCAGGTCGATGTACAGATGCGCAAATATTAGGATTCTTTGAAAAAACATTCTATAATTTTCAGTCGCGTAAAGTAACCAGAGCATTTATGCCCTTTGACCTCTTCGGAATACTGGGTAGACATGTCAAATACCTTTGTGACGCAGGTTTCATGTCATATCTTGGCGCTCCCGGCTACAAACTCACAGATCTTGGACAAGTAACTCTTAGATTTTTGTTTAGCACCTTTGCACCTTATGAACTAACTCCGTTTCTCGAACTAAATAAATATCTTGACGACGAAGGAGGAGTTACTTTCGATTTTGATCTCATTTATACGTTGTCTCGTCTTTTTGAGGGCGCTATATTGACTAAGATTCCAAGGGAAACATCGCAGCAGATAGAAGAGTTCTATGAAACTCAAGGGGTCACAGATTGCGGTCACGCAGAATATTCAGCGTACGCGGTCTTCTTCGGCTGGATTGAAAATATGGAGGAGTACCAGATTGAAAGAGACTTTAAAGTTTACGCGAGTCAACTACCTCAGGTTGCGGGAGAACTTGATAAGCTCTTACTCACATGTAAGTTATTAGCAAGAGCAAAGAACTTCATTATTCCTCCTCAGTTCAAGATCCTAAGAGACAGAATACGAAAGGGAGTTAGGAGTGAGGAGGTACCGTTCGTTAAACTCAAGGGAATTGGACGTACTACGGCTAGAAATCTTTATGAATATTGCAAGAATGTGCTCGCTAAACCACCACTTCGATACAGTGGTACAGTCCTTGACATGTTGAAAACTCTTTACAAAGACCGAGGAGAAACCAATTTCATAAAAATACATGTGCGGTATATTCAAGGTATTGGTGAAGAAAAAGCAAAAAGAATTCTTGAGTTGGTTAAAAGATCACTGGGAATTGCTCCGTGACTGCCTTATGCTTCTCTTCATCCTAGCGCGCGCATAAACAACATTCATCTGATGCATGCAACTTGATTATCTTCACCACATTGCCTCTTACTTATTTACTAACTGTTTCTACATAGAATGCATGCTGACGTTTTTTTAAGCAGAATATTTAAATTTCACCATTTCGCTACCACCTTTGGTGAAAATGAAGTGACATGGAATAGGAAGGAAGCCTACAACACATGTTTGGTGCTCGAAAGTATAGCACAAACTCTGAATATTGTTAGAAGAAAGACCGTCGAGTTGGATAGATTGACGCCTGAAGAAAGAGGACGATACGTGCCCGTCGTTTGTTTTGAAGGATTCCTTGAGTGGTTATGCGTGTTAGCGGACAAGGCTTCCAGATGGAAAAATGAGTAATATAGCGCGCGCAAGAATCTCTGCCAGGAATTTTTAGGCGCAATAGCACGCTAGTTCTGTCAGAAATTCTTCTGTTCAACGCTGGGAGACCCGTCTAACATCGCCTCACCCATGCAAAGCTCACTAGCTACACCCACACCACCGCCTATGGGTTGAAAACTAACCCTCACCCAGACCAGTTCCTACAAAAGCCAACAACTACAACAACACGAATCCTCGTAGAGGGGGGCTATATAGGGTCTAGAAAGAGAGGAATAACGCAAACAACATAGCAAACGCGCACCTAAAGGCTCCAAACTTCAAGGCGCCAATCCTGTTTAGAATTCTACGCAACTCACCCTTCATAACTTCTTCTTTTCCTAACAAAGATCACTTTACTTAAGGATACTTATAGGATTCACCCTGCCTAATAATCATACATCGAACTTGCGGAGCCTCTTTTGAAAGAAGCTCAGCAAATCTGGTTGAATCAGCCCTCGGTGCATGGTAGGGAACAGCCACCTTAGGTTTAACCATCTTTACAATTTCAACTCCAGTTTTTGGAGAAGCCCCTGGAGCCGGGGCTCCAACCGTGCAAAAGACAATGTCTGGGGGAGATTTTTCTCCAATGCCCTTCATCTCTGGAAATGGTAAAGTATCCCCAGTATGGTAGATTTTGACGCCATCTTCGGTTGTAACGAGAAAAGAAACAGGCGTGGCTGCGGGATGTTTAAAACCCTCAGCCCTAACAGCAACGTTGTCAATTTTCAGTTCTGAGCCCGCTCGAACCTCTCGCAGTTTGTCAGAGGCGACAGCGTTCCTTAGTTTCTTTGCCGATGTTAAGTCAGCGATGACAAGGCATCGAGTTCGTTTATGGATATCCCTGACGATGGATTCGTCGAGATGATCGAAATGGTCGTGGGTAATGAGTACAGCGTCCACTTTCTTGAAGGTTTCCGGCTCAACCTCTGCTGGATCAAAAACCAAAGTTTTGCTCGGAGTCCTTATAGCAACGCCTGAAAAACTATTAAACCACAGAAATGCTATTTCGCCCTTTTTGAGAGATAAATTTTCCAATGACATACGGTTACCCTCACCCAGAGAGTTATATCGGTTGGGTTTTAAAGAGCTTACGTTGGCTTCCTCCACTACTTTTAAATGAACCCCATGAAAATCTTCTATTCAACTAGAAGTGACCCTGATGGTCGACGTTTGGCTTCCCTACGGGAAAACCGAGGTTTGCGCAAGAATTCCCACCAGAAACTATCTGGGTTCAATAGAGCCTAAGGAAAGACCCGGAGTTGCAGACCCCAGAGCCGAGATTGAAAGAGCCTTAAACGAGCCCATCGGAACCAAAAAATTGAGGGAAATCGCAAAGGCAGGTGATAAAGTGGCCATAGTGGTTGACGATGCAACCCGCGCAACTCCAAGTTATCTGATGGTTCCTTCATTACTAGACGAACTGAACAGGGCTGGGGTAAAGGATGAAGACGTGACGGTAATCTTTGGTTGCGGCTCCCACCATGCGGTAAAGCCTGAAGAGATGGAGAAGCTTGTGGGCGAAGAGGTTCTGAAGAGGGTGAAGGTCATAAGCCACGATTACAAATCTGCGGATCAGGTTTTCTTGGGCAAAACCTCCTTCGGGACAAAAGTTTACGTGAACAAGGTTTTCGCCGAAGCAAATGTGAGTATCTTAACCGGAGACGTGGAATTACATTACTACGCTGGATATGGAGGTGGAAGAAAAAGCGTTCTGCCCGCAGTTTCAAGCGCTGAAACCATTCAGCGAAACCATGCTATGCTTTTGCATCCCAAAGCCAAAACCGGCGTTTTAGATGGCAACCCAGTTCATGAAGACATGGTGGAGGCAGCGAAACTCGCAAAGGTTGACTTCATCTTGAACATCGTCACGAACAGCAAGCGAGAATTGGTTCAGGCTTTTGCTGGAGATTTGGAAAAGGCTTTCTATGAGGGAGTGAGGCTCGTTGATGAAATGTATAAGGTGCCCATTGATAGAAGAGCAGACATCGTCGTCGTGAGTTCCGGCGGACACCCCCACGACATCGACCTTTTTCAAGCCTACAAAGGAATCGACAACGCCCTCGACACCGTCAAGAGGGGAGGTGTAATCGTCCTAGTGGCGGAATGCCCCGAAGGACACGGCAACGACGTTTTTTATGAATGGATGACAAAATTCAATGATTTGAAGCAAATGGAGAAGGAGATAAAAAAGCATTTCGTTCTTGGAGGACACAAAGCCTACTACCTGCTAAGGGCCCTGCAAAAAGTTAAGATAATCCTAGTTTCAGTTATGCCTGACTATTACGCTGTAAACACTTTTAAATTGAGGACGGTTAGGGCTTTGAACGACGCCTTGCGGGATGCCTTTGACATGGCTGGCAAGAAGGCCAAGGTTTGGGCTATGCCTCATGGAAACATCACCTTGCCAGTGGTTAAAACTGTGGAATAAAATATTAGTGAGGGCTGGCTTTGCAAAAGACTTTCACACTAAGGCGGTTTAAGCCCTCTGATTTGGAACGGGTGATGCACATAAACCGTGCGTGTCTACCTGAAAACTATACCACCTTCTTCTTTATGGATTTGTACCAACGCTTCCCGGAAACCTTCATCGTTGCGGAGGAGAATGGAGAAATCGTAGGTTATGTCATGTGTCGAATCGAAACTGGAGTCCCCGGTTTTAAGCTATTGGGAATCACGAGGAAGGGACATGTGATTTCCATCGCTGTTTTGCCAGAGCATCAGCGTGAGGGCATTGGATACGGGTTGATGCTGGAGGCCATGCGATCTATGGTGAACTACAAGGCGAAGGAATGCTACCTAGAGGTTCGGGGAAGCAATGTGCCAGCGGTAAACCTCTACAAAAAGATGGGCTTTGAAATCGCGCGAACAATCCGGGGCTACTACGCAGACGGAGAAGAAGCCTACGTGATGGCAAGAAAATTGCCTTTCTTGGAATAACTGCTAAAAACTACGCCTACTTAAAATTCTTGGTTGATGTTGTTGGGGCAATGCCAAATCTGCGGCGTGCAGTCACCCATAATCTCCAGCCGCCTCGGTGTCTGTTTGCGTTGCATCAGAGAAAAGCCGGAAGAGGCGCTTAGGATAACCGACGAGGTTCATGCGGAAAGTCGAGGAGTTTTCGGTTTGCCTCCAAAGCCGCCGAGGAATCCAGACGGTATCTCTTGTGGTGTGTGTTCTAATAACTGTAAAATCGGCAGTGGCGAGAAGGGCTTTTGCGGCTTGGTCTTCAACATAGGTGGTCGGCTGGTTCGGATGGGTGGAACCGCGGAGAAAGGTGTTCTTCAGTGGTATTATGATCCTTTGCCGACCAACTGCGTTGCTTGGTGGTTTTGCCCAGGCTGCACTGGCGCTGGATACCCAAAATACGCCTATAAGCGGGGAGCAGAAACAGGCTACGCAAACCTTGCTGTTTTTTACGGAGCCTGTAGCCTCGACTGCCTTTACTGTCAGAACTGGCACTACCGGAACCTAGCCGCTAAGCTTGGTCCTGTTATGAGCGCTGAAAGCTTGGCTGCTAAGGCTGACAGCCACGTTTCGTGCATATGCTTTTTCGGGGGAGACCCTTCTGTGCAGATGCCCCACGTCTTAAAGACAAGTATCCAGGCATTGGTGAAGGCGAAAGAAGATAAACGTATTTTAAGGATTTGCTGGGAGACTAATGGTTATTGGAAGGATAAGTTTGCGTTGAAGGCTGCGGAACTGTCTCTTGAAAGTGGAGGAAACATCAAATTTGACTTGAAAACTTGGGACGACAACTTGAATAGAGCTTTGTGCGGGGTCTCTAACAAGCAAACTCTTGACAGCTTCAAGATGATCGGTGAGAAGTTTTTCAGGAAACGTCCCGAGCTACCCGTTTTGACGGCTAGCACTCTTCTAGTTCCAGGATATATAGACGCGAAGGAGGTAGGAAGTCTGGCGAGACTTATAGCCAGCATCGACCCCGAGATTCCCTATACGTTACTCGCCTTTTATCCGCAATATGTCATGAACGATTTGCCGACGACCAGACGGGAACAGGCCAATCAATGTTATGATGTAGCGAACAAGTATTTAGAGCGCGTAAGGATAGGCAACGTGAATCTCTTGAGTTAAAAGTCTGGTGCTCCGGCCTAGATAGCAATTACCGTTTGATGTAAACAGCGATGGGGCGGGACTTACGGAGAAGGTGTTGTTGAGTTGACGATTGAAGCCAAACTTGAAATTGACATTTTAAACCCGGTGCTTCAATGGAGATAGACTTATATATGTTTTTCCCACATAGTGGGATATAGAGGCGAGCGGTCGTGGAGAAGGTTAAGTTAGATAAGAAGGGAAGGCTAACCATACCCGCCGCGTACAGAGAAAAACTTGGTCTGAAAAGAGAAGCTACCCTTATCCTAGAGGAGGACCACCTCATAGTCTGCAAGACAACAACAGCCCAGGGGTTCAAAAAGTCCTCAAGGAAGCTTGCTGAAGAAATTGCTAAAACGAGAGATAAGCCGATAGACTTAGAGAAACTTTTTTGATACATAGGAAAACCAAAATGATATTCATAGATTCCATGATATGGATCTATAATTGTGATGCCAAGGCTCCTGAGCACAAAAACGTGTGTCGATGGTTAGAAGGGGAAAAGGATCGGAAAGGCATCATCGATTTGGAAGAATTGTTCGTTAACACAGTTGTCGTTATGGAAGTTGTCCATAATCTTCGGAGAAGGGCACAATTGCCCTCTGATCTAGTTTATGGCTATGTGCTAAGCATGCTCACACTGAGAAACATGACGGTAGCACCTTTAGATAGAGAGCTACTTCACATCAGCATGCATACCTTTGAAAAGTATTACAAATACGGGATCGGAGGTCGCGATGCAACAATCTTGGCTACAATGTTGAAATGGAACATAGAGAGCATAGCCACTCACGACCAAAAATTGCTGAAGATTACCCATTTCCGCAGAGTAGACCCAGCACACCATCCACCAAGAATTCTCGAAAAAGGAAAACCCTACAACTCAAAAACTTCGTAAGACGAATTTGGTAATATTATAATTAAGGTTCAAAAATGTTAATGAAAAATGATGCTCGATCTAGCTTTGAATTTTTGGTTTATACAAAAAGTGCTACGGACTAGATAGCAATTATCGTTTAAAATTACCGCTTGGTAGGGATGTTGGTGTTATGGTTCATGACCGTGACATGCCGTTTGAGCGATTAACTCGAACAAACGCTACTGATTTGGCGTTGGATTTAGGGATTCCTTTCATTCCCCCCGTGTCTTATGCTTTGCATTCTTATCTAATGAGCTTATACTAGATACTCTAGAATCAGCAGCCTAACGGTTTCTTTGTTTGCTTCACTAAGTTCTTCTTTGACCTCGATTTGCACAAAGTGCTCATAGCCATTTTTTCGAATGGATTATCGAATCCATAAGAGACTCTCCAAAGAAGAATCCAATTTTTCGTTAAATGGGTCAATATTCCAACCAAGTCAACTCAAGCATACTGGTCTTTCAGTAGCTTGTAGTATGGTTGGCATCTTCTGAGAACGCTATAAGTAATTCTTTCAATTTGTTAACGCTTTAAAACATGCGTCCGGCTCTCGTCTTTTATTTTTGCATGAAAAACTTTTCATGCTTCTTTTAAGGACGCGAAGCGCCATGTACGTTTAGAAAGTAAAAGTGCTCCGGCCGGAATTTGAACACAAAATACTAGTAAAATCCAGTCCTTACGTATTTTTCGTCTTTGCGACATAGCTAAAGCACAGCTGATTGCGACTGTTCCGCCGTTCGTGGATTCAAATCTACTCTTTCTAACTATCCGCAGTGTATATATCTTTTCATAAATTCGTTTGCTTTATCAACATCTTTCAATGTTTCGCCCAGTTTTTCATCCTCATAATTTTTTAGTTTTCGCACTGTTCCATCTAGAACTTCTCTAGGGAACACGTTTTCCTTCTCGTAAAGCGGTTTATCTTTTTCTAGATATTCTGCAGATTCGTAACAAGAACCAGGCAGTTCTTTCAATTTGGCCTGAACCTTCTTGTCATCATAAACGTTTGTATCAACATAGAGATCGTCAGCAAGTTTAAGAACTTGATTATTTGTTAGACCATGCTCAACTGCAACAGTAACTCCAGCTAAAAGTAAATAGATGTTCGCAGACGCATCCGGCGATCTAAATTCTAATGTTTGTTTAAGCGCGGGAATCCTTACCAGCGCTGATCTATTTCTGTATCCCCAGCACAGATATGTGGGGGCTTCTTGATGGGGAACAAGTCGCAGATATGAAACTGGTACTGTGTTTCCGAATGCGGTAAGGCTGGGAGCGAATTTCAGAATGCCCCCGATCATTCTCTTCGCTTCTTTAGTTAGTTCCCTATTCGTATTGGTCATTATACTTTTTCTATTTTTTAAACCACGCATATGAATATGCATTCCGTTACCTGCATGCCCCACCATTAATTTAGGAGCAAAAGAGATCGTTACACCGTACTTGGCGCCAATGTTTCTTATGACCCATTTTGCAATGGTTAATGTGTCAGCCACGACTTCGAATGGTTGAAGCAGAAATTCGATTTCATGCTGTTCCATCACAAACTCGTCTGTTGGTATTAGACCAACTTCAGAATGACTGTATTTTACGGGTACTCCACACTTAGCAAGCGTTGTCATAACCTCATTTCTAAGCGGTTCGCACTTGGCAAACGGCGTAGATTCGTGATAGTTTTTTTGTGGAACACCGGGATACAAAGGCTCCTTTTCCCGCTTGAAAATCACGTAAAATTCCAGTTCAGGTAATGCTTCAAGAGTGACACCTGTCTTATTAAGCAATTTTTTTCCCGCTTTCCTAAGTATGTTCCTTGGAGAAAATTCGAGTGGTTTTCCGTTTCTGTCGAAATACTCACATAAAATATTCAATGTGGGAATGGCATTGAAGGGGTTTATGAAAGCCGTTCTATATATGGGCAACACGAAAATGTCGCTTTCGCTTACATCAATATATGAGAAAAGACTGGATCCGTCAACTCTTTCTCCTCCCTCCAATACTTGTGTAAGATATTTTTCATTGTTGATCACAAAACTTAGAGTCTTAAGCCGGCCATCTTCTGCCACATGACAAAGGTTTAATATCTGGATGTCCTTGCCTTTCACAAATTTGACGATGTCTTCTTTGGTAAATTCCTCAGAAGGTTTCTCAAGATGCTGAACCAAGGGATTCGAGTTTAAAAGAGAACTCGAAGCAAACTCGCGTTCAGTCTCCTCTACTATCTCCTCTTTATCCAATAAAATCACAACGTCTTCCATAAGATCGCAACTATTTAAATCCTTTTATTTTCTTAATTTGAACTCAAGGTTTAGGAATTTGGATTAACCTACGCCATAATTGATAAGCAAGCGTACTGGAGGATTAGGTAAGCAAGAGAAGGTTTGGATGAGTCACAGTGACACAGTTTTGCTCTTCCAGAAGAATTTGAAACACTTGCACTTGCTCACACCGAAAATGGTCCAGTAGCAGCTTCCAAGCATAAAGAAAAGCCGATATACGGCTTGCAAACATCGAATACTGCAAAGCGTATTCGATGTTGTCTATACAGCATGATACCGAACCAGGAAAAGGCTCTCAGAAGCATACATGGGGCAGTTGAACGGGAAGATCCCTGAACGGCTTAAGCAGGCAAAGAAGGTGGGCGCAGACGCTGCAGGCATGCGCCGGTCTCGGCGAGACTACGCATAGTCTTCAACCAGCGAAAATGACAGACGAGAATACACTAAGGTCCAAGGCTTATTCAATCTGGAAACCGGAATGGTTGAGGCTTTCGAGGCGACAAGGGGAACTGAACACGAATGCCACCATCTTGAGGGGCTCCTCTCAAGCTTAGACAACATCGAATGCTTGGTGGCGGATTCAGGCTACCTTCCCCGTCCAAACTGCAGGCCAGTCGCCGAAAAGGGAGGCACGCCGTACATAAAGCCAAAAAAGAACAGCCTAATAAAGGCTAAAGGCTGCCATCCATGGAAAAGCATGGTACCCCTCTTCAGAAAGCATTCACGCATCTTCAACCGCCTCTATGCGTTGCGCCAACGTGTCGAAGCCGGATGGCACTCACTAAAAAGCGTTGTCAGAGACTTAGTAAGAAACAGAACAAACCAAACCATAAAAACAGAGATATGGTCAAAAATAATCTGCTACAACCTCATGGACAATCAGAGGGAGCCACGGATTTTGAGCCAAACC
>LIHK01000029.1 GCA_001399795.1 Candidatus Bathyarchaeota archaeon BA2 | reverse complement strand
ATGTTTGGGGTACCGTTCTAAAGCCCTTCTTAACGTTTCTTCCTCAATGTACACGACAAAGACGCGTGGAGACGAAAGGATGTTCTCCCCGACTTTTTTCGCATTTTCAGCGCCAAAACCCTTTCTCTTTCCGAGGATTGTTACCGTTTCGTCTATGATAAAATCTGTTGTAAGAGCCAGGGGCAGTTTTTCCAAGCGAATGGCTTCTACTACGGTTCGCGAGGATTCATGGAATTCATCGTTTTTATCTGAAGCCCCAACCCACACTGTTGTGTCTACAAAAATCAAAGTTCCCCGGCCTCTAGCCTTTCCAAATCTTTGAGAATATTTCTTCTCTCGTCAGAGCAGCTTATTCCTACAATTTTTGTTAAGGGGTCCTCTTCTGGCGGGCATAACCCATGTAAAAGATGTTCATACTTTTTTATGTATAATTTAAGGACTTCTTCTCCCTCAACGCTTAATTCAAGTTTACCATGCTTGGCAAGAACTATTTTTTAAACTTCTCGACGACCCCATCATCTGCCACAATCTTCAATTGAGTCAACGTCTCACCAAAGTACCAAAGCGCTATAAAAATCCTACTGGCACTATTAATTTGATGGACCGGGCGGAATATGCATAAAGCTTTTAGCGGTTCTTTATTTTATCTGATGTGTATTCTATGTCATGAGACCAGTTGTACCATTGGTGATCTCTAAGGATGAGGAGGGTGGGGTTAAGAAGCCTCAGCTTCCTAACACAAACAAAAGTCTACCTCTTTTGGAAAAATCCAATCATAGGAGCAAATTATTAAGGAAGCCTTAACTTATATACCAAGCTGATGGACATGTGGATGTGAGGCGACATGTCTGAGGAGACGGTGTCCTACTATGTTTCTGAGGCCAAGAAGTTCCTTGAAGCTGCTTTGATTGAGTTTGAAAGAGGGGAGAAGGAGAGAAGCGATGTTATAATCAGGGATGCGGCTGAGAAGGCTTGGAACGCCGTTCTTCAAGCTACAAACGCGCTCCTCATTGGGAGAGGCTTCTCCGAGGAGAAGGTTAAGTCACATAGGGATAGGAGGCTGGCTTTAAACTCACTTGAATTGAAGGACCCTCAAATTAGGGCCATGGGTTTTCGTGACAGGTTTGGTGCAAGGGAGCATTACCTCCACGAGATGTGTTTCTATGAAGGGGAATACCTGCCTGAAGGAGTTAGACACGACATATTGAAGGTTAAGAGTTACATTGATGATGTGGAGAAGGCTTTAAAAGAATAGGCGGCTTCGATAGCGAAGATGCTCCCGATCCTCAGCTTTCTAACACAAACAAAAGCATACCTACTTTGGAGAAATCCAAGGTAGTAACATTCTAGGAAAAATTTTGTTACTGTTATCCGCTGGAGGTATTTTAAAAGTTCTCTTATAGCTTCTATGTTCATTGAAGCTATAGAGTTCTTAACGCTACAAGGTTGAATCGCTGATGGCAAAGGCAACTTTCACTGCTAAGCTGTTCAAAAAACGCGAATGAAAACTAGTGTATAAATTCCAAAATTTGTGGATAAAGAATTTTAATGAGGAGCGTAGTTTATGGTTTTGTTGTCATGAAGGTGTGCCGATGACTAAGTTTATTTTCGTAACCGGGGGCGTGCTTTCCTCTGTTGGTAAGGGCGTGCTAACCTCGTCTATTGGAAAGATGCTTCAGGTTAGGGACTTCAGGGTGACGGTGATAAAAATTGATCCCTACGTGAATGTTGACGCGGGCACCATGAACCCGTACATTCACGGAGAGGTTTACGTGACGGATGACGGTGGAGAAACAGATCTCGACCTTGGTTGTTACGAAAGGTTTCTAAACATTAACCTGCCTGAAGACAACAACATTACAACTGGACAGATATACAAAGCCGTAATCAACGGGGAGCGTCGCGGCGACTTTTTAGGTAGATGCGTTCAGATAGTGCCTCACGTTACCAACGAGATCAAACGTCGGATTCGGTTGGTTGCAGAGCGGTCGAAGGTCGACGTTGTTTTGACAGAATGCGGAGGAACAGTTGGAGACATAGAGGGACTGCCCTTCCTCGAAGCGATCCGCCAGATGCGCCTGGAAGAAGGTTTTGACAACACCCTCTACGTTCACGTCGCCCTCGTCCCAATATTAGACGTCACTGGAGAGATGAAAACGAAACCTCTCCAGCACAGCGTGAACGAGTTGCGCCGTATCGGTATTCAACCAGACACGATAGTTGCACGATGCAGAAAAATGATTGATTCTGAAGCCCTTCGAAAGATCGCACTTTTCGGTACGATCTCTGAAAACGCTGTCTTTTGTTCCTATAACGTTGATTCCATTTATCAGGTTCCTCTGATCCTAGACGAGCAAGGCATGGGTGAATACGTTTGTAAACGACTTGGACTTAAGAAACGAAAACCCCAGTGGGACGAGTGGAAGCGATTTGTTGAAGTCCTCAAAAATCCACGCTTTGAGGTTAAAATCGCGTTGGTTGGCAAATACGCAGGTTTGGTTGACAGTTACATTAGCATGAACGAGGCTTTTCGACACGCTGGAGCCGCTTGTCAAACACAGGTTCTGATTGACTACATCGAAGCAGAGAACTTTGAGGGAGATCCAAGCAAAGTAAAACTTCTTAAGGGCTATGATGGAATTTTTATTCCCTACGGTTTCGGCCCAAGAGGAACCGAAGGGAAAATGGTGGCAATTCGTTTTGCCCGCGAAAACGACATGCCACTTCTAGGAGTCTGTTATGGCTTTCAACTGGCAGTTGTTGAATTCGCCCGCAACGCTTGTGAACTAGAAGAAGCCAACAGCACTGAAATCAACCCAGATACCCCTCACCCTGTGATCGACCTCATGTCTGAACAACGAGGCGTAGAATATAAGGGGGCAACCATGCGTTTAGGCGCACATAAAATCATAATCAAAAAGGAAACGCTGGCGCACAGACTCTATGGCGCAGAAGAAATCTACGAGCGCCACCGCCACCGATGGGAAGTCAACCCAGACTACTGGGGCATTCTAGAAAAACATGGAATGGTTTTCTCTGGCAAGAGCCCTGACGGCAGAAGAATGGAAATTCTAGAACTACCAAGCAATTTCTTTTTCTTTGCCTCCCAGTTCCACGGGGAATTCAAAAGCAGACCAGGCAAGCCAGATCCAGAATATTACGGCTTTGTCAAGGCATGCCTAGACAAAAAATTGGGAAAATCGAAACCAGAATTTTGATTCAAAGATTATGGCATTATTCCAGTAAACTTTCTTAGCTTCATCTTCTTCTTGTCCAAAAAGTCTCTGCACCTTTCCCTAAATTCCTGGAAGCCCAGACCATTGATGTTATGTCCCTTGCTGTTTGCATGTTGAGCATCGCTAGATTTGTCCAAAATTTGAGACCTGATTTGATCACTCTGAAGGCTTGGGGGCTGGCGTTGTCAATTATCTTTTGGGCGAGTTTTCTAGCTTCGGCTTCTACATCTTCGTCGGCTACCACTCTGTTGACTAATCCTACTTCGTAGGCTTCATCTGCTGAGAGCAGTTTTCCGGTAAACAGCATTTCTCTTGCCCGTTTTTCACCTACAATTAATGGTAATAGTTGTGCGCCTGAACCTAAGGCTGTTGAACCTACGATAACTTCGGGTTGACCCAATCTAGCCGATTTTCCAGCAACCACAAGATCGCAAATCATCATCAATTCATGGCCTCCAGCAACACATGCTCCCTTCACTGCAGCGACTACTGGCTTGCCAGTCTCTCTTATGAGTTCAAGAACCTTCCAGTACGCCTGATACCATCTCACACCCTGCTCAAAGCCACTCTCCATTAGCTCCTTAACGTCGGCACCTGCACAGAAGGTTTTGCCAACACCAGTGATCAATATTGCTTGCACGGTTTCGTCCCTATCGACATTTACAAGCGCGTCGTAGAGTTCTTTCAACATTTCTAGGTGCAGAACATTGAGGCGTTCAGAGTAATTCAGCTTTATCCATACGAGGCGGTTGTCCTCAGAATCCTTTTTAACAATTATTTTCTTATAGGATGTTGCCATGGCTTACATCACAATCTGGATTGTGTTTACCACCATGCCTTAAAAGTTGTACCATCTTCCTCTACTTTCATGCAGGTAGGTATAGCAAACTTTATTCCCGCATTTTCTAAGTTTTGAAGAGACGACCCTTAAATCCACATGAGTTAAGATTTAATGGGAAACGCGTTGGTGCGCATTGTTGTTTCAAAATTCGGCGAGGTTGACAATGAATCAATAGACAAAGTTATTGAGGCTATGGAAGAGTGTTATAGTCGATTGGCGCCTCATGAGGTTTCTCTTGTCGATCTGTACGTTTTTGAACGGTCTGCGTCGGTTGAGGCTTTCTTAACAAAGGAAAGCAGGGAAGTTGGTGTCGTGTCAGCGCCCTTCGATGAGTTGTTTTTCGCTATGCATGACGCTTGGCGAGGAACACCTCGAATCTTTTTATGCTTTGAAAGGATGCAGAAACTGCCGGGACTTGTCAGGATAGGAGGAATACGCCACGAGGTGGGGCACTCGGTTTTGCACGGTAGCCTACATTACTATCTTCTCCCATTTCCTACACCACTTCTAGAAATCGCTGGCCAGTTCAACCTTTCCTTCGAGTATATAGCAAACTTGCTTTACTTAATTTCCATCGCCGTAAAAGACTATGAAGTGTCCCGCCTTCTTTATAGGCGAGGTTACGTAGAAGATCAAGTAGCCTACGCCAAACACTTGCTAAAGGTTTCTGAAAACGACATACTTTCATGGGAGATTTCAAGAGGAAAGCCGCCAGCCGAGGCCCTGTGCTTGATCTCTTGTTTAAAAGCTACTGGCTGTGCCGCACCCCTTTTGATTGACAAGAAAATTGGCGGAGAGATAAATCGCCATCTTATGGAAAGCCTCTCGTATCTCCCTGCAGATCTTTCAGTCCCTTTACTAAAAGTGATTTCGGAAGGGTTTCCGTCTTTGGAAAAAGACACTTTGGACAACATTGACCGTATGGTACGCGAGTGTAGGTTGATTTTTGAAACCGTGTTTAACAGATAAAACGGAAGTCAAGCAAAATATAATACGTGGTAGCCGTTATTTTGCTCCTATTTACGCTTAGGTGTAGTAGTGGATGATTCCGGAAAAGCGCGTGTTGATCAAAAGAACTCTTCCCTTATTGCTGATAGGCCTTTTGGTTTTCATTGCTTACCTCTATTTCTTTGTTGACATAAACGAAATGATCGCAGTTGTAAAAGGCATTAATCTTTTTTATTTCTCGCTGGCAGTTGTCGTTCTGTTGTTAGATGCGGTTTTCTATTCTCTGACTTGGCAGTATTTTTTGCGTCCCATTTCAGTAAAAGTTCCTTTTAGAAAAACTTTAATGTTTACTTGGATTGGAGCCTTTGTTGACATTTTGGTTCCAGCTGAGTCAATCAGCGGAGACACCACTAAAGCTTACCTAACGTCCAAAGAATCAGGTAAAAACGCAGGGAAAGTTGTAGCATCAGTTGTGAGTCACAGAATTCTTTCTATAGCAATAACCTTAAGCAGTTTGATCATAGGCTCCCTCTGGCTGGTCACTTCACAATATAAACTTCCGGCGCCCGTCTTGAATTTGATATTACTCGTAGTTGCTGGCACATCGATTTCGCTGGTTTTCCTGTTCCTCTTATGCTTTAAAGGGCAACTGACACAGAAAATAATCGATTCATTGCTACGTTTTTTGGCTTTCGTTTTGAGGGGACGCTTGCGACTAACTAGCCTAAGGTTCAAGACGCGAAAAGCCTTAAGAGCTTTCCATGAATCAATAGAAATCTTAAGCAAGAATCCACGAAGCTTAGTCCTGCCGGTGGTTTTTTCTTTAGTATCTTGGCTCCTTAGCGTGCTTTTGTCCTTTTTAGTCTTTGTTTCTCTTGGGCATCCAATTCATTTCGTCGTGATAATGATTGTATCCCCTATCGCTGGTTGCATCCAAAACATCCCTATTGGAGTACCTGGCGAAGTAGGCCTTATCGAGTTCACTATGACTGAGCTTTACGCGGCGCTTTGCTTTCCTTTATGGGGCATCTCTCTGCTGGAGGCTAAACGTATTAGTGCCGCAGCAACGATCCTAATAAGAGCTTTAACCGTATGGCTCACTTTTTTCATAGGTTTCATGGCGGCGCAGTGGGTTGGAATCAAGGCTTTGGTTAGTGATTCACGTTAAAGCTTCGCTATTTCACCGTACTTTCCAACGTTTATTCTCCATTCTCCCTTAAAAGAAGTCACGAAGCTATTCTCAATCCGTAGAACATCTCCCACTTTTAGAGGCATAATCTTCTCATCCCACAAAACTAGTTTCATCGTGCTGGTTTCATCTTTAACTTCCACCTCAAGTATTTCATGCTTAATACCCTTACCAGTTGTGATCTGTTTAGGTTCCGAAATGTTTGACACTGTCACTTTAATGTTTACGGAACTCATCCCAGGCTTCAAGTCACGTATGTTCAACAAATAGTCCTCAGGATTGTGTCAACTTGCTTTGTCCTTGCCTACTAACGTCTCTAGTTCTTTTAAAATGTTTACTAAGCAACCGATAAAGAAAAGTTGTAAAAGGCGTATTTCATCTGTGTGGAGCTCAATCAATATGACTGTTCTGCAGTGTAGTGGGTGTTCGGCTAGTTTTGCGCTGTACCCTCCTCGATATAAATGCGAGAAGTGTGGGGGTCTTCTAGGCTATACTTACGATTTTGAACGGTTAAAAGAAATAGAGTTCACGGGACCTATCACTTTTTGGAAGTTTAAACCGTTGCTGCCAGAAGTCAGAAGCACGGTGACGATGGGAGAGGGCGGCACTCCTCTGCATAAGGCTGGGCGTCTCGCCAAAAAAATCGGCTTAAACGTCGTGTACCTTAAAGATGAAACTCGGAACCCAACGAACTCTTTCAGAGATAGAAGCGCGGCGCTGATGGTTTCAAACGCCTTGGACTTGAAATACGGCACTGTAATTTGCGCCTCAAACGGAAACATGGGAGCCTCTCTAGCTGCCTACTGCGCCAAATCTGGCCTCAACTGCCACGTTATTGTTCCAGAAGCGGTTGATATGGGTAAGCTGGCTCAGATGTTAATCTATGATGCAGTCATTGAGGAACATGGAGAGATCGTTGACGAAACCAACAAGCGAGCGGAATCCTTGACGAAGGAAACGGGTTGGTATCAAGCCACGGCTGAATTCAACCCCCTAGTGATTGAAGCCCAGAAAACCATTGCTTATGAAGTGGCGGAGCAGTTTGGAGTTCCTGACTGGTTTGTCGTTTCGATGGGAAGCGGTGGAACCATCTACTCTATTTGGAAAGGCTTCAAGGAACTGCAAGCCCTAGGAAATGTTGACGCGTTGCCAAGGATGGTTGGCGTCCAAGCTAGCGGATGCGCATCAATAGTTGAGGCGCACTTGAAAAACGAATCCAAACCAGTTGCCATTCCGAAGCCGTCTACTCATGCTTTAGGAATTCTCGTGGGTAATCCCTTGAATGGAAGGTGGGCCCTCCAAGCAATAAAAGAATCTGGAGGCGTCGCTACCACGGTGCTGGACTCCGAAATCTTCACTGCTGAACAGGAAATCGCTAGGCTTGAAGGAATCTTTGCAGAGCCAGCTAGCTCAGCTGCAATAGCAGCCCTCAAAAAACTGGTTAGCCAAGGCGTAATAGCTGAGGAAGACAAAGTTGTGTGTCTCATAACAGGAAGTGGCTTAAAGGCAACAGATGTGCTTCAAGCCTTGGCGAAAAAAAGAAAAACCGCTGTGGTCGGCTTGGAGTTAAGCACTAAAGAAAAGATTCTGCGAATCTTAAGCCAAAAGGACGTTTATGGCTACGACTTGTGGAAAAAATTCGGAAAAACCATGACCAGAGCCGCCATCTATCAACATCTAAACAATCTCTCCAAGAGAGGATTAGTAGTCTCTTACAAAAAGGAGGGACGAAAATACTTCAAAGTTACTAAGCGTGGAAAAAGAGTTTTGCATGCTGCTGATGAGTTGAAATTGCTACTTTGATTTCTATGAAAAGTTTTAAATGTGAGGGGGTTTTAATAGTAAAGTTGTAACTATACTAGTGACTCTAGATGTCTCAAAAAGTCTTTGCATCAATAACTATTCGATTAGCCATTACGGCTATTTTTACATCGCTGGTATGTGTAGCTACCATGGTTTTTTCCATTTATGTTCCCCACACAAAGGGTTTCTTTAACATCGGTGAAACCATGGTGTATACTACAGCTCTGCTTTTCGGGCCACTCATCGGCGCTTTCGCTGGGGGAGTTGGCTCCATGTTTGCAGATATCTTTTTAGGCTACTCACATTATGCGCCAGCTACTCTTCTCATAAAAGCATGCGAAGGGGGAATCGTTGGCATCCTCGGTCATAAAAGACTTAGGTTTAGTTCTAAAATTCAATGGAAAGCCTTTACGTTCGTTGCTGGTTTGATCGCTGGAATTTTGTTAGGCAGTATCGGTTCCCTTTACTATAGCGGCTCGGTAGAGCTTTATCTTGGCATCCCTCCACCTGGGAATCCCAACTTAATCTTGTTTGTTCCACCAGAATTTTGGTATTCGTTGGGGGCTTTAGTTATCTTGTTAATCACCTTGATGGGATTTATTTTTGAATCTGAATTCGGTTGGCTTGTCCTTACAATTCTCGTTGGGGGTTTAGTGATGGTTACTGGTTATTTTCTCTACGAACAATTCTTCCTTGGTGTGGCGGCGATAGCAGAAATCCCAGTGAATATTGGTCAAATGACTGTAGGCCTTATAGTTTCAATTCCCATAGTGAGAGCAGTGTGGCGTTCTCTCCCATCTCTCAGACTCTAAGGCAATTAGGATTAAGTGTCGTCTAAGAAAAATCAGATTAAGTTACGTTTATTTTTCAAATCGCTTTGCAAGCGCTGTCCAAAGATGGTCACTAATGGGTCTAACTAGTTCAACCTTTTCTCCAGTTTTTGAAACTATTTTTCTTCCCAGTTTAGGTTCTGTCACTTCGCCAATCACCGATGCAGGAACACCATTTTGCGACAACCTACTTACGATTTCTTCTGTTTTTCCTTTCTCAGCCACTATGAGAAGGGACCCTGAACTGATGAGTTGAAGAGGACCTATTTCAAAATACGCGCATATTTTTCTTGTCTCCTCAGAAACCAAAATTTTCTCTTCGTATACTTGGAAACCAACGTTTGAGGCGTCGGCTAGCTCATGTAACCCGCCAGCCACTCCTCCCTCGGTGGGATCGTGCATTGCTAAGACTCCTCCAGTTTGGAAAGCAGTGAGGGCGTCCTTGACCACACTAATTTTTGTAAAGAAATTCTCAGCTTTTATAAGAAAACTTTCATCAAAAACTTTGAGGAGTTCTTTCCTTCTGTCCGAAGCTAAGATGGCGGTTCCTTCTATTCCCGTTCCTTTAGTCAGAATAATCATGTTTCCCGCTTTTGCTCCATTTGAAGTCACGTATTTTCCATTTTCTGCGATGCCTATGGAGCAGCCGGTCACTATGGGATGTTCTAGACCCGGCGTAATTTCACAGTGACCCCCAATTATGGCTACATTCAATTGCTGGGCAGCTTTATCCATCTGCCTACAAATTTTTTCAACAAGTTCCTCCCTAGAACCTTTGGGCAAGAGTATACAAGAAGTGAACCAGCGAGGTTGAACTCCACATGTGGCAACATCGTTTGCGCTGACGTTCACGGCCAGCCACCCTAACCATTCTTCAGCTCCTGTTATGGGATCTGTTGCTATCGCGAGAACCTCTTTTCCAACTTCGACTATAGCCGCGTCTTCGCCAATTGAGGGCCCGAGAACAACGTCGTTCCTTTTCGTTCCCAGATGTTTGAACACTATTTTTTGCAAAACTTCTGTCGGTACTTTACCTGGCAAGAAACTCATGTTGCATTCCTGTATCTTGTATTATTTAGAGCGCTTTAAAGAAGTTGTCAAAATGTTCCATGATACACATTAGTTTTGTTCTATTGACATGTGTTTCAGCTTCAACCTCAAATCCTGCAACGTTGATCGGACGTCATTCCTTATAAGCCCCTTACTTATGAGTTCGGCGTCTCTTATGCGTCTTTTAGACTGCACTAACAATCTCTTCGTCCATATTTTTCTAAAACTGGTTATCGAGTTTGATAGACCTTTCACAGTAGCCTTAGCTTCGTCAAATTTTTTCAGAAAAAGAAAACCAACCGAAACCATGGACATTAAAAAACACAAAACTAAAAACCTCCACCAGAGGTTTCTAAGCTCATAGTTTTTGAGCATGGTGCATACCCTGTTTTTAGCAGAGTGATAGACAGTTCCGGGATTTATTCCCCTTAAAACGCCACCACGATGAACTATGACGGCTGAAGGAACAAGAATTACCTTATATCCCAGCAACCTTGTTCGCAAAGAAAAATCCGTGTCGTCATCGTAAATGAAGTAGTCTGAGTCAAAGCCCCCGACTTCTTCGAAAACCTTTCTCCTAACTATGCAGCAACCCGATGATGCAGCCAAAATTTCAAAATTATGTTTGAAATCATCTTCCTTTAAACCATAGGTCGCATGCCACGTTCCTAAAGCATCTATAGCCATGCATGTATAGTCTAGCAAGCGACTGTCTTTTGCCAACACCATTTTAACCTGAGCGATGCCGATGGACTTGTCGCCCTCCATAACCTTAACTAACTCCGAAAGCCAATTCTGGGGAATGTATAAGCGTTCATTGTTTTTGTTAATGCAACCACCCGCCTTTATTTCAGTGTCACTATCCAAAAAAACAAGATACTTTCCTTTGGCTGCTTTCGCTCCAACGTTGCATCCTTCGGCATGCCCAAAATTCTCAGAATTTTTAATAACTTTTATGCAGGAATATGAACCAAACAATTTCTCTATTAACTCAACGCTTCCGTCGGTTGAAGCGTTATCAACTATGGTAATTTCAAAGTTAGAATAATTAGTGGCTAAAAGAGACGTTAAACATGGTCTCAGAACTTCTTTACCATTAAAGTTCACGATAATAATTGAAACTGAAGGACATATCTCATCCTTCTTAGACATATTTATCACCAGTTATAAAAACCGAATTCAACTTCGGTTCCCGAACATTTTAAGTTCCTAAGCAGTGTTTTAATCGGATGGCTTAAAGCCTTTTTGCGTAAGTAATAAATTGCCTAGAGTCAACTACGCATACAAGGGAAGCGGTAGCAATGGAAGGTTACGAACATCAACCCCTGGTCTCTATCATAGTTCCAGTGCGAAATGGAGAGTCGACTATAGAACCGCTACTGGAATCTCTTCAAAGGCTAGACTACGACAAAAACAAACTTGAAGTAATCGTGGTTGATGGAAACTCAACGGACAGAACAAGGGACGTAGTCAAAAAGTACCCCGTAAAGCTGATTATTGAAGAGAAAGATGGACTAAACGCAGCGAGAAACGCTGGGATAAACAACAGCAACGGTGAGATCATCGCCTTCACAGACTGTGACTGCATTGCATCAAGAGATTGGATCAGAAAAATTGTTGAGAATTTTAAAGACCAGCGAGTCAGTTGCGTGGGAGGAAGCGCGAAGGGGTGTGACGGTGACTTCGTCTCTCAATATGCCGACAACAGCATAATACCTCTGATGCCTTTCTTTAAGAAGCGTGAAGAACTCAACATGATAAAGCTGTTTCTCCATCATCCTGCTGGTTGCAACATGGCGTTCAGACGGAAAGCGTTCAAAGAAGTTGGATGTTTCGATGAGAGTATCCAATACGGCTTCGACGATGTTGAATTCGTTGAAAGAGTTTGTAAAGCTGGCTACAAGATGGTTCTAGACCCCAACGCTCTCGTCTGGCATAAACACAGATCAATCCTCAAGGAATTTTTGAAACAAAACTTTAATTATGGAAGAGGATGCGGCGTCTTATTTAAAAGAAGAGGGGCGAAGAATGTGGTTTCCACATGGTCTTTTCTAAGCCTAGTCAGCTTTGTATCTTGGTTACTGATCATTGGGTCGATGACGTTTCTGAGCATTACAACAGATTTAATTATTTTTTCCCTATTGCTGTTTGGATTTACAGTAATGCCTTTTCTTGCCTTAATGGCTTTCTACCTACACAAGGCGTTAGAAAATAAGCGATACGAACGGGTCTTCATCTATCCATTCATAGATGTCCTCAGAGGATTCTCTTTCTTCTTTGGTCAAATATACCAGCTTTTTAAAACCAACAAAGAAACGTAGATTGTTACTCTTTTGGGTTCTCCTGTTGGGATGGCATGAGAAGCATCAATCGTCTTCTTCGGTGATTGTTTCTGCGATTTTAAGTGGTCCCGGGTCTTTAGGTCTTTTTAGTTCTAGTAGGGACGGTAGGAAGAGGATGATTATGAAGACGCATGAGGCAAGGATCAAGAGGACGAAAAGGTGTGTAGTCGAAATCGGATTCGGAATCAATTTACATCGTGCTTAGCCTTCTTGTTGCAATTTTAATATAACTGTTTCCACAAAAGGGACAGAGCTGGCGGGTATTTCTTTGTTATTAGGCTCCAAATAGACCTACTGTTCCGACAAGTCCCTTAAGGTTTCAGATAGTTAAGGAGTGTTTTTGGTATTTGAAAAGATCGGGGAATATGTAATAGGCCAGTCCTTTCACCGCATAGCCCAGAGATTTCGCAATGTCAAAGCCATTACTTACCCTGTTTTCGGTTCTTGTGAATACTCCCGCCTTCTTCTCGTAAGAAATCTTTCCATGAGTCGCCGTCAACCTAGAAATTTTATGATCCTCACAGACTCCCAACTCAGGATCGTAGGGTCCGATGCCGTTCATACACATCTTCAACGCAACATCGCGCAGGAGGGCAATGCTGCATCCTGGAACGCTCGCCCCAGCAACTGGAACGCCGCCTATTTTGATGGTTGGAAATTTCAGGGAAAGGCGAGTCACGAGGTTTAGTCCCATAATTCCAAATCTTCTTCCTAGGTTAATGTATTCTCTGGGCCTTAAAGAAGGGACGGCGGCGACAACGTCTTTCCCTTTAAAAGCGTAGTACATGACTTCAAAATAGTTGTCATATTTGTCTAGTTCAGAAAATATGTAGGCATCATCAAATTCGGTTCCTGTAGAAAAAAGGGAATCAATGTCGTGAAAAACTATTATTCTTCCTTGTGCATGTCTAAAACCTAGATTTCTTCCTATAGCAGGAGAATCCCACCACGAATACTTGATGATTCCGTGGTGCCAGAGTTCTTTCCTATATTTCTCATACCCCTCTGGGGAAATCAGGATTGAATCTTCAATTTCCGTGAACTCCGCATTTTTCCCAGCGTCAACGATTATGAATTCGACTGCTTTGTTTATTCCCCTTTTTTCTTCAAAATCCTGTTTCGCGACTTCCCAGTTATGGAAGGTCTCTTTAAGGGTCTTTCTATCTCCTTCACCTTTTCCTGTTGTTATCACTGAAAACAATGGTTTATGCATAAAGAAGAGTAAGAGGTGGAGCGGTTTTTTATTAGTTTTGTATGTTAAATCAAGATTCAATCTATGAGGTTCTCGAGTTTGTGAGCAAAACTCATTTTTCAACTTGTTCGCTATTATATAAACGGAGAGGCCCCATGATCAGAGAAGGTGAAATCCGGTTTATTGGCGTAGTTGAGGAAGCTGGCGAGTTGTCGAAGGTGAGAATCTTTCCAGAATTCTGCCTAGGACTGCAACGCCTCAACGACTTTTCCCACATCATCATCCTTTACTGGTTCCATTTGCGAGATAATGAAAATGAACGGCGCACCCTCAGAGTTGTTCCGAGAAGGCACCCTGGGGCGCCGCAGGTAGGTGTGTTCGCTTCTAGAAGTCCAAGTCGGCCGAACCCTATTGGACTTTGCGTTACGGAACTTGTGAAAATAGAGGAGTGTACTTTAACTGTAAGGGAACTCGATGCTCTCAAAGCTTCTCCAATAATTGACGTTAAGCCTTACATTCCACGAGCCGATTCGATTCCGAAGGCCCGCGTTCCAGAGTGGACGTCGGGTGGGCCTCCAACTTAAATAATTCTAATTCTAGTAAAATGCTTCGCGTCGAGTGGAGTTGCGGAATCATAAGATGTACAGTTCACTTAAAGATGTAAAGCTCTTCCTCGTAGCGGCGGTCCAAGACCTGCCCTGGAGGAAGGCGTTTAACCTCTTTTTTGGACAGATACCTTACGAGGTTCTCGTTAGCTTTTTTGAGGCTTAATTTGCCGTGTAACCATTCGAGGGGAACATTCACGAAGAGGGGTCGTACAGGGACTACATGGCGTGTTGTCTTGTGAGCGAAGACTTCTCCCCTCAAAGCTACTGTTACGACATCCCTTTTCGAAACGTTGGGCACCATAAACATTGAAAGAGCCTTTCCTGAAGATACTTTATCTAGGGCGTCGCTGTCTGTGTCGTACCCTATTGAATAGCCTACAGACTTAAGTTTGAGTTCTATCTGCTTTATTGCGTCGTAGATTTCTTTAATCTCTTGGGGTCCATATACCGCGAAACACTTTGAGCGGGACACTATTGAAATCGTTGCTTTCCGCTCACTAACCAGTTTACGGGCGGTCTTCCTCGGACATTCTTCGACGGTGAAACCTATTTCCCTAACCGCCCTTACCAGTTTTTCAAAATTTGACGAGTGATCTACTACTCGGCACCAGCAACCAATCAGTATGTGGGGGTTGTCATAATCGACCAGACAGACTGGTATGAAGCGGCATCCGAGATTCTTGATAGCAGCAAATCTGTGCATCCCATCGAGGACGACAAGCGTTTTCGAATCCACGATCACAGGATGCCTAAGGTAGCCGTCTGCCCTGATCTCCTCGGTAAGCTTGTGAAGGATGTCCGGTATGACCTCCTCGTGGATGTGTAACTTCTCCACTTCTTCAAGCTTGATTTCAATCCTGATGCTAGGATGCTGGATCAAAAAAGTTTCAGTAGACATGACAACCCGCGCCCCGATATTTTAATGCACAGTTAACACCAAAAGCGAATGCCATCATTTTAATTCTTCTACTCTAAAGGTCTTTGAAGAGTTCTATGCCAAAATATCGATAGGCATTGTTCGATAAAATAGTGACCACTGTTTTTTCTTTCTCTAGGTGTGTGCCTCTCAACAATGTTAAGAGCAAAGAACTTACCTTTCATAAGGTTTAAATAAAATGCAAATCACTTCCGTAGTTAGCCTAAAAAAGATGTGGAAGTTTAATATGTCCAAAGAGTTTCGACACATCATTCGAGTTGCTGGCGCTGACCTAGACGGCACCCAAAAGGTAGCTTATGCCCTAACGGACATCAAGGGGGTAGGAATAAGGCTGGCCAACATAATCCTTAAAAAGGCAGGAATCAATTCGGAAACTCGCTTAGGCTTTCTCTCCGACGTTGACGTTAAAAAAATCGAGGATATCATCGAAAAACCAGCGAAGCATGGCATACCTGGATGGCTTCTAGATCGTCAAAAGGACGGGAAAACTGGCGAGGATATTCATCTCACGGGCTCTGACTTGGTTCTTCGAACAAAAACTGACATAGATCAGATGAAAGAAATGAGATCGTGGAGCGGCTTTCGTCACGCTCATGGGTTGAAGGTGCGGGGACAGCGAACTAGAACAACAGGCAGAAAAGGAAAGGCTATGGGTGTTAAGAAAAAGCGGGTGCGGGCAGAATAATGGGAGATCCTAAAAAACAACGAAAAAAATACGAAACACCGAGGTTTCCTTGGCAGACCGACATACTGGAAGCCGAACTTAAACTGCTCGGTCAGTATGGACTGAGAAATAAAAGGGAAATGTGGCGCCACAGAACCATGCTTTCGAATTTTCGGGGAACAGCCCGATCACTCCTAGGCATGCCTGCTGAGGAGCAAAAACAGCTTCTAGACAGACTCCACCGCCTTGGAATTCTGCCTGAGACAGCCGCGCTGGATGATGTTCTAGACCTGTCTCTAGAAGACATACTTGAACGCAGACTTCAAACACTCGTGTTTCGAAAGGGCTTAGCCAAGTCCATACATCAAGCCCGCCAACTGATCACGCATGGGCACGTTGCCATTGAAGGAAGACGAGTTTTCTCTCCAAGCTACCTGGTTCTGAGAGACGAAGAGGCTAAGATAAGCTATGCCCCAACCAGTTCTCTATCAAACCCTAATCATCCTCTGCGAGAATCGGTAGGCGTTGTAGCCGAGACAAAATCAGAGGCTGTAGAAGGGGCTGAGGAGGAAAAGTCGTGAGCAAGAAAGCTGAAACATGGGCAGTTGTTCATGTTTATAGTTCCTACAACAACACCCTCATTCACTTCACTGACATATCCGGCGCTGAAACCATAGCTAGAAGTTCCGGAGGCATGCACGTCAAGGCAGATCGCCTAGAATCATCTGCTTATGCTGCTATGCGAGCCGCAGCCCACGCCGCCTCCATCGCCAAAGACAAGGGAATAACAGCCATACACATAAAGGTTCGAGCACCCGGAGGATCAGACGCCAGAACGCCTGGGCCAGGAGCACAAGCCGCCATAAGAGCCCTAGCGAGGGCAGGATTCCGCATATGCCGCATTGAAGAGGTAACACCAGTGCCACACGACGGAACAAGGAGAAAGGGAGGACGCAGAGGACGCAGAGTTTAACCTCCCCCAAATTATTTTAGCAGAAATATTGAAATATTTAAAAATGCCAAAACGCTTTTTCTTTGGTTCTTGTGGAACTTTCCATTCGAAGCCACATTCAAGACATTCAAAGATTTCAAATTTCTCACTGTATGTTGTAGCTGGCTTCCGATATGAATGACAACTCGGGCAAAAAATCCTTCTCTGCAATTATTGGAGGTCCTGAAGGTTTTTCTTTTTCTTTGAATCTTGGTTCTGTCCACTTGAAGCCACATATTTTACATTTCATACTCACAGTTTCTTTGTTAAATGCTTGTTCCTCCATGAATTGTTTTGTTGAACCGCATTTGGGGCAGATATCTTTTCTTGGTGTTTTCTTGCGATATGCCTTTGACCTATTAAGAGCAGCTTCTATCAGTTTTGAGTGTAGCTTTTCTTCCATGTCGAGTTCTTTAAATCTTTTCAGGGAATAAGCGAAATCTGGGTGTCCGTCTTCTCTCCATTCTTTTTCAAAAGTAATTCTCACTTCTGGATACTTTACAAACGCATCATAGTCTGGTATGCGAACTAATTTGGGTTCGAAATGCTTTGCACAAACCATCTTTCACAAAACTTGCATTGATACGATATCTTTTTACTTGAGTCACCTTTCTTAACCTTACACTCTGGACAGACATCACGCTTATATCTAGACAAAAACTCACACCTGCAACATTATAGAATCCAGAAAGTTTCTTAAATCTTTAGTATAACTTGTGATGAAATAATAAGTGATAATGATTGAAAACGGTGAAGGTAAAAATGGGTGAGGTAGGAACGATAGAAATTGAAAAGAAAGGGATTGGGAAAGCAAAAGTTGGATTAATCATAAGTGTCATTGCAATCGCTATTTTAGTAGTATCGAACCTTTGGCTCTACATACACTGTAATGCCATAAACCATGCCTACCAAGCGATAGTAACGAAAGTTAACCTTCACACGAAACTTGACTCTGATTTAATCACTCCAGATGACTCCGACGTAAGAAGTATGGTTAACTCTATTACGGGTGGTTGGAGCAATCCAGACGATGTGAACGAGTTTTGGGATGACTGCAAAAAATTATTCGAGTTGGTTAGAGACAATGTAGAATATAGATATGATGGTTACTATCCCGTTCTTCCAGACGAACCTAGTTGGGGGCTCTTTTTCATGGAAGACATGTATCAGTTGCCAAAACAGACTCTGGATTGCAGAAAGGGAGATTGTGACGACAAGGCTGTACTTCTCACATCTATGCTACGTTGCTATACAAATAGAAAATACGACATTTATTGCATATACGTTGCTGGGTCAGAAGGTGGTCATATTGGAACGTTGTTTCCAGTTGCTGGCGATAAAATATGTTTCGTAGATGCAACGCTGGATTACTGCACAAGCACAGGATTTCCCTCCTATTCTATTACGGGTAAAGATATCCAAGAAGAAGTTAACTATTACATGGAACGATTTGGTTTTGACAGGGTATATAAAATTTTTAGTGATGATATTGTATTAGATTTTTCAAGCACTGAAGACTTCATAAACTGGATGTACACAACGGCATAAGTGTAAACAAACAATCATACCTAACACAAGGTAACACTAGAAATTACTTACTCTCTGCTCTCAGCAACCATAATATTGAAATAATGCTTTCTCTCTCCTTATGAAAAGCACAGTGTTTGTGAGTGCCCAAGTCAAGAGGTTTAACTGCGTTGGAGCTTCAAATCCTTGAAAAAACTGATGATTACCTGCGGTTTATTATCAAGGGAGTTAATGTTTCCTTTGTAAACGCGTTGCGCAGAATTATGCTCACTGAGGTCCCATCCATGGCTATAGACGAGGTAGTTATCATTGAAAACTCTTCCATGATTCGCGACGAGATTCTCGCCCATAGAATGGGATTTATTCCCCTCAAAACAGACCTAGATTCCTACAACCTGCCCGAGGAGTGCACCTGCAAGAGCGAGTTTGGATGCAACCTCTGCCGCCTATCTTTGACACTAGAAGTTGAAGCCACAGAGGACGTAATAACAGTCTACTCCAAAGATTTGCAGTCAGAAAATCCCGATGTCAGACCGGTTAGTGACAGAATTCCAATCGTAAAGTTGGCTCCTGAGCAAAAAATAAAGTTGGAGGCGTACGCCCGGCTTGGAAAGGGAAAGAACCACGCGAAATGGCAACCAGTCTCCATGTGCACCCACAAATATCTACCACAAATCAAAATCAATGCAGAAAGTTGCAATGCGTGCGGCGACTGCGTGAAGATGTGCCCCCAGAAGATTCTCGTAAATACCGGAGAAGGAATAAAAACTCAAAACGAAATCGAATGCACCCTCTGCCAAGATTGCGTGGATGCTTGTCCCAAAAACCCGCCCGCCATCGAAATATCTTGGCATAAAGACGCATTCATTTTTAACATTGAATCCACCGGTGCTCTTCCCGTTGAACGAATTGTTCTCGAAGCTCTCAAAATTCTTGACAAAAAAATTGTAGACTTCAGTAAGCAATTAAAAGTGAGGAAGAAGTGAAGAAAGTTAGAGCAGCAAATCCAGAGTTGATAAAACTCATGCGATCCTTAAGAAAGGAGTCCCAAAAAAACAAAGTGGAGATATGGTGCTACATAGCGGATTGCCTGTCACATTCAAGAAGTAGACGCGTAGCCGTAAACGTGAGTCGATTGAACCGTTATACGAAAAAAGGAGAAACCGTGGCAGTTCCCGGCAAAGTGCTGGGCGCTGGAAAAATCGACCACCCCATCAATGTAGCTGCTTTTGCCTTTTCCGACCAAGCGCGAACAAAGATCTTGGGGGCTAAAGGAAAATGTTTGTCAATCCTTGATTTAATGAAGAATAATCCAAAAGGCGCTAACGTGAAAGTCATTGGGTGACTGGGATGGTTGCTGAATACGCTGTGGTGATCGATGCCAAGGGACTGATTCTCGGTCGAATGGCCAGCATCATAGCCAACCGCCTTCTTCAAGGCGAAACGATCATCATTGTAAACGCTGAAAAGGCGGCTGTATCAGGTAAGAGGCTAAGCAGAGTTAGAGAAGCTAAAACATTCCTCGAGGTTGGTCACCCTAGAAAGGGCCCCTACCACCCTAGGAGACCGGACGGGATTGTTCGGCGAGCTATACGCGGCATGCTTCCTCGGAAGAAGCCTAAAGGACAACAAGCGTATAAGAGACTCAAGGTTTTCCTTGGCATCCCTCAAGAGCTTAAAGACAAAGAAGCCCAAACAATACCTGAAGCCAGCGCAGAAAGATTAAGATGCCCATATATAACAGTTGGAGAAATTGCCAAAGAGGTCGGGTGGACGCCAACAGGTGAATGAAATGTCGAAGACCAAAAAGGTTTTAGTATTCAGCGGAAAACGGAAAACAGCCATTGCTCGAGCAACCGTCAAAATTGGAAAAGGAAGAATCCACATAAATAGAGTCCCTGTAGAGATTTTTGAACCAAAACTTGCCCGCGACAAAATTATGGTGCCTCTTTTCCTAGCTGGAGACGAGGTGTGGAAACAACTTGATATAAAGGTTAAGGTGTCTGGCGGGGGTTTCATGGGGCAAGCTGAAGCCGCGCGGATAGCCATAGCTAAGTGCCTATTGAACTGGACGAAGAGTTCGCGCCTTAGAAGAACCCTCATTGACTATGATCGAACCATGATTGCTGGCGACCCTAGGCGAAAAGAACCCAAAAAGTTTGGAGGCCCAAGTGCAAGAGCCAGAGATCAAAAAAGCTACAGATGAAAGATCTAGATGTGTTGACCCAGAAGTTTAAGCTAAATGAAGACAAAACGTATAAGTAGGAAGGAAATGCTCAAAAACACTTTATTATCTGAAGTGTTTAGAATGATAGAAAGGAGGTCTATTCAAAATAATCATACCAGTACGCTGCTTTACATGCGGCAAGCTGATTGGCGACAAATGGGAAGACTTCGCTAGAAGGGTGAAGGCAGGAGAAGATTCAGGAGATGTTTTAGATAGTTTAGGAGTAACACGCTATTGTTGTCGCCGCATGCTACTGTCCCACGTAGAGATTGTCGACGAAATTCTCAAGTTTTACACGAAAGCTGGAAGGGAGAAATGGGTTAAACCATATTAATGGGGTTATCAACATGTCATCCGTCATTGAAGATATCACGGCTCGGAAAATTTTTAACAGTCGAGGGGAGGAAACGCTGGAAGTCGATGTAGCAACCGGGGCGGGGTTTGGAAGAGCTTCTGCGCCAGCTGGAGCTAGTAGAGGAAAAGCTGAAGTGGTTCCGTACCCTGAAGGGGGGATAGACCAAGCGATAAAAAAGGTGGAGGAACTCATCACCCCGGAGTTAATTGGCATGAACGCTGATAACCAAGAAGAAATCGATCTTCTTCTTCACGAAATCGATGGAACAAAAGACTTCAGAAAGGTTGGAGGAAACACGGCTTTCGCTGTTTCCCTAGCCACGGCGGAGGCCGCTGCAACTTCATACGGTTTGCCGTTATTCCACTATCTTGCCGGCTATCTTGTAAATGAGCTCCCATATCCTCTAGGAAATGTTTTGGGTGGAGGAAAGCACGTGCATGGTAAGGCGCCGGACATACAGGAGTTCTTGGTTCTCCCCCTTAAGGCAAACACTTTTTCGGATGCGGCGAAAGCCAACGTTTTGGTTCATCAAAAGGTTGGTTCTTTCCTCAAAAAAGTGGATAAAACTTTCACTGGTGGAAGGGGAGATGAAGGCGCTTGGGCCTCCAACATAAAAAGTGAAGAAGCCTTAGAAGTTGTGGTGAAGGCTTGCGAAGAAGTTTCAAGTGAATTGGGAGTTGAATGCAGAGCTGGTCTTGATATAGCAGCTTCCACCCTTTGGAGGCAAAAAGAAAAACGTTACGTGTATGTCCAAGATGGAGCGAAAAGGGATTCTGGAGAGCAGCTGGATTTCGTGTTGCGTCTCACTGAGGATTACAACCTCGCTTATGTTGAAGACCCCTTCCATGAAGAAGACTATGAAAGCTTTGCAGAAGTCACCAAGAAGGTTAAGAAATGCCTCATTTGCGGCGATGACTTGTTTGTAACAAACCGGGAGAGACTAGCTCGCGGAGCGAAAATCTGTGCTGGAAACGCGGTTATTATAAAAGCGAATCAAGTGGGTACCCTCACCGACGCTTGGGAGACCACGGAAGTGGCTAAGAAAACACGATACGTTCCAGTCATGTCCCACCGTTCTGGAGAAACAAACGATGTGCACATAGCCCACCTAGCCGTAGCGTTCCGTTGTCCAGTCATCAAAACTGGTGTGTTACCTGGAGAGCGAGTGGTGAAAATTAATGAACTCCTCCGAATAGAAGAGGCTCTTGGAGACAGGGCAAAAATGTCCATATTCTAATTATTGGGAGGAAAAAATCTTGTCAGAGGAAGAAAAAGAGGAAGTTGAAGTTATTGGCGAAGGGGAGCTTCTGCTGCCCCAAGACGTCATGTTATCCGCTGGAATCCACATTGGTACAAGGATGAAAACGAGGGATATGGACCCTTTCATTTATCGCGTTAGACCAGACGGTTTGTTTGTTTTAGATGTTAAAAAAACAGATGAACGCATACGAGTCTCAGCCAAATTTCTCGCTCGGTTTGAGCCGTCCAAAATTGCGGCGGTGGCGGCGAGACTGTACGGGCGGTCTCCAGTAGAGAAGTTCTGCGAAGTAGTTGGGGCGACCCCTATAATTGGACGCTTTATCCCTGGATTGCTTTCAAATCCTCTCTACCCAAATCGCATCGAGCCAAGCGTTGTAATTGTGTCGGACCCTAAGGCCGACGTGCAAGCTGTAAAAGAAACTTCAAACGCAGGCATCCCAGTAGTAGCGCTTTGCAGCACCGACAACGATTTTTCCTACGTGGACTTGGTTATACCAACCAACAACAAGGGCAGGAGAGCCTTGGCGGTGATCTACTGGCTCCTCGCTAGACAAATAATGCGTGAGAGAGGAGAAATACCGCCAGACGGAGAAATAAGCCAGTCCATCGACGATTTTGAAGTAAAACTGTCAAGGGAAGAAAGAAAGGAGGGTGAAGCTTGAAAGTTAGGCACCCTGCCGTTGCAGGTTCATGGTACGCTGGCACTTCTGCTGGACTACGAACACAGATAGAAGAATGCTTCACCCACAAATATGGCCCTGGAAAACCCCCTAGAGTTGTGGAGAAGGGCCCTAGAAGCATAGTCGGACTCGTCTGCCCCCACGCTGGATACATGTATTCTGGACAGGTGGCTGCCCACGCATATTACAAACTTGCTGCTGATGGAAAACCCGACGTCATCGTCATTTTTAGTCCCAACCACACTGGATTTGGAAGCGCGTTGGCTATCATGAATGAGGGGGTTTGGCGCACTCCCTTGGGAGACGTAGAGATTGATGTGCAAACAGCCAATCAGATTTTGCGCGAATCCCGTATCATCGATGTGGATGACAGAGCCCACGCCCACGAGCACTCCATAGAGCTTCAGTTGCCATTCCTTCAATACCTCTACGGTTCAGCCTTCAAGTTTGTACCCATATGTTTTCTTATGCAAGACTTGGAATCAAGCCGTGAGGTGGGACAGGCTGTGGCAAAAGCCTTGGCAGGGAAAAACGCTTTGGTGATAGCTTCCACAGACATGACTCACTATGAGCTTCAGGAAAGCGCTGAAAGGAAAGACAAGATGGCCATTGAAGCCACCGTCAAAATGGATGAAGAACAATATTACTCCACTGTAGAGTCCTACAGAATAACCGTGTGTGGTTATGGTCCTACCATCGCTGCAATTACTGCATCAAAGGCGTTAGGCGCTAGAAAGGCTCAACTTCTGTGTTACAAAACTAGTGGCGACGTAACAGGAGATTTCTCAGCAGTAGTTGGTTATGCTTCGATTGCGTTCATAAAATAATCGTGGGATGAACCTTTTTGTTTGTGTGCGCGCAATTGTGCTAGGCCCCTCTATTTGGTTCCAAATATATTATTGAAAACGCTTAATTAACGCGAAGCTGAATTAGAAAGAGGACAAAGATGTATGTAAGGGCTGCGGTCAAGGTTCGTAATGGAGAGAGATTGTTCAGCGATGTTGCACTAGCTGATACAGGAGCCACGGGCATCATCGTTAATGAGTCGATGGCTGAGGAGCTTAGGCTAAGGACTTTTGGCGAAGCAAAAATCGTTACTTTAGGCAAAACTGTAAAGTGTAGCTTCGCTGACGTCAGCAGCGTTACCGTTGAAGACACCGAGATAGGTCCCAGAAGGTTATTCGTGTGTAAATTTCCTGAAGAGGTTAAAGAGAGGCTTAAGCTAATGGGTTTCTCTGAAAGGGTAATTTTAGGAGTGTCAGCGATTGAAGACGCTGGATATGTACCAGACACAGAGAAGGGAGTGCTGCAGAAAGTAGGCTTTTTAGTCCTCTAAGCCGCTTGAGCATGATAACCGAGCCTAAGTTAGAAGCCTAACCGTCTTCCCAAAAAGTTAATCTCGCCACTTCTTCAAGTCAGGCCCACCAACAAAATTGGCTAAAATGCTCCGCATACTCAGCTTCATCACACAAACAAAAGCCTACCTATTTTGGAGAGAGCATGCAGAAAAAAGGCTTAAGTTAGTTCTTAAGTTTTTGAGCAGGCTTCTCTTCGCAAGAATAACGGCAAGTATGGATATAATCTTGAATAGTGGCATAACTGGGGAACCTTACGTGGAGGCAACGCGGTTATGGCAGGTTTAACCCCATTTTCATTAGCTCAGAAAAGTATAATATGCAACAACTACGTGAAAATGCCAGCCTCAAAAAGCTGGCTAAAATGCTTCGCATCATCTATCATTTAGATAAATAAAAACTCGAAAACGATATGTTGTCAAAGTATGAATTGATTCGCGGATGATGTCATCTGCTATGGCTTTGTAGGGCTGAGGCCTCAATTATCCAGCCATTTCCTTTCGGGGTTAATATCCCCTTCTTAAGCATTTCATTAAACTTGGCTCTTAGACGACCCCAAAGGCCTCTATCATATATCACTAGTCCATCTTTTAGGCAGTCTAATATTAGGGGGTGGAAGTTATTAAGCATGGATTTAACTTCTTCCTTGGTGTATGTAAAGGGTTCCACCCAGCCGTTTGATGGGAGGGAGTATTCATAAAGCCTATCTTTGAAGCCTAGTTCTTCATGGGAAACGACTATGAGAAGATCGTGGTCACTGTGCTTCGTGTAGTTTCCCTTTGCCATAGACCCAAAGAGGATTATGGAAAGAATTCTGTCGCCCTTCTGTTTAAGAAGGACGTCCACGAAGCCCTTGAGAGAGTTAAATCTAGGTAATTCCTGTAACCGTTTTAGCAAAGTTCACCACCTTTTCTGTGTGTTCAAGGGCTTCTCTCGCATCATCCTTATCGAACATGTGGATAGGAGCTCCACTTGGGAAGGCATTAGGATATCTTGTTGGAATGTAGTAGCGGTTTAGAATTCTACAAGCCACTTCAATCTCCCTAGGTGTCTGAATGAGACTTGAAACTTCGATGGCTAAAGCTATAAGGTTATGGCCTGCTGTTGGCGAGCCCAAATGTTCCAGAATGGCTTTCAAAGCCTTTTCGGCGGTTTGTTGGCATGTGAAACAGCACCATGCGTAATTAGAGGTTGCGAAAAGATCTTTTGCAGCTTTAAATTCTCCTTTAGCTTGCTCCATCCAGTCCAAGGTTCGACGCAATGGGAACACCTAGGTCAAGAAAAGTAAACCTGTATATTTACTTAAAGGTTTTATGAGCATAATGGACTAACCGGGTACAGATTGATTATTAAGACCCTAAGAATGCTAATACTTTATTGGTTATTTTTATTCCTATTTGAGTCTTTCCTCGCAGTATGAGCAGACACCCTTTTCTGCGTTATAGCAATCGGAGCAAACGAGCCTACGACAAATACGGCATCTATAGAAACCTTTCCCCAGTATGCCACCCCATTCTTCACCGCATATCTCGCATTTCTTGGTCATTTCCCATCCCTCTCAAGCTTAATCCTCACCCGATTCATGTTATCGTTTATGATGCTTTGTTGCAACAAAGCACTCTTAAGTGAAAAAATATCGTGAGAAAATTTAGTGAAAAGTTTCACTTTAATGATTCTTTAATTTTCATCAATCATTGAAAACTCGCGGCGCAGTCTTTTTGAAACGGATGCATTTTCACTTTAATTAACTTCCCGCCAAGAGAGCAGAGGGAGCCTCGACAACTACCTCAACCTTTTCTCCTCTAATCTTACGATGAAGAAGTTGTGCTTTAACTTCCAAATAGCCCTCTATAGCTTCCTTAATGTTTTTTAAGACTTCCTCTCTTGTTTCACCTTGAGTGGCTACTGGAAGCTCCAGACACTTAACTATGAAGCCACCCTCCCCAGCAAGCTCCAAAACAACCGTGAACCTACGGGTAACCATAAAACCGCCAGCAATACCATACTTGGGACGCCTATATGAACTATCTTTAATCTTTCCCATATTTTATTTTGCCTTTGAAGTGGTAACGTATAAGCTAGGTTTGGCGACAGTATTGGAGTTGTTTGGATTAATGTTGCTATTGATGTTGCTGAGCCTCTGTAGAAGATTTTGAGCCAAAAATTCTAAGGTGATAGTTTAGGCGCCTCAAGGTTCTGCCCAAAATGAGTGTACAAGACTGAATCAAAAGCTGAGTGTTATTATGCGGGTTGTTGTTCACGAAATACCGCACTATAGGCCTCGGCACCAAACTTGTCAAAGCCGTATCCACCTGTAGTTACGGTCCAACCATCGCTGCAATTACTGCAGCAAAGGCGTTAGGCGCCAGAAAAGCTCAACTTCTATGTTACAAAACTAGTGGTGACGTAACAGGCAACTTCTCAGCAGTAGTTGGCTACGCCTCCATAGCGTTCACAAAATAATCGTGTTGAAATCCTTACAGTACAACTTTAAATAACCCATTTAGGCTATCTTCATTTTGGCGCAAACGTTTTTCCGAAAAAATTATTGTTTTCAACATCTTTTTTATTTGGATCCAAATAGGGCTTCATTTTGGGATTTTCAGAGGCTTGTAATCCAGAAAAATTATAGTAGATGCGAACCTCTGATTTACCGACCAATAGAAGTGAGTCTGTTATGGAAAAGAAGAAGATTAAGTTGTCTTCCGAACAAGCAGAATCCCTCGATGGTTACATACAGGGAACGTTAGAATCCTCCGACTGTCCTTTTGATAAGTCATTACTAACGAGTATTCAAAGAAAAATAAGAGAGCCTGTCCCTTCCCCGTATATTGAACTGACAAAGGACGAAACTCTTGAATTAAAATGGTTACTTGAAGATGCTATCAGAATATTTAGATTTGAGGAAGTTGATTTAAGAGAAAGCCTAAAACCATTTCAAGAACTGTTGAAACAGCTCAACAAAGAAAAGGAAATTTAGAGTGGATGGAGAACCTTTTCTCAAACTCGCCATTTATCTGGTGGATTCTTTGTTCTCACCAGATTGACTCTGGCTCCACTAATTCTCAGCATATAATCATCGCTTAGACCGATTTTTGTAACTCTGTCCAAAATCTCCTGCACTTTTAACTGTCTTGCCTTCTATAAGGCTCCAAATTTCCTCGAAACTTGATGTCTTCCGTTAGTGAATTTCATACAAGTTCACCTTTTCAATCCTAATTAATTCCTTTGGTTTCTGCATAACTTTTCCACATTTCTCGCATTTATGAATTTCTGAAACATGGTAAACTGGAACGTAAGTTTGTATGCCTTTTACCTTATGTTTGAGAAAGATTTTCTGAGCTTGAAACCTGTTCCAATGACCACAAAACCTACATTTCATTCTTAACTTTCGGGACAACTTCTAACCTTCATAGAACCTCACAATGTTTCATGCTACCTTCTTCGATAAACCGTGTCCCCTTAACTCCTCATAACAATCTTCTGCTTCCTTAACCGAAATTTTCTCTATTTCCCTACACCAAAGAATTTTGGCTTCCCTCTTTATCTCTTTCTCGATTTGACTGTTTGGTGCTTGTGAGGCTTCGGGAACAAGGCTGACCACGATGAAGGCTTTTTTGTTCATATATGAATCCTCAATCTGTATTAAGAGCCGGTAAACCGATTTAAAAGTTTTGCTACCAAATTATGTTCTGGAAAAGATGATGTGAGGGGTTCACTATGCTACCAAATGAGGCTACTAAAGTGATAGAAGGCAAAGGAAGATTCATAAACAGACCGACCAAAACTGGTAAGAAATTTTATGACCGATTTTTCATTTATGTTCCTACAGAAGTTGCAAGAGACGGAACATTCCCATTTAAGGTTAGAGAAGAAGTAAATGTGCGGATAGAAAATAACCGGCTTATCATAGAAAAAATGAAAGAACAGAAAAAGGAATAGCCACATTAAAACACAACCCCCAAATACCTATTAGGAATAAGATAAGAAAACATAGTTCATTGGGATAAGTGGGATAAGTCTTGATAGTCGCCTCAGCGCCAGCTAAAATAATACTTTTCGGGGAACACTTTGTTGTGTACGGCGAACCAGCCATTGTCCTCGCAATTGACAAACGTGCCCGTGCCTCAGCAGAGCTGAGGACAGATAAACGCATATACATAAACTCAGTTGACCTGGGATTGTCAGGATCCTTTATGGAAGAACAGTTTCAGCCAGAACTTGGCGGCGAAGAAGCACGCACAAAGCTTGAACCCATCAAGATAGCAACTCAAAAAGTTCTGCATTTTTCCAAAAAACAAGTTGGCGTGAGCATAGAGGTAGAATCTTCAATTCCCGTCGCAGCTGGCCTTGGCTCTTCAGCTGCGGTGGCGGCGGCAGTTGTGGTTGCCGTAAGTCGCCTTTTGGATGCAAAATTGTCAAAAGAGGAGGTTTTTCGTTTCGCCTATGAAGCTGAATGCTTTGTCCACGGCACTCCTTCCGGTATAGACCCAACAATCTCTACCTATGGCGGGGTTCTTCTGTTCCAGAGAGACAGAGGTTTCAAGTCTTTAAATGTGGAGGGAGACATACCGCTGGTAGTTGGGGATACAGGAATGGAGCGTTCAACAGGCGAGCAAGTTGCTATAGTCCGTGAAAGACGGAAGCATTTTCCTTCAATTATTGATCACGTCATAAAAACTGGCAGAGAGGTCGCTCTTAAAGCGGCTAAAGCTTTAGAGACCGGAGACCTCAACGCCCTAGGCGAATTAATGAACATTAACCACGCGCTCCTATGCGCCGTCGGAGCCTCTAACGAACCCCTTGAAAGACTCGTTTACGCGGCTAGAAAGACTGGAGCTTTGGGAGCTAAACTAACAGGAGCAGGCGGAGGAGGATGCATGGTCGCGCTATGCCTTCCCGAAAAACTGGAAAAAGTCGCTGAAGCCATTAAACGTGCTGGAGGAACAACTTTTATTGCAAGAAAATCCAGCGAAGGTGCAAAAATTGAAAGCTAAACCAACAGTCTTTAAGCTTGGGGGTTCCGCCGTAACTCGAAAAGAAAAGCCGTTGACCCCCAACTTGCAGGCAATAAGGCGGTTGGCTAACGAAATTTCGCAAGCCAACGTTTCGCCCCTTGTCCTCGTTCACGGAGGAGGCTCCTTTGGTCACCCTGTTGCGGAGAAATACGGAATAAAAGAAGGCTACAAGGAGCCTTCACAGATTATGGGGTTTGCAAAAACCCACCAAGCCATGACAAAACTAAACAAGTTAATCGTGGATTCTCTAATAAATCATAATATTCCAGCAGTAGAGGTGCAACCTTCATCTTGTGTGGTCACGAAGTCAGGTCGAATTCAAAGCATGGAGGAGAAACCGTTAATAAAAATGCTTGAAACAGGGTTTGTGCCAGTTCTCTACGGAGATGCCGTTCTTGATTTGGAAACCGGCTTCGCCATATTGTCCGGCGACCAGCTTGTTTCTTCGCTCGCTATACGCCTCAACGCAGACCGCATTGTAATAGGCGCGGACGTTAACGGCATCTACACCGCAGACCCAAAAATCGATCCTTCAGCGCGTTTAATCCAGCGCATAACCCTAAACGAATTGAAAAGTCTGCAACACAAAATTGAGGGGGCGAAGGCGACAGACGTAACTGGGGGCATGCTTGGAAAAATGCTTGAGTTAATGCCCGCCGTAGAAAAAGGAATCCGAACGATGATTGTAAATGCTACTAAACCCAACATGGTTTACAAGGCACTTAAGAACGAAAAAGTCGTTGGAACAATCATCGAGAAAGGTGAAACCGTTGTCTGACCAAGTTGAAGAAAGAAAAAACGACCACATTCAAATCTGCCTAGAAGAAAACGTTCAAGTCCGACGAAAAACCACAGGATTCGAAGACATCTTCCTCTTACACAAGGCTTTGCCCGAAATTGAACGAGAAAAAATAAACCTGTCAACAGTTGTTTTTAACCACAAATTTTCTGCGCCCCTTATTGTAGGAGCGATGACCGGTGGTGTTGCAAAGGCAACAAAGATTAACGCTGCCATCGCTGAGGCGGTTGAGGAGTTGGGTCTCGGAATGGGAGTTGGAAGCCAACGAGCAGCCATTGAAGACCCAAAACTGGAAGACACCTTCGCCATTGCTAGGAAGAAGGCGCCAACAGCCTTCCTCATAGCCAACATCGGGGGGTCTCAGCTTGTTAGGGGATACAGCATCAAAGAAGCCAAGAAAGCTGTTGAAATGATGAAGGCTGACGCCTTGGCTGTCCATTTAAACCCTCTGCAAGAGGCTATTCAACCCGAAGGCGAAACAAACTACCTAGGCGTTCTTAGCAAGATAGGCGAAATCACCCAGGCCCTCGAGGTTCCAGTCATAGTCAAGGAAACGGGTGCGGGTGTAGCTGCTGAAGAAGCCAAGATGATTGAAGAGGCTGGCGTAGCTGGCATTGACGTGGCTGGAGTTGGCGGAACAAGCTGGGCCGCAGTAGAATATCATAGAGCTAAGAGGGTTCAGAACGAGTTTCGTCGAAGGCTCGGCGAAACCTTTTGGGACTGGGGCATACCCACCGCCGCGAGCCTCGTCGAAGTGATTCAATCCGTCAATTTAACAGTTATAGCCTCAGGTGGGATACGCTGCGGAACAGACGCTGCAAAGGCTTTAGCCCTAGGCGCGGATCTAGTGAGCATGGCTTTGCCTATTTTGCGACCCGCCACAAAAGACTCGGAAGAAGTCAAAAAGACGCTTCAATTCGTGACTAAGGAGTTGGAAACCACCATGTTCCTTGTTGGAGCGGAATCCATTGAAAAACTGAAAGAAGTCCCGGTTGTGTTGACGGGAAAAACGGCTGAATGGCTGAGGATGCGGGACTTCAAACCTGAATTGTACGCGAGGAGAAGGGCATGAGCCATTTATCTTCACAACTGGATGAAACAGCCGAGAAGGTGAATGGCTTCCTTAGGGAAGTTGTAAACCTTGAACACGAACCCACGTTACTTTACAAGGCTGCTCGCCACATAATTGATGCTGGAGGAAAGAGGCTGAGACCATACTTGGTCTTAAAAAGCTGCAAACTAGTTGGAGGAAGAGAGGAAGACGCCGTTCCTACGGCAGCATCCTTGGAACTTCTCCACACGTTCACCCTCATCCACGACGACATAATGGACGAAGACGAGAAGAGAAGAGGCTTATCAACGGTTCACGTCAAATGGGGAGTTCCAACTGCCATCGTGGCAGGAGACCTCCTCTTCGCTAAAGTATTTGAAACAATCACCAAGCATACGGATTCTCGTCACGTACCACCTAAGCGCATCTTGCAGGTGCTAAGGGGCATCAGCGAAGCAACCATAGCCATATGCGAAGGGCAGACCCTCGACATGATGTTTGAGAGTAGGGAAAGCGTTTCTGAAGATGAATATTTTGAAATGATCCGGGCAAAGACCGCTGCTTTATTTGAAGTCTCTGCAAGATGCGGCGGAATCCTCGGAGGGGCAAAGAAAAGTCAAGTTAAAAATCTTGGAAGATTCGGATATTATGCTGGTCTAGCGTTTCAGTTGATTGACGACATCTTAGGTTTAACTGCGGATGAGAAGATTCTTGGAAAGCCTGTTGGAAGTGACATTCGGGAGGGAAAGCGGACCCTAATAATTGTTCACGCGCTCAAACACGCTTCAGAAACTCAGCGAAAAAACATCCTTGAAACATTGGGCGATAAATCAGCTTCTCCAGAACGAATACGAAAGACAATTGATCTAGTTAATTCCTTAGGCTCAATCAGCTACGCCGAAGAAAAAGCAATGGAGTATATTAAAAAATCTAAAAACGCATTGACGAACTTTCCTCCAACAAAGGACAAAGAAGACCTCATAAACCTCGCCGACCTCATTATTGCGCGAAAGTATTGAAGCTTAAAATTAAGTGGCAAGCCTTGACTCCAGACGAAGAAAGAGAAACCAGAGAGGTTATTCGGAAAATTGCGCTTATAAACGCGCTTCGTTACGGAGGAAAGGCGCGACCAGAACCGGTTCTGGGCAAACTACTCGGTGAACGCCCTCATCTTAAAGCGAGAATTAAAGAGGTTACTTCCATCATCACCGAGGTCGTTAGAGAAGTTAACAAACTTTCTTTGGACGAGCAGAGAAAGCTATTGAAAGAAAAATATCCCGAAGTTTTGTGGGATGAACTTTTTGGAGAGCAAGTTGAAGAGAAGAGGGTTCTTCCACCCTTGCCAAACGCTGAAAAATACGAAAAAATCGTCACTCGTTTTTCGCCTAATCCAGACTGTGTCTTGCACTTGGGTTCTGCCAGAGCCATAGTCCTCAGCTATGAATACGCGAAAATGTATAAGGGCGCCTTCTGTCTCCGCTTTGAAGACACGGACCCAAAAATGAAGAAACCCATGTTACGGTTCTACGACTCCATAAGGGAAGACCTAACATGGCTCGGCTACAAATGGGATGCAGAATTCATTCAAAGCGACAGACTTCCAATCTATTATGAACACGCTGAAAAAATCCTCAAAAACGGCCACGCTTACGTTTGCACCTGCAAACGCAAAGACGTTCAAGAAAAAGTGAGGGACCGACAACCCTGCCCCTGTCGAGACCTGGCACCTAACGAGAATCTCCTTCGCTGGGAGCGCATGTTGAATGGAACCTCTGGTGAAGGAGAGGCCGTAGTAAGAATCAAGACAGACTTGGAGCATCCAAATCCTGCTGTCCGGGACTGGCCCGCGTTGAGAATAATCGACACGGAAAAGTATCCTCACCCTATAGTGGGTAGCAAATACCGCGTTTGGCCCCTCTACAACTTCGCCTGCGGCATCGACGACCACATGATGGGCATAACCCATATCATACGAGGAAAGGAACACTTGACCAACCAGATAAGGCAAGAATACATGTACCGCCACTTCGGATGGAAGTATCCAGAAGCCATCCACTATGGCAGACTCAAGATAACTGGAGCATCCCTCAGCAAATCTACAATTCTGCAGGGACTCAGAAACGGACTATTCAAACATTGGGACGACCCTAGGCTTGCCACCCTCGCTGCTTTGAGAAGGAGAGGAATAACGCCGGAGGCAATCAAACGTTTAATGATTGATGTTGGTCCCAAGGCTGCAGATGTGGTGTTAAGTTGGGAAAACCTCTACGCACATAATCGGAAAACAATTGATCCCGTTGCAACCCGATACTTCTTTGTCCATAACCCAAGAAAGCTTACCGTAAAAAACATTTCACGCGCCTTTACAGCTAAAATTCCACTGCATCCAGATCATCCTGAAAGGGGCTTCCGCTCCTTAAAGATAAAGCCGGAGAAAGGAGAAACGTCTTTTTTGGTTTCAAGTGACGATGCAAACAGGATGAGGAGGGGAAGAAAAATACGGTTCATGGAACTCTTCAACTTTCAAGTTGAAAAGGTTAAGAAAGACTGGATTGAAGGTATTTTTCACAGCGAATCTTATGAGGAAGCCAAGAAAATTGGTGCTCCTTTGATTCATTGGATTCCTGTAGACAGCGGTGTTTCATGCGAAGTTGTGATGCCTGATGCTTCTGTGGCGATGGGCATCGCTGAGGAGGCATGTAAAGAGTTGCGCCCAAACCAGATTATCCAATTCGAGCGTTTCGGCTTTGTCCGAGTAGACAATGTCAACAAGAAATTAACCGTGTATTTTGCCCACCGATAAGGAACTTCTCTTCAATGACTTGATATACCCGCCTATAAATGCTGTCGAATCGGACAACGTTAACTTGCGCGTATTTTGTTCCGCAACTGGGAAGGATGACCGCAAAACCGCCGAAGAATGTTACAACTATATAAAGAAAAAACTAGGGGTCTATCTACACAGAGGGCATGCACCGCAAGTCCCGATTTCTATGTTGGAACTATATATAGAGGGGGCTATATAGCCTCGACACACAAAAGACCCGTACTGCCACAAACTTCTCTTCCACCTCACCAGCCAATAACTCCACAAAACTCTGTCATCACGACTAAGTTAACAGTGTCGTCAAGTCGAAACATTCATAAACCCTTTCGTTGATAAACTCAGCACTTGAAAGGGTGAGGCTTATGCCAAGGCCATTTTACGTAAAAATTGAAGTTCCCAAAGAGGTGGCAGATGCAGCCTATGAAGTCCTGCAAATAGCCACTCAAACAGGCTCCGTTAGAAAAGGAACCAACGAAACAACCAAGGCTGTGGAGAGGGGACAAGCAAAGCTTGTTGTCATAGCCGAAGATGTTGACCCTCCTGAGGTTGTTGCCCATCTCCCGCTTCTGTGTGAGGAACGCAAGATTCCCTATGTTTTCGTGCCCAGCAAGGGAAAACTTGGAACCTCAGCTGGAATAGACGTACCTGCGGCTTCGGTGTGCATCACCAATGTTGGCGACGCCGCGGCTTTAATAAAAGAAATTTCCAGTCGAATTGAGGAAGTTAAAAAGAAGGGCCCTAGCGGATGAGTGAGAAGAAGGAAGAAGAGGAGCTAATCCCTGCCGAAGTTATTCAGGTTATTGGTCGAACAGGAGTCACTGGTGAAATTGCCCAGGTTAGGGTTCGGGTGCTCGAAGGGAGGGACAAGGGACGCATTATAACAAGAAACGTGAAAGGTCCAGTGCGAACCAGCGATATTCTCATGCTAAGGGAAACGGAAAGAGAAGCCAAGAAAATTAGGTGACAACGGAGGTTTTCTGTGCCAAGGTCTCGACTTTGCTCCTTTTGCGGACACGAGTTTCCGCCTGGCACTGGCATTATGTACGTGAGAAACGACGGGACAATCCTGTGGTTCTGTTCAAGCAAATGTAGAAAAAGCTCTGTTAAATTGAGACGGGATGCGCGTAAGGTTCGGTGGACCAAGTATTTTGGGAAGGAAGAGAAGGGGAAAGCTTGACCGAACGAACACTTCCCTTTCTAGAAGCTGGCTTGAAGAGTTAATGGGATGAATAATGAATGTCGTTATCTTAGGATCTCCAGGGGTAGGCAAAGGAACCTACGCCAATTTTCTTTCAGAGAAATATAATACTCCAAGAATCTCCACTGGAGATCTATTCCGCGAAGCCATACGGGACGAAACAGAGCTAGGCAAAAAAATAAAAGATTACGTATCCCGTGGTGATTTAGTTCCCGATGAGATAACCATTGAACTCGTGAAAGAGAGGCTTGAAAGGGATGATTGTAAGAATGGATTTTTTCTTGACGGCTTTCCGAGAACGGTTGTTCAAGCCGAAGCCCTAGAAAAATTCAAAAAAATAGATAAGGTCCTAAATTTCGTCGCGTCTGATAGGGTCGTCCTATCCAGACTTGGTGGAAGAAGAACTTGCAGAGAATGTGGAGCCATATACCACATAAAAGAGATTCCACCTAAAGTTGAGGGAATATGCGACTTTTGCGGCGGAAAACTTTACCAACGCTCGGATGAGACGCCTCAAGCCATCAAAAATAGGTTAAAGGTGTATCGCGAAAAAACGAAGCCTGTGCTTGACTACTTCAGAAAACGAGGTTTGCTTGTCGATATTGACGCAAAATACCCATTTGAAGAAATTGATAAAGTAATTTTTCAGTGCGAAAAGCACCTTCAAGGTTGGGTGTAGATTTACGGAAGCGAATTTGCAACTTTATTCCATAGCTCTTCGTTATCAATACAACCAATGTCTGGCGCGTTCAAATTCCCGTTGAAGTAACCGTACGCTCTGGCTCTGCAGCCTCCACATATATACTTGTCTTTGCAGTTTCCGCATCCAATTGTCTGGTCATTTATTTTATAGCTTTCAAGCTTTTCTCTTGTTCTCAATTTCCACAAAACTTCGTTGTTATCCCAAATGTATTCAAAATTGTCCTCCAAAATGTTCCCAAGCACCGTGTCTTTGTTTGTTGGAAAGAAAACGCATGGCTTTATGTCTCCGTTAGGTTCTAAACCTACGTAGAGCCTCCCAGCTCCACATCCTCCTAAGAAGTCTGCAATGTTTTCAATACCTTTTTTGGCGGCATAATGAGCGGACACTGTGTAGTTATATCCCTTTTCTCTCGCAAGTTTTCTCACCACGCTTGCGAATTGCGGGCAAGTGCTGAAAACCCTGTCTACGCTTATGCTGGTTTTTCCAGTTTTCTCCTCTTCCTCCTTAGTTCTTACATATAAATCAAGAATTTCCCTTCCCATCGTTTCTAGTAGCAAAAGTCTTTCTTTTGGGTTCAGATCAAGTTCCATATGCTTCTTTGCTCTTCCAGTTGGAATGAAGTTGAAATGCATAAATCTCGCCCCGAGTTCCTCTGCCAGTTCCATTATCTTCGGTATCTCTTCTAGGTTCTTTTTATGAGCCGTCGCTGCTATGCACGCGTCTAGGTTCTCGTCTATACAATTGCGTATTCCTTTCATTGCTTTTTCGAAGCATCCGGGAACCATTCTGAAACTTTCGTGTACCTTCCTGCTTGCTCCGTCGAGACTTATTTCAACGTAATCTACACCTACTTCTTTGAGTTTTTTCACGTTGTCTTTCGTGAGTAGGGTGCCGTTTGTAGCGATGCTTACGTAGGGTATTTTCTTTTTTGTATACGCTGCGACTTCGAAGAAATCCTTCCTTATAAGGGGTTCTCCTCCTGAGAAAGATAGGGCTGGAAGGCCGACATTTGCTATTCTGGATAGGTCGTCTATGGCGGTAAGCGCCTGATCTGTTGTCAGTTCTGGTCGATAAAAACCAGCGTCTTCGTAGCAATGTTTACACCTAAGATTGCAGGAATACGTGAAGTCCCAAACAATTTCAAAAGGACCTGCTGGAGTAAATGGAATTCTTATGCCATACTTTTCGATTCCTTTCATCATTAGGGCGAATCCTTTCAGCCAAGCCTCGCCATACCCTGAGTCTAGAAATCTGTCCCTCATGAACCTCGGGTTAGCTCGCACAATTTTGGAGCCAAAATGGTAAAAAGGGTTCGCTATCCTATGGTTTAGAACGGTGCAACTTCCACAGAGATGGACGTCTTCTCCGAGAAAATATCTCAGGGATTTTATCAGCAAACTTCCATCTTTTTCACATTCCACATCAAACCTGCTTATAATTGATTTCAGGATGGGGTTAACCGCTGAAAGCAAAGCGTTTTCAAGGGATTCTATTTGCATAGTTCCCTTCCACGTTGGATAATAGTTAATACTATTTAAAATTTCTTTTAGATTAAAAAGGTTGTCCAATTTCTAAAATCGATTAGCCCTAGCGAAATGGTTTATAACGTTGACGTGTCAATCGTGAGGGAGACTAAATGCCCGTACGACAACCCATCGTATGCTTGCGTACAACCTGATACCTCCCTCTATTTGCGCAAATATGTGGCAGACATGATCTGCTATTGGATTCGCTAATCGCGCGCTTGTATGAGTCTCATGGGGCAAGCGCCGGGATTAGGGGAAACTGTCGGAGGTAACTCAGAAAGCAAAAAGGCTGTTCAATAGATTAGTCCAGTAGGGTAAGGTGGTTGAGGGAATTAAGCCTAACAGTTAAGAGAACCTTCTTAAATATGGAAGTAATTAAAAATTAGTGATTGATGTGGAAATCGACGAGGTTAAGGCGTTCCTAGAGGGGCAGAAACACGTAAGGGTTACTTACCTATTTGGGTCTTATGCTAAAGGGAAAGTAGGCCCCTTGAGCGATGTTGACATAGCCGTTTTGTTAGATGGGCGTCTAGACAAGCAAGAGAGTTTCGATCTAAGATTAAGACTGATAAACGGCATATCTTCCATCTTGAAAACGGACAAGCTTGACGTTGTAGTCATGAATAACGCACCCTTATTGCTTAATTACAACATCATTAGCCAGGGAAGGGTTCTAGATAGCAAGGACGAGCTTGAGAGGGCCATGTTTGAGACCCGCATTTTATCGCGGTACTTGGATAGAAGGTATTATGATGAAAGGCACGTTAAAATGGGCGTAAAGAGGATGGCGGAGAGAGGGATACTGTGAGGGAGGAAATCTACTCTAAACTGGAAGATTTGAAGAAATATGTGCAATTTCTGAGAAGCTACCAGTCTCATAGAAAAGAGGAGCTAAGAGAGAACTACACATTAAGAGGGGCAGTAGAAAGATACCTTCAATTGGCGCTAGAGTGCACCCTTGACATAGGAGAGATGATCATATCAAAAGAGGGGCTTAGAAAGCCTGAGAGTTACAGAGAGGTCATAGAAATCCTAGATGAAGAAGGGATACTGCCGAGAGAGTTCGCTGAGAGATTTTCTCCATCTATGGGGTTCAGAAATATACTAGTCCACAGATACGCAGAGGTGGATTTGGACGAGCTTTACCAGCATCTTCAAGATAACCTTAGAGATTTCGACACGTTTGCCAAATGCGTAGCCAAGTACGTCGAGGGAAAGTACTAGACAAGCTTCCAGTACAAAAAAGCACTTCAGCATGCTGGCGAGGTTTAATCTTTATTTTCTCTTTGTTTCAAGTTGTTTCACCCTTGAGAAAGAGGTTGGTTAGGTGTTCTGCGCGCATAAGTGTTGAAAAATTCTTTGATTATCATTTATGTGTTTAGGATCATGCATGTAGAACTGTTTTAGGAAAAATAAATTAGCATAAACTAGGCAACTTTAACGAATTATTCAACACTCATGCGCGGATCATTTGTCTCATTCTCTCTTTCTGGGCTCCCTCTACACCCTCTAAGGGGTGAGCAGCTAAGTTCCATTCATACTTCCAACGTTCCTATGAACGGTAGTCGAGTTCTCGGTGAGAGTTCAGTTCTGGAGGCTGCTTTTGGGAGGAACAGAACTTGGGCGTTTGCTATCTTCTTTCGCATTTTTTACATTATTCAAATAATCTGCAAACGTATACTCGCTTTTTTCTTTGCATTTTAGCCCCAATTTTGAGTACAGGCTTTTCACGATAAGTTTCTCGAGCACCGAGGCGCCCGCACCAAATATTTTCTCCAGCCCTTCGGCGAAAGCTTCTGGCTTCTTCGGGATTTCATGCTTCTTAATTGAGCAACTCTTTTCGAGGTGAAAGAAAATCATCTGTTTGCCGCTTTCACCTAGGACATTTAGACCCTCATCTACTGCCTCAATGAAAAGTTTCTCAAAGTCCTTTCCCTTTTCTCGCATCGCCCACTCTCCTCCTATGGGATGTTTTCTCCCATTTTTACCTCAGTTATCTCTGCCTTGGGCCATTTGAGGCTTTGCATCCCTTTTTCACTAAAGAATATTTGGTTGCTGAACAAGCCCCTTAGGCTAGACGCGACCTTGGGATCGTGTGCAGATCGGTTTAGCAGAAACAGAATGGTGGTCCTAGGAGACGCCAGCATTTCAACGGCATACCTCGTAAAGTGGTAGGTCTTCTCAAAGCCAACAGACAACACCATGTCGGACAAACTATCAAAAACCACATTAATGACACCTTGAGGGTGCGCCTTCAAGGTCTTGTCGAAAACGTCAAGCATTAGAGAAGTGTTACCGGAAGGTAGGAGCATCTCGTTTTCAGAAAACTCTTTTGGAACCGAAACCTGTTGCGTTAAACAGAAAAACTTCATGGCTTTCTGTTCACTTAGAGATAAATGTATGTCGCTACCTCTTCTCGTGAATATGACCATTGGCTCAAGGTTGGCTAAGGCTTCGGTGGCGAAGTCTTGGATAGCCTTCTCGTAATGTGACGCTGGGTCGAACTCAAACAGTATCTTTCTGCCAACAATCTGCTGGTGGTCAAGCCCAAGAGTTTTTGAGAATGCATGTGGCTGAGTTCGTAGAGTTGGTGCAACCGGGTAAAAGAATTCTTCAACGAAGGACCTAACCAGCTCTTCACTAACGTGCGCGCGTCCAACGAGTATTCTCTCTATTTGTCTTGGCATCAGGTAACCGAAAAAGATTATGACAGTTCCGACCAGTATCATCGGTCTGTAGATAGGCATATAGAGATATGAAACTGCATCGGTGATCTCTATGGCATAAGCTATGGTTCCAATAGAGATACCAATACCTATCAAAAGAGACTTTATTTTAATGATTCTATCTTTTGTATTTTTAGCAACGCGGAAAAATAGGCAGGTCGGATAAATTGCCATCACAGTCACTAATGCAAGTATGCTCTCTACAAGCGGCAGACCATACGGCGCCTTATACATGCTTGTTAGCGTAAATTCCGTTGTTCCACCGATAACTCCTGCTACAGTAGGATCGAAAGCCCAGACAATAAACGTTATGGCAACGAATGATACGAATGCTATCCAGATGCCACGCATCTTTTCATCGGGTTTTGCCATAGAAATTGCAAACATATTCAGGAAGACGAAACCTAATACCCCCGACGTAGTTGAAGATCGATAAAAAAGCGTAGCCAAAGGTAAATTATTGATGAAGGTCGCGGATGCTACCAGCACGCCAAAAACTGCCGCTAATGCCCAGAAGATAAAGGTGATGCCAAAATAAAGATTAGGCTTGTACTTAGTTTTAAAGTACCTGCGAATAGACACAACATGCCCCACGATGTAAAGAGCAGCAATTAGTACAAGAGGCAAAACTGTACTCATCATCAGTTATTCACCAGCGCTACCTTCTTCTTTCATCACCTACGTTATTGTGAATGGCACGATTTGCAGGCCTTTGTCGGTTATGGTGACGTTATGGTATTTTCTGCTGTGGTCTGTTCCACGCATCTTGCATATCAGAAACCTTGTCCTTAACTCTAAACTGTCGACCACGTTTTCAAGACATACCACGGAGTCGGCCAAGAACTCTTCGATTCCGAGCCCAAGCGTCTCAGCGCCCACAGGCACGCTGCACGTTATGATGGTTGTGATGCCGCGCGTCTTCAGCATCCTGTAGATCAAACGCATAAGCATCCTATACTCAAACCTTTCCGGACAGGCTGTGAGGAAGGCGGTCAATGAATCTATGACCAACCTCTTTCCATCTATCTCGTCCAATGCGCCCAGAATAAATTGTATGTTAGCGCTTAATCCTTCGCCCTTTAACACCTCAAGGTCAATGACCTTTATGGCACCTTTCTGCTCCAGCCTTCCTAGGTCAAAGCCAAAGTTGAACATATTCCGCTTCAGCGTCTTTGCATCCTCCTCGAATGTTGCGTAGACGCCATTTTCGCCGTATTGAGTGGCACCTTTGTAGATGAACTGCGTCGAGAAAATGGTTTTGCCACTGCCAGTTCCGCCAGCCACTAAAATGACATCACCTCTAAGGAAGCCGCCCTTGATCAAAGCGTCTAAGCCATCAATTCCAGTTGGAACACGCTCGCTCAAACGTATCACCCCAGGTCATTCTTTTAGGTGTTATTTAACACATATAATCAATAGATGTGGTTCGGTTTCTCCTATGCCTGGAGATTCTGAGGCTATGATATTTAACATGTGTGAAATTGTAGTATGTATTCTAAGTAAACGTATATATTCAGAATCTGAATAGAGATTAACAAAAACATGAGTTTCCTTAGCATTTCAAATGCTATAATAAAGAGATTGTAAGCTGAAGGTGTTCGACATCTGAAATCTTAAGGATTTTCTATAGTAAAGTATATCGTATATTTAATATAATAGGTAATAGTTCGCTCATGAGCGCTTTAAGAATCTTATCAAAAACGGGAACCGTAGAGATTCTGGAACTTCTATCAAACATGGGTAAGCTCCGGTCTGCTGATTTAAGCAGGGTTGTGAAAAATCCTAGGACCCTGAGCGTCAGATTGATGGAGCTTGCTGATGCAGGGCTCATTAAGCGTGAAGGAAAATTCTACCAAATTACGGATCAGGGTGGCGTGGCTCTAAGTCTCGCAATGGATGTGCAAGTAATTTTTCTGGTGGCCCCCTGCCATGCGTGGGCTTCACTGCATGAGTTTCCAAGAGTCTTTGAAAGGTTCTCCAGCCTTTAATCTCTCCAGACCTTGACGCTTTCCAAGCCCTATCCTTCAACGCCTTGAAATCCATAAGCTTGCCCCTCTAAGCATAGAGCTTATCAGGGAAATATCCATAGTCTAAAAAATAAATTACTTGCACATCTATTGTAATTTAGAAAAAGCGATATAATATTGTGTAGCAAGATATAGGATGTTTATACAGGTTATGCAATATTTCAAACAATCTACCATATGAAAATGTACTGTTTAAATGCGGACCAGCCCCAGCCGCATCTAAGGGAACTACCTGCACAGAATTAAAAATGACAAGAAACGTTCAACTGAATGTATACATGAAATCCAAGAGCAAAGTTAAAAAGCCCATTTCATATTTTAGCCAAGCAGGGGTTTCTGAGTTGCCTGTTCGACAACCAATAGTCTGCGTGCTCGGGCATAACCCAGCTAAGTAAATGCTTACTGGGTGCCAGTCGACACGGGAAAGACCCTATTGCTAGATCAGATCAGGAAAAGCAGTGTTCAAGCCCGCGAAGCCGGGGGCATAACTCAACACATTGGCGCAAGCTTCTTTCCCGTCAAAACCCTTACCAAAATATGTGGGCCCCTTCTGAAGGGATTAAGGAAAAGGGTGCGAATCCCCGGACTGCTAATAATTGATACTCCCGGGCACGAAGCTTTCGCGAACCTCAGGAAAAGAGGCGGCGCGATAGCGGACATTGCAATTCTTGTGATCGACATCCTAAAAGGATTTGAGACTCAGACCTACGAGTGCATAGACATTCTAAAGGCTAGGAAAACCCCATTCCTTGTTGCGGCTAACAAAATTGATCGCCTACCCGGCTGGAAAGCAAAGCTTGACGAGCCCTTTTCAGCTTCTTACAAAGATCAAGATTCGTATGTTCGTCAAGATTTGGACGAACGCTTATATACGATCATGGGGGCTTTTTCTAGGCTTGGTTTTCGGGCAGATCGATTCGACAAAATATCTGATTTCACCAAAACCGTGGCCATCGTCCCGACGAGCGCCAAAACTGGTGAGGGCATACCTGAGCTTTTATCGGTCCTCGTCGGCCTAACCCAACAATATTTGCGTCCTCGCCTCCGAGTAACTAAGGGTCCAGCTAGGGGCACAGTGTTGGAAGTTAAGGAGGAGCCTGGGCTCGGGATCACCGTCAATGCCATAATTTACGATGGGGTGCTCCAAAAAGGCGATACTATTGTTGTTGGTGCTAAAGAAAAACCCATTGTGACCAAAGTCCGCGCTGTCCTTCTGCCTAAGCCTCTAGACGAGATCAGAGACCCTCGAGACAAATTCTCCTCAGTGAATGCTGTCTCAGCTGCTGCTGGAATAAAAATCGCAGGGCCGAATCTTGAAGAAGCTTTAGCTGGTGCACCCTTGCACGTAGTCCCTTCTGAAGACCGTCTTGAAGAGTATGTTAAATCCGTTTCTGAAGAAGTGGAGAAAATCAGAGTAACCACAGATGTAGATGGCATCATATTGAAAACCGACGCGCTAGGATCTCTCGAAGCCATTGCTGAGAGTTTGAGGCGAAACAACGTTCCGATACGGTTGGCGGACGTTGGCGATGTTTCCAAGCGAGACATCACCGAGGCGGTTGTTGTTAAGGGGCATGATCCGTTTCGCGGGGTTATCTTAGCCTTCAACGTAAAAACGCTGCCAGACGCAGAAGAAGAAGCGAAAAATCGAGGAATCCAGATCTTTCAACACAACATTATATATCATTTAATCGACAATTACATCCAATGGGCCAAAAGCGAAAAGGAAGCGCAACTCAAAGAAGAATTTGACAGGCTTGTTAAACCGGGTAAAATAAAGCTTCTTCCTGGCTACGTGTTTAGGAAGGCAAAGCCCGCCATTGTGGGGACAGAGGTTTTAGCTGGGCAGATAAAACCAAAATATACGCTTGTTAGGGAAGATGGGCAGGATGTTGGTGAAATAATGCAAATTCAGGATCGTGGTCAAGCAGTATCGGAAGCCAACGTTGGAATGCAGGTGGCTATTTCATTAAACAAACCAGTTGTGGGGCGCCACATCCACGAGAATGACGTACTCTACGTTAAGGTGCCTGAAGAGCACGCAAAAACCTTGCTGATGAAATTTCAAGATCGTCTATCTCCTCAAGAGCTTGGGGTGCTTAATGAGTTTGTAGAGATGATGAGACGTAAATCTCCTTTTTGGGCAGCTTAGGTGTTAAGAGCGTTAGAAGAAGGTTTTGTTTAGGTATTTGTCGTACATAGACTTTATTAAGTCTTGCTACACAATATATTCTTGCTATGGAACTACTCAGAGCCAGATTCCTCAGCGAGTTCCCTAGCGGAAGAGATGAGACATGAACAAAAGTGAAGGGGTAATGGAAAGCGAGTCAAGGGCAGTGCAGAAAAAAAAGCCATCCGTTTTCCGAGAAGTTTACCCCATCCACGAGCCCTACGTCTACGCCGCCGTTGTTAGGGAACCAAACACCCAAAGGATACGATACGAAGTAATCGAGCCCACCCTCCTGAAGGAGGAGGAGAATCAACTCAAGGAAATCAAAGCCATATTGATTGAAGAAATCAATGTTAACCTCAAAGACGTTGAAACAAGGGAAAAAGCTGAGGAGTACCTGAAAAGCAAGGTTCGAGAAATCATTAAAGACTACCGCTTAAAAATCGCCGAGGAAGGCATAGACAAACTCATGTACTACGTCATGCGCGACTTCATAGGCTATGGGAAAATCGATCCCCTAATGAAAGATCATCTAATCGAAGACATCTCCGCAGACGGATTTAACATACCCATCTACGTTTGGCATCGTGAATACGAATCCCTACCCAGCAACATTGTTTTCAAGGACGTTGATGAATTAAACTCTTTCATAATCAGACTGGCATACTTAGCAGGGAAAAACATCTCCATTGCGATGCCCTTGCTTGACGCCTCTCTTCCAGATGGAAGCCGCATACAACTTACGTACGGAAGCGAAGTCACCCGAAGAGGCTCCACATTCACGATTCGCCGCTTCCGCGTGGACCCCCTCACCATTTCAGACCTAATCACCTTCAACACCATGTCATCCGACATGGCTGCGTACTTCTGGTACGCCATCGAAAACCGGGCATCCATCCTCGTTGCCGGAGGGGTGGCTACAGGGAAGACAACACTGCTTAACTGTTTGTCGATGTTCATAAAACCCGAATCAAAGATCGTCAGCGTGGAGGACACGGCTGAACTCAACTTGCCCCATGAAAACTGGATTCCATCAGTTGTAAGAACAGGTTTTGGGCAGAATGAAAAAGAATGGGGCGCCATTACGCTGTTTGATCTTTTGAGGACGGCTGTTAGGCAGAGACCTGACTACCTTATCGTGGGGGAGGTTCGTGGTAAAGAGGCGTACACGCTCTTCCAAGCCATGGCCACGGGTCACTTAGGCCTGAGCACGATTCACGGCGAATCCGTGAACTCTGTTCTTCAACGCTTAGGGTCTGAGCCCATGAACATTCCGAAACCCCTCCTCACCATGATCGACGCTGTAACGATTCAGTTACGAACCGAAGTCAGGGGGAAACCAGCTAGAAGAACCGTTACAGTAACAGAGGTGACGGATCTAGATCCTAAGACCCAGGAGCTTTCAACCAACGAAGTTTATCGGTGGGACCCAAAACAGGACGTTTTCATGTATTCTGGCCAAAGCTATGTTCTGGAGAGGAACATGAAAAACATGGGGCTTAGTGAGGAGGAGGTTCGAGAGGAGCTTCATAGAAGAAAAACCGTGTTGGAGTGGATGGCGAGAAACAACATTCGGAGGCATACCGATGTCACCACCGTCATTAGGGACTATTACGCTGATCCTGCCCGGGTTTATCGGAAGGCAAGGATGGGAAGGCCATGAGTCTAAGCCGTGTTAGAAAGGTCATCAAAAGAGCGTGTCGACGCGTTGGGAACGCCTTTCGTAAATCCTTATCCCCGATTGTTCTCCGTTTTCATCGCTTGGCTGAGAGCATTAAATTAGGCACGACAAAGCCTCAGGTTTTTGCTTATCAACTCATTGGAGGAAAAGTAGCCAGATTCTTGCCCTTGTTCAAAGATATGGATGTGAGCTTGCGGAAATCTGGAATGAAAGCCAATTTCAAGGCCTACGTTAGCACAATTATCTTGACAACTCTGCTGCTTTCCACCCTAGTTTTGATTCTGGTGCCCATGCTCCTGATTTTCGTTTTCCATCTTTCCCTTTTTTCTTCTCTTCTCTTTGGGGTTGGAGCAAGCTTGCTTGCGGGAGCTTTAACTGTGATTGTCTTTTATGCTTATCCAGTATATCGCGCGGATAGTTTGAAAAGAACCTTAGAGGATGGTCTTCCCTTCACTGCGGGGTACATGGCTATATTGGCTGGCGCTGGCGTGCCGCCGGACTACATTTTTCGTTCTTTGGCTCAAGTTGACGCCTCGCTTGCGGTTTCCAATGAAGCCAGAAATGTAGTGCGAGATGTGGAGCTTTTTGGATTCGACATTATTTCGGCTTTAGAAGCTGCTTCTGATCGAACTCCTTCTGAAAGGTTTAAGGAGTTCCTTGAAGGTTTTATTGCCACGGTTCATTCTGGAGGAAGTTTGGGGAGGTATCTTAGAGATCGATCAAGTCAATTTATGAAATTGAAACGAATTGCTCTACGCCGATTCTCAGATGTCCTTGGGGTTCTGTCAGAGTTTTACGTTACCATAATGGTTGCAGGTTCTCTAATCTTCGTGGTGATGCTTTCAGTGATGGCTATGCTGGGTGGAGGCGGGTCTGGATTTCTTGATCCCCGTCTATTGCTGTATCTTCTAACCTATCTAGGCTTACCGATCGGGTCAGTCGTATTCCTCATAATCCTAGACATAGTTTCTCCGAAGCGATGAATATGCCAAAAGTTGAAAAGTGGGAGAAGAAAATCGCTTGGATCGTGTCCAGTTTCCTAGGCGTCATCATAGTTGCAACAGCGTGTATAAACTTTCGGGGTAATCGTCTCTTCGATGAATATATTCTGTTAGCAGTGGTGGTCACGGTTTTTCCTCCAGCTGTGCTAGATTACGTGGATTACCGTTGGAAGAGGTCCATAGACAAACACTTGCCCGACCTTCTTCAAACCATAGTTCAAGTTCAGAAAACAGGTATGACTCTTCCGCAGGCCATAGAAGAAGCCTCTAAACGACGTTATGGGCCCCTAACCAAAGAGTTGAAGAAGATGGTGACACAAATGAGTTGGGGAGTGCCTTTTGAAGATGTGCTTCAATCCCTAGCCAAGCGCGTTGACACTACTCTGATACGACGGATAGTTCCGATAATTATTGAGTCCAGTCGATCGGGAGGGCGGGTTGAAAAAGTTTTTGATCCGATGGAAAAATTCGTACGGACAACCCTAACCTTTGACCAAGAACGTAAGACTCAAATAAGGCCTTATGTTGCGATTACCTACGTGGCTTTTTTCGTTTTTCTTTTCACTATTGTCATGCTTTTTAATTCCTTTTTTGTCCGCATGTCAGAGCTTTCTACCACAGGGTTCACAGCCATAATGGCGCCTGAAGAAGCTAGAAGAATTTTCTTTAGCATGGGCGCCATCCAAGCCTTCTTTGGTGGTCTTGTGGCTGGGAAAATGGGTGAGGGAACAGTTGGCGCTGGCCTAAAACATAGTGTCATTCTTTTAACATGTGGATATCTGGTTATCAAATTCATGA
>LIHK01000010.1 GCA_001399795.1 Candidatus Bathyarchaeota archaeon BA2 | reverse complement strand
TTACGAAGTTCTGGAATCAAATCTGAACCGGCTATGTAAATGAAGTTACCTGCAGCAAAGGGTACCAGAAAAAACCTTGAAAAACTTTGAATGTAAAAACCTAAGCCGAGGGCCACGATGGCTCCAAATATTGCCGTGATGGCGGTTGAAAAATTGAAGAAAAGCGCTTTAGATTTGTTGAATCCTCCGTATATCAGGATGCCGAAGTGTCCGATTTCCTGAGGAATCTCGTGGAAAACTACGGCTAGGGTTGTGGCTAGTCCCACTGGTATGCTTGCCAAGTAGCTTCCACCTATTATGAGCCCGTCTATAAAATTGTGGACAGCGTCGCCAAAAAGAGTCATGTAGGCAAACGAATGGGGATGTCCCTCTGATGTGGGTATATGGCGGTGTCTCCATTGGAGAATCTCCTCTATAATAAAGGAGGCAATGATGCCAATCAGAATGTATAAGGATGCCTGTAATCCAAAACCGTTCTTTCCTGCTGCTTCAGGGATTAAGTGAATAAAGGCGTTTCCGAAAAGTCCTCCAGCAGAAAAACTTACGAGATACAAGAGCATCTTCTTTAATTTTTCTTCCTTTATTAAAAAAGTAAACACACCGACTAGAGAAATTAAACTAACAATGACGACACTCGCTAGACTATACAACCAAACAAGCGACGTATAATGTCCCCCGTAATTGAACAAAACTAAAGGAGTGGTTAGAGCTTTTTACCCTTTTCTTTCACCTAAAGTCAAAAATAATGCAATCGTTTTCATAATCTTCTAAAGGGTTAGAAGATGAGGCTCAAAGAATACTGGAAGAAAAGAGATTTTGAAAAAACAAACGAGCCGAAAGGTGGCGAAAAAACAAGCGGAGGAAACATTTACGTTATTCAAAAACACCAAGCCAGACGTTTACATTACGACTTGAGACTGGAAATGGATGGAGTTCTCAGAAGCTGGGCAATCCCCAAAACACCTCCCACAGAGAAAGGCATAAAAAGACTTGCGGTGCAGGTGGGAGATCACCCCGTTGACTACGCAAATTTTGAAGGTTGCTTTGAATTCTATACTAAGATTATAACGGATAAAGGTGCAGTGAATATAGGCGAGATAGTCAACAAAAAGCTGAGGGCGAATGTTCTTTCATACAATTTAACGACAGATCAACTAGAATGGAAACCCATCGTCGGGTGGTTCAGGAATGGAAGAACAAAAGATTTCATAAGAATCCGTGTTCCAGGACAGCATGGTGGAAGGCGCATCATAACAGTAACCCCCAACCACATGATTTACACCCCTACGGGTTTAAAGCCAGCAGGAGCCCTTAAAGTTGGAGACACTATCCTTGTTCTCGGAATGAGATGGGGCGATGAACAAATACAGATATTGCTGGGAACGATCCTTGGAGACGCGCATTTAGAGCAGCCAAGCAATACACATGTGCCACATTACGAGCTTACGCATGCTGGAGGTCAAAAAGGTTACCTGGAGTTCGTACGTAACCAACTCGCGCCAAAAGCGAGGATCAGGGCGAGGAAAGGTAGCGACTCTTATTCCTTTCGTTTCACAGACGTAAGCCTACTAGATCTTTATCAACGCTTCTACAATGAAGGGAAGAAGGCCATGACAAAGGAAATTCTATCTATGCTAGACGAGCGTGGTCTGGCTGTATGGTACATGGATGATGGATACCTTGCACAGAGCAAATACGTGGAGCTTTGTACACACGGCTTCACAAAGGAAGAGAACAATTTAATCGCCGATTTTCTGAATGATGAATGGCAATTAGAGGCCAAGGTATATCATAAAAAGCCAAGGAAGAAAAGTGCCGGAGGGTATTTTATTCATTTGAGCAAAGTTGGTTCCATGAGGTTTCTTACATTAATAAACAATTTCATCTTGAAAGAGCTCAGGTATAAGACCTACATTCGTCGCTATCATTCTGAATGGATGGGTGAAAGAGGAGAGCAAAATGTCGTTCCTGCAAGGATTGTGGCACTTGAGAAGGCTAGTAGCAAACAGATTCGCAGCCAACAGCGATACGACATTCACGTTCAAGACAATAACAACTACTTCGCAGGGTCTATGCTAGTGTCTAATTCTATTCCAGAAGGTCTATACGGCGCTGGCACCGTGGAAATCTGGGATAATGGGCAGTACGTCTTGAAGGAAAGAGATGAAGACAAGTTGATTTTCGAAATCAAAGGCAACAAGCTTAGAGGCATTTATTGTTTGGTGAGGTTTAAAGGAAGGAAGAACTGGTTATTCTTCAAGAAGAAATGAGTTGACGATTCGTCCCCTTTCGAGCCGCTTAGTCCCTTAACGGTTTAGTTGCACGGCTCCTTGGATTGTTAGAATTTAAAAATTTAAAGGCTACGTGAGTTATAACAATTCTCATCGAGAGAATCGAAATGTCAAACAGCGGTTACAAAATCGTCCTCACCGCCGATCGTACTTTGATGAGTGAGTACTATGGCGGCCTTTTTCTGGGATTCAGCGCTTGCGTACCTAAAGGGTTGATTTCAGATAGGCTCTACTTTTCCTTGCTCTGCCCCTCTGTAGAAGTAAACAGAGACGGATCTGCCAGGTATGCTCCATGCGGAATAAGGAAAGTGGAGGCTACGTTGCTGAACTATGGTTTCCAGAGAGAAGACATAATCGTCGCACATCCAGAACACATTGACAAAGTCGTGGGACCTGACACAAAAGTTGTTGGAATCGCGGAAACCGACCCATTGGGTATAGGCCCCGCCACCTCCTCCTTCACAGGGCTGTTGGGTGGAGAAGCATACATGGCTATCAAGTTTAGGGAGCTTTTGAACCACCCCGCCATAAAGAGGTTTAAACCAAAAATCGTTGTTGGGGGGCCAGGCGCGTGGCAGCTTGAAAGCGTCGAGGCTCGAAAAGAACTCGGGATAGACTGCGTAATCGTGGGAGAAGGAGAGAAGGTTGTAGGGCCCGTCTTCGAGAAGGCTGTGAACAGTGAAACACTGCCAGAAATTGTGCGGGGGGAAGTAGTTTCTGAAGAAGAAATACCGATTATTAAGGGTCCGACAATATGTGGATTGGTTGAAATCGCTCGAGGATGCGGAAGGGGATGCGCCTTTTGCGTCCCAACACTCCAGGTATATCGCTGCCTTTCCCTCAAGCACATTTTGAAGGAAGTTGAAGTAAACCTTAGGGCGGGCAGACAACCATTGCTACACGCCGAGGACGTGTTAAGGTACAAAGCAAAGGGTTTCAGAGTTAACAAGGAGGCTGTGATTAACCTTTTCAGAACTGTGCAAAATCATCCGGGCGTTGAAATGACAAGCCTAAGTCACATAGCGCTTTCCTCGGTTTTAGATGCACCGGACGTTGTTGAAGAAATCTCAAACATTTTGGGTTTAGGCGAGAAGGCTCCTTGGACCGCCGCCCAGACTGGTATCGAAACTGGCAGTCCCAAATTGATTAAGATGCATATGGCTGGAAAGTGTAAACCCTTCAAACCGGAAGACTGGCCTGAGGTAGTTGTGGATTCTTTTGAAATTTTGTCTAGGAACTATTGGCTTCCGTGCGGCACCTTGATTCTGGGCTTACCGGGAGAAACTGAGAAGGACGTTGACCTCACAATCGAGCTTATGGAGGAGTTGAAACCCTTCAAAAGCCTGATTGTTCCGCTTTTCCTCGTATCCATGGGGGGACTGAAAAACAGAGCTGATTCTTTCATATTGGAGGGAATGACGAACAAACACTATGAGCTTTATTTGAAATGCTGGGAGCACAACCTGAACTGGGCTTCCACTCTGGTTAAGGAATATTCTTACTTGTCTATAAGAGGCAGAGTCGCCCAATACGGGTTAAAGTTCATCTTTTCGTACGGAATCAAGCTGGCAAGGGAACTGATCTGCAGGTGCCGAGATGATTATGATTATGACTTGCCGACTATGATAAGAGACGCTAGAAGCGGAAAAATAAAAGTTGCCTCGTCTCTTCCAGCACATCTTGCTTATCAATTGATAAAACTGAAGATGAGGTAGCTTTAAGACACGCATTCTCTGAGGAAAGGCTAATATTGCGAGGTAAGTGAAAAACAGATTAAGAAGCTGAGAGTGGATGTATGAAAGAAAAGGACGCATGGAAAGCCCGTTCCAATTTCCTCGCAGAAAGGGAAATTCGAGAAAGAAACAGGATGGGACGCGTGCGTAGTTAATGCCACAACAGTGGATGAGGACCCAACCGCTCCGCCCACTCGATTTCTCCCAGCGAAACTTTCACGGTTTTCTTTCTGGTTGGTAATACGCAATGAAGGATTGCGCCTCCATGACGGCTTTTTCGCTGGACGGCTTTGGTAACCAAGACGTTGATTATAACGGACCCGTCTTTTAGGTGGAGGTTCACGTTGCTTCCAACGTATGTTCGAGCCGAGTTTAAATCAAATCTCCTCATCCTTTTCACCATTCAATATCCTTCTCAACTATGTCGCTCCAGCAGTCTCTACAGATAGGGCGAAGTCTGCCCTTATAGTAAATGTAGACCTCGATGTCTGCGCTTCTGCACTCTCCGTTCCATGGGTTTTTACAGTTTTCAACTGGGCGATTTGAGCGTTCGAGGTTTTTCAAGAGAACATCCCTGATTGCTTGACGATCTAGGCGGAGGCACATTTAAAACCCTCGATGCAACGACAACCTATGAAGCGGAGAGACAATGGTGAAAGTGAAAGGATATTGAAGAGTAGCCACCTCTAGATTTTGATGATTTCCGGTTCGATATTTTCTTTCGTTATCTTCAACAGAGCCACACTGGGCTTTGTTATGAATGGTGGTAGCGGATTGGTCGGACTTCCCGGATTGATGAATAAGACTTCTTCCGCTCGCTTGAAACTTGGTCGATGAGTATGCCCAAAAACTAGTATGTCAAGATTTTTTTGCTTCGCCATGGTTTTCATTCTTCTTGTTCCCATGAAGACTCCGGGATCGTGGATGACCCCGATTTTCCAGTTGTAAACCGTTACATAGTTCATTTTTGGCAGCCTCTTTCTAACTTCATCGGGATCCATGTTTCCGGAAACCGCAACCACAGGCGCCAGTTGCTCAAGTTCGTCGACGACGCTGAGTTGGGTTAAGTCTCCAGCGTGTAGAATGAGGTTTACTCCATTGAAAACTTCAAAAACTTCGTTTGGGATAGCTTTTGCTTTGGAGGGTATATGAGTGTCAGAGATTAAGCCAACAAGTTTCAAGTTTCTGCGCTCTCATTCAATTTGCCTTTGGCGCCAGGCGTTGTAGGGGCACTGCCTCCAGCAATATGCGCTTCCCTTCAGTTGGCAAGCTCTACACTCAGCACTGTTGAAGGGTCTAGGCTTCCTAACCCGTCTAGCCAACCCATAATCCTCAATGAGACAATTGCTGCACAGAAATAAATTGGTATCCATCGCCTGCTTGAATCTTAAACATAAAATTCAAAAATAAATTAATCGCATAAACTGTTACGGAGCACCCTGAAATGATTGATTCTTACGATTTCGGCAGAATAGTCATCAACGGAAGGCAGTACACCACCGACCTAATAGTCTTTCCTGACCGAGTTAAGGACGGTTGGTGGAGGAAGGAAGGCCACAGCCTACACATTAAAGACTTAGATGAGGCTGTTCAAGACAACCCAAAGGTGCTAATAGTTGCACCGGCTACTCGGGACTCATGAAAGTTCCAGCCGAAACCAAAGAATACATTGAGTCAAAAGGAATCAAGCTGATAGCCCAAAGAACCACAGAAGCCTGCAAAACCTTCAACCGCCTTGTCAAGTCCAAAAAAGTCGTAGCAGCCCTCCACCTAACATGCTGAAACCGCAGAAAACCTTCAACATCTTCAGCCTAACTTTTAAGTTCATTACTCTCCAGTACATCTGAGAAGCGGAGGCTAACCTTTTGTGCACGAAGTTGTTTCATGAAGTTGAAGATGAAGTAACTACTCTCCTCAGCGACTTAATCAGAATCAACACCACGAACCCTCCTGGAAACGAAACTCCAGCGGCGAAATTCCTGGCTAAAACCTTAGAAGAAGAGGGCCTAGAGTGCGAATTATTGAAGTCAAGTAAAGGCAGGGGCAACATTATCGCACGAATTAAAGGCGATGGCAAAAAGCCTAACCTTCTCCTCTTGTCTCATCTAGACGTTGTACCAGCTACACCAAAGGAGTGGAGTGTCGATCCCTTTTCGGGCTTAGTGAAAGAGGGCTACGTTTGGGGCAGAGGAGCCTTAGACTGCAAGTCTCTAGTAGCCATCGAAACCATAGTTATGAAGCTTCTAGCGAGGAAAGAAGTCAAGCTTAAGGGTGACGTGATTTTTGCGGCAACCGCCGATGAGGAGATGGGGGGAGAAGTAGGCGTGGGATGGCTCGTTGAAACCCATCCAGAAAAGATTAGAGCCGATTACGTGATAAATGAGGGTAACACGCTACCTTCCATACACATAAACGGCAAACACATCTTCACAGTTCAAACAGCTGAAAAGGGCATTGTATGGATGAAAATCAAGGCTCATGGTCGTCCAGGCCATGGCTCCTGTCCCGGATTAGCCGACAACGCTGTTCTGCGCATGGCCGAGGTTGCGAGACGCCTTGGGACTCACCGATCCAAGATTAAAGTTGCGCCAACGGTTAAACATATGATTAAAGAACTTTCCAAAGAGAGAGGCACGATTGCTCGTCTCCTATCAAGTTTGATGACTAAACCTTTTTCCGCTGACCTTGTACTAGATCAAATGGCTAAGAAGGAGAAAGGCATAGCTGAGTATTTGCGAGCTTCGATGAGAACGACGATCGCGCCGACCATGGTTCACGGAGGCATTAAAGAAAACATCATACCTTCCGGATGCGAAGGCGTCTTTGACTGTCGCATCTTGCCTGGACAAACGAAGGAAACCTTGCTAAACGAGGTGAAAGAAGTTTTGAAGGACATCGAAAATTTGGAGTTCGAAATTATTAAGGCAAGTGAACCTTCGGAATCGCCCTTTGACACAGCTCTTTATCGGCAGGTGGAAGAAACATTGAAGGAGTTTTTGCCCGGTTGCTCCGTGGTTCCTTTCATGATGACTGGAGGAACGGATTCTCGATACCTTAGGCGCCTGGGCTCTGTATGCTACGGATTCCAGCCTTTGAAAACCGATATGCCTATGGATGAACTGCTGAAAATGATCCACGGCGTCGATGAGCGCATTTCGGTGGAGAATCTTGTCTTCGGGACAAGCGTTCTCTGTCGACTCGTAGAAAGGTTTATGACCTAGCCAGTTGAAGGTGAGAGTTTCTGAGAGGTTAAAACAGAGTCTTTATTCAGTTCTCATTTGGCTCTCGGATTGCGGATCAGTTTCTCTTTAATTCTTTCAGCAGTATAAGAAGAAAGTTCCCTGAATTGTTCTTCAGTCAGGATCTGCCTTGCCTTCGCTAGAATTTCCAAACATATGTCTTTGAAAACTAGATCAGCGCATCCGAGTTTGGCATCGTCAATTAGCTCCTTGCATGCCAATAGAAGAACTTCGTTCAACTTTCCTCACCTGCACCATTAATTTACCAAAGTCTGCTCCCGTTATACTTTACGACCTACAAATCCATATCAAGCGTAAACATTCCTGCCTCGAAAATCTTAGGAAAATAACATCAGTTTGTTCCCCTTCAGAAAGCTTATTAGGTTCAGGAGTAATATTTATATTTGCAAGATCGCCTCAAGTACCATTTTGGCGATATGAATTGCGCAAGCCGTAACCTTCGGCGGCTTCAACCCCGACGTTTAAGGCGTCTAACGCCCCTGGATGATGGGTTCGACCTCCGGTTACGGCAACAGAGATGAGGACCTGAACGCTTTTAGGTCCAAGATGGGCTTGGCGCTAATCCCCAATTCCAGCCGGCTTTGCGGCTAAAAACTCCAAACTTAAATCCGGTTGATCCTGCCGGACCCTACTGCTATCGGGGTGGGACTAAGACATGCGAGTCGTGCGTCTCTAAGCTATGGTAGAGACGCGGCATACGGCTCAGTAACACGTGGCTAACCTGCCCTTAGGACGGGGACACCCCCGGGAAACCACGCGCAGGCACCTAACCACCTTTCTCAGCACACTCAAAGCAGGGCTATGTACACATAATTCGCATACAACCTGCTTTCCTTGACGAAAAAACCTAACCTAAAAAGCTTTGAGTCAACCATTCACGGTAACATATCACCGCCAACAGAAATAACAGGAGCTCTGGCGTGGCCCAAAACTGGGGCTAATACCCGATGGGTGAGGAGGCCTGGAATGGTTCTTCACCGAAAAGACGTTGAGACCATGCTTTTCAACGTTGCCTAAGGATGGGGCCGCGTCCGATCAGGTTGTTGGTGGGGTAACGGCTCACCAAGCCTATAACCGGTACGGGCCGTGGGAGCGGAAGCCCGGAGATGGGCACTGAGACAAGGGCCCAGGCCCTACGGGGCGCAGCAGTCGCGAAAACTCCGCAATGCGCGAAAGCGTGACGGGGCTACCCCGAGTGCCGTCCGCTGAGGATGGCTTTTCCCCGGTGTAATGAGCCTGGGGAATAAGGAGAGGGCAAGCCTGGTGTCAGCCGCCGCGGTAATACCAGCTCTCCGAGTGGTAGGGATGATTATTGGGCTTAAAGCGTCCGTAGCCAGCCCGGCAAGTCTCCCGTTAAATCCAGCGACCTAATCGTTGGGCTGCGGAAGATACTGTTGGGCTAGGGGGCGGGAGAGGCCGACGGTATTCCCGGGGTAGGGGTGAAATCCTATAATCCTGGGAGGACCACCAGTGGCGAAGGCTGTCGGCTAGAACGCGCTCGACGGTGAGGGACGAAAGCTGGGGGAGCGAACTGGATTAGATACCCGGGTAGTCCCAGCTGTAAACGATGCGGGCTAGGTGTTGGGGTGGCTACGAGCCACCTCAGTGCCGCAGGGAAGCCATTAAGCCCGCCGCCTGGGAAGTACGGCCGCAAGGCTGAAACTTAAAGGAATTGGCGGGGGAGCACCACAAGGCGTGAAGCTTGCGGTTTAATTGGAGTCAACGCCGGGAACCTTACCGGGGGCGACAGCAGGATGAGGGCCAGATTGAAGGTCTTGCTTGACAAGCTGAGAGGAGGTGCATGGCCGTCGCCAGTTCGTGCCGTGAGGTGTCCTGTTAAGTCAGGCAACGATCGAGACCCGCACCCTTAGTTGCAACCCCTGCGGAACCCGCAGGGGGCACACTACGGGAACTGCCGCCGATAAGGCGGAGGAAGGAGCGGGCCACGGCAGGTCAGTATGCCCCGAATCCCCCGGGCCACACGCGAGCTGCAATGGCAGAGACAATGGGTTCCAACCTTGAAAGAGGGAGGTAATCCCTAAACCCTGCCTCAGTTGGGATCGAGGGCTGCAACCCGCCCTCGTGAACATGGAATGCCTAGTAATCGCGTGTCATCATCGCGCGGTGAATACGTCCCCGCTCCTTGCACACACCGCCCGTCGCTCCATCCGAGTGGGGTTTGGGTGAGGCGTGGTCTGTTGGCCGCGTCGAATCTAGGCTTCGCGAGGAGGGAGAAGTCGTAACAAGGTGGCCGTAGGGGAACCTGCGGCCGGATCACCTCCTAAGTAAGCAGCGCAGACCGGCTGGAGGGGAAAAGCGCACAAGCCACAACCCTACTAGCTGTCGCTTCTAAAAGTTTTTCCGACTATGGAAGACGATTCCATACAAGTTTTACTTTGTCAACTATTTTTTGAAAAAAGTTGAATATAATTTTATTCCTCCAGAACCCTAAAGATTAACATGAGAATACTTAAAATTTTGCAGTTAGAGGATACGGGTTATTGTTTTCGATTTCTTGAGTTTCACGTTTGAAATCTCCTTTGGAGAGGGGGAGGGTATATACTATCAACATTCTTTTGCCGCGTTGCAGCTTCAACTCACCGCGGAGATCTGTTTCCATTTTAGCGCAAAGGGTTTTTCCGAGAAAATATTGTTTTCAAATATTCTTCTGTTATTAGGCTCCAAATATGCGTGGTTATTCCCACCTAGGCTATCTTTGCCCTTATTATTTCTTTAAACCTACACAATAACTACTTCTTTCTACTGCTTCTCAAGAAATCTTCCAACACTCGTTGCTTCCTATCCGCCCTCATCACCCGAATCTCCTCGCCCACACGTATGCGCATCCCATCAGAAGCTGCCAAGGTTGGAACCCCAGTTTTCTTCTCAATGAGCTTAGTTTCGCGGTAGGGACCACTAAAGATCATTCTCATGCCAAAATGGGTGGCTACAGCCATTTCCGGACGGGCTTCTTCCACTATTTTTATGGCATCGTCTGGGGTCATGTGTCCCTTCCATGGGTTTCCAGAAGGCCTCATGACGCAGAGTAAGAGGAGTCTAACGCCCTCGTAGGCTTTTCCGATGCCTTCAAAGAATTCTGTGTCTGATGTGTAGCCTATGTCTCCAACGTCTGGAGTTTCAAACCGAAACCCAACGGTGTCCGGATCTGTGTGTCTAGCCTCCGTAGCGATGACCTTTGTGTCGCCTATGTGGAAGACTACACCTGGCTTTATCTCTATCACTTTTTCAGGCATCTGCTGATGATACTTGGAAATCGAAGGCCCGCATTCGTTATTGCCAAGCAACACGCTGTGAGGCGCGGCTAGGATACCCCTTTTCTTTAGCATTCCTTTGGTCATGGCTTCGATTAAAACCTCTGCGTTGGTGTAGTGGTCCGGATGACCGTGGGAAACAAGCACTGCCGTAATTTTCTGTGGGTCTAACCTCATGTTTAGGGAGTATATTAGGGCGCCTGGACCTGGGTCTAAATGCATGTTTAAGTCTTTGGATAGAAAGCGGATTCCGCCTGTTCTCCGTTTTTGGGTTATGGTGGCGAACCTTCCTCCTCCTGTTCCTAGAAAAACTAGTTCAACTTCAGCCATTGTTCTTTCACCGGAATAGCCTTTTGAAGATTCGCGCATTTGCATTTTAAATATTGTAGAGAATCGTTATAAACATTCGAGTTTGGCGAAGACATGGAGAGAGTTTTATTACGAGTGTCGTAACATTAGGTGGTAGGAGCGTTTCAGTTGAAGATCGTGGTTCGTGTCGGAGGTTCCGTTATAGTCTCTCCTCCCAACTCTACTTTGATTAGTAGGTACGCTGATTTGTTGAAGGATTTGAAGAGGCAGGGGCACGAGGTTGCTGCAGTTGTTGGAGGCGGCGCTCTAGCCCGTGACTTCATCAAAATCGCCGGCGAGTTGGGTTTGGACGAGGCGAAACGAGACTGGGCTGCAATTCATGTTTCGCGTCTTTTCGCCCAGTTGTTTGTTATGCGTTTGGGTGAAGATGGTTGTGGAGCCGTGCCAGTTTCTTTGGATGAGGCTTTTGGCTGTCTGAAGCGGGGAAAAATCGTTGTTATGGGTGGTTTGAAGCCCGGCATGACCACAGACGCTGTGGCGGCTATGATGGGTGAGAAGATAGAGGCTGATTTGTTGGTGAAAGCTTCAGACGTAGACGGCGTATTCACAAAAGACCCCAAGAAGCATTTGGATGCAAAAAAGATTGATGAGCTTGGTTTCGATGATTTGTCGTGGCTGTTTGAGGAAAACAAACACAAGGCGGGGATTCATCAAATTCTTGATCCTGAAGCCGTTAAAATTCTTGAAAAGAGAAGAATGAGAATTGTTGTGGTGAACGGCTTCAAGCCTGAAAACGTTTTGTTGGCTGTTAAGGGCGAAAAGGTTGGGACCACCATTCGTTAGATTAGTTCGGCTGGTCCTCTCTTTCTCTTTCTAGCCCCCTCTATAGCCCCCTCTCTATTGTGTTGGTTTTGTTTTAGGTTTGCTATTTTAACTCGTTTGTTTATGGGTTTTTGTGTATGTTGTTGAATGTCATGGGCCGGTTTGTTAAGGTCGTTCGGTTGATCGCTAACACCATCTTGCTTTCTATGTAAGATGCGTATTTCATCGAAGTTTTTGCCATGTGTGCTAATGTTGGTTCTGGTTGTGTAGTTCACAAAAGGATGAAGAACAAGTTAACTTAGATTTCTTAACCAATTTATTAATTTGGAGATAGATCGAATTCATATTTATAAGGAGTTTCTTACGCCGAAGCCGGCTGGAATTGGGGCTTATTCCTTTAACCTGTCCCTTTTCGATAATCGCAACATCAGTGTGCTCTAGCAATGGGACACAGTGGTAGATAATTGCATTAATTTGGGGCTTATTTTTGGAGTATCAGGATCAAATATCAAACCATTTTTGATTTTAAACCTGTTGGAAGAAATAACTAGGATCCTAAGTTCTTCACGCCACCTCGTTATGATTTTTCCATCCTTTTTATGTATCCTATACGGTTCTAATAAGGTGAAATGTTGAAAACAGGTTTTCTCAGAAATCTATTGCGCTGGAATGGGGATAGAAGCCGCAAAGCCTGGAAAGAATGTTGAAAGTATAATATAGAGGGGGCTATATAGGCGGTCTATCTAACAGAGCCACTACCCGACTGTTTAGACATGTACAAAACGGGTTTCCATAGAAAACTGGTTTTCGGTTTTACTCGTAGCGGTCTTGGAAGGAGCTTTGTCATAAATGTTATTGCGCTGTCTTATTGCGCTGTCGCTGTTTAGGGTTATTTTTATTCTCACCGCGTCTAAGGTTAGGTTTGAAGTTTCCTATCCACTAATAAAATCTGCTTGCGCTAGAATGGTTATAGCTACTTAACCTTTTTCTTAGAGTTTCCTTCTCTGAAGCCACGCATAAGTCTTAAGTAGTGGCTAAAGCCTTGAAAAGATGAGGAAGCAGTATGGAGAGGACTGGGCACTACTTAGACCTAAATCAGAAGTACCTACAAGAGGCTGAGACCCTCCTAGCCAAAGGAGACCACATTCAGGCCTCCGAAAAGCTTTGGGGGGCAACAGCAGAAATGGTGAAGGCAGTCGCCGCCAGTCGAAACGTTGAGCTAAAAAGCCATGGGGAACTTTGGGAGTTCGTGGACAAACTAGCCGAGGAACTTAAGGACTCTGAAATAGTTAAATTGTTTTCCATAGCAAACGCCCTTCACCAAAACTTCTACGAAGCATGGATGCCTTTAGGTGCTGTGAAAAGAGACGCGGAAGCCGTAAAACAACTAGCTCAAAAACTTAAGAAACTTGTCAAGACGTGATTTCCGTATAACACGCGCAGCATGTTCATTGTGGGAGAATTAAATTAACCTGACTTCGGGTGGATACCTCTTAAGCTTAACCTTCCCCGCCTTCAAATCCAACAACACTTCAAAACCCTCCATAAAATTCGTACCTTTCCATGCGTCTATTTGGAGCCTAATAACAGAAGAATTTAATATATAAAAAACTCTCCACTTTGGAGAGTCAAAAACTTATATTCGAGGTCCTTTTCCCGCAAATCCTTCTAGTCTTACTAGCAAAGTTAGTTCATCAAAAATTATTTTACAGGTAAAAATTGTGTTCTTCATTAAAAATAAAGAAAATTGGGATTGAAAAAGAAATTTGTCAGAAAATCCGTTATGCGTTATGACGCAGAACACAAATTATGCAGATAATAACGAAACAATAGCTTCCTAACAATTATATACTTTAAAAAATTCATCAAAAAAGCATACAGTCAATTCTGATCTGCTTGATAGCCTTTCCTTCAGCCCTCCGTCTGTGGTAACAATAAGGCGGTCTAACGTGCTTATTGCAGTTTTGACAAGATATAAGTCATCTTCTGGGGTCTCTCGTTCCAAATCCCCGGGTAACGGTTCCATGTCTAATTCTTCAAGAGCGCGAAATTTACTGCTGAGTCTAAATTCTCTCATGAACCACTTTACAAGTCTTTTTCCCCCAATATCCCAATCTTGTGAACTCTTAGCCATTTTCCATATTTTTTGATCTAAGGGTCCTCCTCTCAGAGTGACCAATTTGTCACATTTCTGATGAACTTTTTCCAAAAACTTGACCGCCACTTCACGTTTCTGAGGCTCAGATATAAAGTGGACTATCCATTCATCAACGGTAATTTCCCTTTCCATTTCGAGTTTATTCCTCTTTGGAAAGACTTAGAATAGTCTTAAGGTCTTCTAATTCGCCTTCCATAAAACTTGACAATCCGCCCTCCATTCGACCGTCAGGTTGCACTCGCTGGCGCTCAAACGTGGTTCCTTCTTTAGTTTTGGTGCATAGATAACAAGCTACTTCATCGGGGCTTATCTGCTTTTTTGCAACAGCACTAAGCAGATATACAACAAAGTGATCGCTGTGAGAAGAGATGATCAAAGTTTTGCATTCTTCCTTAACCAGTTTCACCAATTCATAGACAAGATTTCTTAGAGCTTTCGGATGCAAATGAATCTCCGGTTCTTCTATGCATATTAGAGAGGTATCCTTTCTTAGACACTTCGCAAGCAGGTAGACAAGCTGATTAACCCCAAATCCATCATTGACAAGCTCGGTGGACAATCCAGTCATTTTGTCTGTAGTTCTGAGCCAGAAAAGAGCTGTTGCAGGCGTTACTCGCACTCGTAAATCTCTTCCAAGAATTTGCTCAAGGTAGTGACTGACCTTACCTTCTAAGTAAGGATCACTAGCTAAAAGCGTCGCCACTTCGCCTTCTGTGAAAAGTGCAGAGGTGAGTGATACAGTTCCATAGTGAGGATGAGAAAAACCTCGTTTTATATGAACAAAATCAGTTTTTCGAAGCTCTTCAATGGGACTATTGAGTAAAGTAGCCAACCTCTCCGCAGCCTCTGGGGCTTCAGGTGTGCCTAAAGGCTGGGCAAGAATGCCGTTCCAAGTTACCGTCAAGGGGATCTCGTCATACTTAACTGTAATATTCTGCTGGATGTTCGCTTGGTATGGAAAAGTTGTTTCAATTTTAGATGCGGCCTTAAATGGATCGCTCACGCGGATCGAAAAACCTCCCTTCGTCTTACTAAGGACGACCTTGTATGTTATAATTGCGGAATCCTGTATAGAATCTATTTCTAATTCTATTTGTTCGTCAGGTATATGGTTAAACACAACTTGTTCAAATCCTCCGAAGTTAGCGAAGAGAAGGTTGAAAAAACTGTCAAGAGGTTGATTAGGATTCATCATAACGTTTCTTAGAATTGCAAGTGCGTGCAAAAGTGTTGATTTTCCAGAGGCGTTAGGACCGTAAAGGACAGTTACTGGAGCGACCTCTATTTCTTGTTCCTTGATAGATCTTAGATTTTTGATTCTTATACACTTTAACATTACTCTTCACTTTGCACCTCAATTTCTTGCAAGCTAACTTATTTCTGTTGCTGTCGAACTTTGTCCCTAAGTGGGAGTTCAATTTTTAACACCTGAATCCATTATCCAACGCCCACCCTCACTGGTTACATATATTTGGTGATTTATCAAGCCTCTTCTGCTTAGTTATGTATCTGTTTCGTCTTTTCTGCGTAGAAGTATTCTGCCGTCCGTTTCAGCATCCTTGACGTAAAATTTTTCGCTCTCCCTATGAAAGTTTTTACGAGTTGCCGAGCTACTTTAAAGGGCTTTTGCTTTGCTGCGGATTTTCTTGCCTAAAGCAACATCAGAATTGTGAAAGTTACCTTTTCAGGGTTTTTAGGAGCTTTTTGTTGTGGCTGTATATTTTGAGTTCAAAGGGCATTTGACCTATTGCGAAGTGGGTGGCGCATGCCCAGCATGGGTCGTAGGCTCTGAAGGCCATCTCCACCATGTTCAATATTTCCTCACTCACTTCTCCGCCGTGTATGAGACCTTTAGCTGCGTCTCTTATGGACATGCATATGGCTGAAGCGTTGTTTGTCGTAGCCACTATTAAATTGACTTTTTTTATTAGGGCGTCTTCGTCAAGTTGATAATGATGTATCAGGGTGCCCCTGGCCGCTTCGACTATTCCAACTCCCTCTCCGAGGCTACCTACCTCATTCCTAATGTCTTTACTTGTTATCTCTCGTCTATGCTCAATTCTACGGCCCTTTCGGCCACGTATAGTAGTTCTATGAGTCTGGCTCAATGAAATGCAAGAGTTGAGTGTACCGGCTTTCCGCCCAGTGTTTCACACATTCTCTCATATTCTTGCTGTGCCAGAGGAGTTATTGTTTTCATTCTTTGATAATCCTCCGTTTAAGAAGAGAAGCCACCTCCACCGCCTTGACTACTTGGGCATTATGAAAACTGGAAAGAATTAATAGAAGCGAGAAGAAAATTTGCTAATTGGGCGGCGGTAGCGAAGCTAGGTCAAACACGGAGGACTCAAGATCGGTTGGACTCCCATGAGCTATCCTCTCCCGTACGGGTTCGCCGGTTCGAATCCGGCCCGCCCGACCATCCAGACTACGTGAAACACCGGAGATTTTGCCAGCCGAACATTTCTTGCGTTCACATAAAATGTTAGTTAATCATGTACCGCGAATAGACCTGCAAATGTTGGGATTATTTAAAGAAAATGGGGTGGAGTCTATCTCCAGAGAGAAAGATTAAGTTTTCTTTATAGGATAGCTCATAGGAATCCTTAAAAAAGAGAAGAATGAGAGTGGTTGTGGTGAACGGCTTCAAGCCTGAAAACGTTTTGTTGGTTATTAAGGGCGAAAAGGTTGGGACCACCATTCGTTAGATTAGTTCGGCTGGTCGAGCGGCGGTAGCCAAGTCTAAAGCAGTAAAAGTTCTGTTTTTTCAAGTTTTCCTGTTTTCGGGTCTACTTTAAAGGCTAATGCCTCCAGCGTTAAGGCACCTATCAAAACTCGATCCAGCTTATCACTTATAAGTACAGGGGTTGTAGTTTTTTCGTTTAGAACCTCGATTATGAGATATGATTCAACCAGTTCTTCCTCGCCACTTGCCGTTTTGACCCTTCTTTTCGTGACATGAGGCAATTTGAATTTTTCACTCAAGCTTATGGGAACCGTGGTAAACGTGGCTCCCGTGTCTACTAGGGACTCTACAATTTCACTTTCGTTAGTAATCGGACTTGTTAGCTTCGCTGTAACGTGAACGTGCCCCAAGAGGCTGTCTCCAAGGACGTTAAGGATTTGTTACACATAAATATATTCACGATGATACCGTCGTTGGAAAAAATTAATAGAAAGGAAGAGTTAGTTTGTGAAACGGGTGCGGGGGTAGCAGAGCCAGGTCAATCTATGCGTATAGGGGCTAGATGTTAGTTAAGTCTCTGATTGCCAAGCTTTGAACTTTTTCATATGAGTGCCGCAAAGAGTGCCTATGGTTGTCATCCATCTCAGTACATCATCTCTTGAAGCGAGGTTTGCGTTAAAGAAGGCTCCAGTTGATTTCGTTGTAAAGCCTTTCTTTACCCTTATAGCGTCGGATTTGTTAAACGAAAAGCCGACCTTCGCAGCCAATTCGACAAACTGGTCTCTTAGCAATCTGCTCCTAACCATCAAATCTATGCGAGGAGAATAGTCTCTTTTCTGGAAACTGAAACTTCCATCCGAGCTGAATAAGCCTCTTAAGAACGCCTCAATAATTTTTAAATCGTTTGTGCAGGTTATTTGGTTGGGTACTTGAACGATGTAGGCTTTCTTTCCTTCAATAAAGCCATACTTTCGGAAAAAGCGAACTATTTGCCTTTGCCCGCTGCGTATTTCAAAGGTGTTTTCTCTTATTCGGACACACGGTTCTACTCCAAGAATGTTGCGAGCTAGGTGTATTATTCGCTGAGCCATGTCTTCGTCTTGAAGGTTGCATCGTACGCCCCAAATTCCGCATGACATATAACCATCACCTGCATGAAGCCCTAAAAGCTCTGCAACTTCTATATCAAGAACTTCTTTTGGCGGATGATAGGTAATATGCCTACCTTTGCCCATTTTTGATAAATTAACCATTATTTAGCCACATTTTGATTTTAGCGCTTTCTTTTGAGTGTTTTTCTTTTAAGTAATACTTAATTATTCTGTATGCAAATTTAAGTGCTTGGTCAGCAGCGGTCGCCAAGCCAGGTCAAAGGCGAAGGACTCAAGATCCTTTCCCGTAGGGGTTCGCAGGTTCAAATCCTGCCCGCTGCACCAATCAATTTAGTGCCTTCGAAAAGTTTTTCTACACAATTCATTGATTAGCTATTGATGAAAAATGTCTAGAGGTCAGTATCCTTTTTGGAAAGATCGAGAGATAGCCCATTACTCCTCTGAAGCAATGCAATGTCGCCGTGAACTAGACAAAGTTAAAGAAAAACTCAAAAACGTTAAATGCCCTAGATGCGGCCACGTTTTTGACATCGAATAGAATGCACGAATACGTATAGGGGAAATGGCTGATTTTAAGCAATGCTGATGCGCTTTGCGAGGTATGTGGGAGATTCATCGAAACCAGACAAGTCCGGTCGCCTAGTGAACAACGACAAATTAAAATTGTGTTTGATAAATGCAGTGATTGCAAAGCAAGGTTTCCTTACACTTATGATGAGCTGGCTATAACCTACGCTATGGCTAGATATCTACTGGAACATAACATACCAGAGAAAGGCGATCTTGAAAAATATCTTGAATTTCAGTTGTATATATTTAATCACATATACGAGGAGCATAAGTTTGAAAGTACTGGTGAGATTTTAAGTGCCCATAATGCTGATCTGTGTCAACTTGCAGAGTTAACAACATATATAAATGAAGTTATCGAGCGTTATCAAAAAACAAGAAGCATAATCATAGAGGTCGTTGAAATAGTTCCTAAATCAAACAATCCAGCAATACACTTCCAGAAATTTATGCGAAATAAAGTGAAAAAACAATGGAGCAGCACTCCTTATAAAAGATGGTGACCCAAGATCCCGTCCCGAAGGGGTTCGTGAGTTCAAATCTCACCCCCTGCACCAAAGTATGCTGAACTTGAAATAGAATTTATAATATCGAAATAGACAATCCTACATAATATTTAAAAATCAAATGCGACTCATCGATATTTTGTACTGATTTCAAAGTGAACGCTTATGAGTTTCTTCGACCAATTTTTACTAACTCCGACTATTCATACACCAAAAAGAGATAATGTTCAGAAATGTGTGGAAGAGTTTGTATCGAGTGTCAGACGTACTCTTGAAGAGAGAGGTATGAAAAGAATATCTCTTCGTCTCTTACGACCCCTCTATCTAGTGATCACCGTGGATAAAAAGGAGATTATTTTGATAATCACTAACAAAGGTGCCATCGCGGGGCAAACAAGATGGTTTTATTATGAGCATAAAAAAGAAGAGCCACTTGGCCTAGAGGATGCTAAGGCTCTAGCTATTACATACTGCGGTTTTCCACCCGACGAACTTTTGATTGCAAGCATTCCAGCTAGTCTCGCTGATCTTTCCACAGCAGAACGAGGTGAAGCACTGAAAAATCTTGCAAATGAATACATAGAATTTGAACTGCAAGAAGAGGAAAAAGCAAGACGTAAAATTACAATTAACCCAATTTTCAAAGGAAGAGGATTTCTTTTGGAACAAAATTTATGCTTTGTGTTGATGCCGTTTGAACAGAGATTTCAACCAATTTATGAAGATCATATTAAGAAGGTGATTGTTGAAGAATGCAAAATGAAATGTATGCGGTCGGATGACATTTTTTCTAATCGGGAGATAATTGAAGATATCTGGGAATACATCAGTAAGGCGAGGATAGTAATTGCTGATGTTACAGGAAAAAATCCCAATGTATATTATGAGTTGGGCATTGCGCACACCGTGGGCAAAGAAGTGGTGATATTAACTCAGTCTATGGATGATGTCCCCTTCGACATAAGACACCTAAGGGTGATTGAGTACACCTACGATCCTAGAGGTGCTAGGAAACTCGAAGAAAGTTTGGTCAATACGATCAAATCTATACTAAAGAAGTGAAACATAAGTGCCCTTTAAGGACTCAAGCCTAGATGGAGACGTCCTCTCCCGTAGGGGTTCGCTGGTTCGAATCCCACCCTCCGCACCATGAATTTCCGTTAAAAGAGCGAGATTTTAGGAGGTTTTCAGATTATTCGAGAGAAATTTTAATAGAGGCACAGTTCTTGTAGATTACAAAGCAATGTTGGTGGCTAAGGTTGGTTAAAGTGGTTTTAACCGATGAGGATAGGAGAAATCTGAAGACTTTAGCCGAAGAGATGCCAAAACTCCGCTTGCTTGTTGAGGGGCTCATAGAGACCCTAGAGATCCTAAGCGATGAGACGCTTATGGAAAGCATCAAGGTTAGCGAGAAAGACATCCAGAAGGATAGACTGCTCGGCTTCAAGGAGTTCCCCAAAGAGCTGAGTTTGAATGAACAAGAAATTTGAGTTTGTCTTCACTAAGGAGTTTCTAAGGAGACTAAAGGACCTAAATGGATTTCAGTATAGAACTTTAAGGCTTTAAGCTTGCCCCTCAATCCCTTAATGATCAAATCAAGGTTTTGAACAGTCTTGCCCGCCACACCAAAAATTGTTAACTTGTGGTTATTGTGACTTTGACGGGAAGTTCAATTTTCTCTGTTTTCTTCTTCAACCTAAATCTTCTCATGAAATTTAGTATCACAATGCCTACTATTTCCCCAGTTTTTGGGTCTACCCGTATCGCTATGTCATTCTTTAATTCCTTCGCGACGGCATTTCTCGGCTCCCCAAAAGTGATGTCTAACACATCACCCTCTTCATCGAAGAAGAAGTTTATCTTTCCCTCCAATTTTCTTCACCCATCTTAACCTTGTCTGTAAAGTAACTTGTAACCACGAATCCTTCATCGTTGAGTATTCTCGCAGCCACCATTAAATACTTTTCAGTAACCGGCGTATCCTCGAAGAAACGATAAAACAACCAAACCTTCTCATCATATAGACTTCTTCTAATCATCTGCGGCGAGACTAAAGTCTCCTTCATTTTACCTATTTCACCCGTCACTTCTGGATGGCTCTTACAGACATGGTCACATTTTCCTTCAGTTAACCTAACCTTTTTCCCAAATTTTGCAACAACTTCAAAAATGGTCTTACTCATGGACGTACATTCAACTTCTTGATTTGTAAGACTTACGCCCCGTAGAGGTTCGCTAGTTCAAATCCGGTCCGCCGCACCAAAAATGAGGAAGATTTCCTTTCGGTTAAACTTCATGTCATCTGTCTTGGTTTAAAGTGATTCGCGGCTTCTAATGCGTTCATCTATAAGTTAAACTTTGGATTCTGAACCGATTTTTAAGTCACAGTTTTAGATATAGAAATATAAAATAGACTTAGCCTTCATAAACGTTATTACTACCATAAAATGACAAAAGGATTCACCAAATATAAAGGGAAGAGGTAAAAGTGAAACAGCCTCTGGTGTATGAAGTGGACTTGACAAAAATCAAGGGAGCGGGAGATTTCCCATGTCCCAGTTGCGGAGTTGTCATATCTCCTGAAGACGAAACAGAAGAGGTCTACACCATTCTGGAAACAAAGGTTAAGGGTGAATCTTTGGAAGAACTGGTAATCCAGTGTAACAAGTGTGGAAGCAAAATCAGCATAGTCGGTTTTCTCTCTCCTGAGCTGGCTAGTCCCGAAGGTTAATTGTCAACCTTTTATCAAGTCTGTCAACTTATAACAACTTTTATACCGTTTCATGTTATAGGCACAGGTTTTAACCAGAAGCAAGGTATATACTCTCTTATCCTGAATCCAACTCCCAATTTTCTTGCTATTTTCCTTACCTTTTGAATATTCACTTCTGGGATAGTTACAACAGTTATTTCCACGTCAAACTCCTTCCCAGCTTTTTCAATGAACCCTAAAACGTTTTCAAATGCGTTTTCAAACGTTGGTTTGCATACCTGATTGTAAGTCTCTTTCTCATGAGCATTCAAGCTTACACTTATCTTGTCTACGCCAGCTTCCTTCAATTCCCTGACAACTTTCCTTCCTTTGTTCAAAAGGCATCCTTGACCATTGGTGTCTATTCTAACAATCATCCCAGAATACTTTTTTATCCATCTTGTAACCTCGAGAACACGATCGAGTCTCTCTAAGGGTTCTCCGAACCCGCAGAAAACAACTTCGCTCCAATTTTTTCTGTTTATAACTTCTTGCAATTTTTTGATTACCTCATTTGGGGACGGTTCCCTTCTCAGTTTTAGGTTGAAACCCTGTATCCCGTCTTTGAATTTTCTAAAGCAGAAGTAGCAATTGTTGGAGCATCTGTTAGTTATGTTCAGGTACAGGTCGTTCCCAAGCCAGTAGACAACACTTGGACTTTTCTTCATGAAAGGGCACGGCACCACTTCTGCCATTAAGTTGTTTTCACAAGACTTATTAAAAAAGATGGTAAAAAATGATTATTGCTCCAACCGTCCAACAGTAATATGAAAACGTGTGAAACTTTCCTTTCATGACCACCCTCTGCAACAATTTTAAGGATACGTAACCTAAGACCATTGATATTACTACGCCGAAAAGTACTGTAGGCATATAGATGTCTTGAGTCGACAAACTTCTAAACTCTGTAATTGTTGACGCTATTGCTGTTCCTGTCACCGCTGGTATAGAGAGTAGAAAAGAAAATCTAAAGGCTACTTCTTTTTTCACCTTTCTCAACAATCCTGTAGCTATTGTAAAGCCGCTTCTTGAAATGCCGGGAATAAACGCGATACCCTGTGCTATTCCTATTAGTAAAGAATCAAAATAATCTAATCCTTTGTTGCTTTTTCTGCGCTCAGAAGCAAATAGGAAAAAGCCAGTAACTAACAATGCTATGCCAACTACTAGCATTTTTTCGAAAAAGGATTCGAAGATACTGCGGAGAGTAAAACTGATCAGCGCTGTTGGTACACTTCCCACAAGTATGAATAAAGCCAGTTTTCCTTCTTCGGTTTTAAAATCCAGTCTGGCTACGGCTTTAACAATTTTTACAATGTCCTCTCTGAATGCCAGCAGAATTACAACCAAGGTTCCCACATGAAGCATAATGTCTAAGTAAATTAACTGGTGTTCTTTACTACTCAAGCCAAGATATTTTTGTACGATGGCGAGATGCCCTGAACTGGATACTGGTAGCCACCCGGTTACCCCCTGAACAACACCAAGGATTAAGATGTCAATTAACCTTAGCGTAAATGTAGTGACCTCCACCCAGTTACTTAGTTGCAACTAAACATATTTTAATCATGAAGGTAGGCGCCTCTGACAAATATTTAAAAGCATCTAAAAGTCTGTAGATGCCTATTTGGCGAGACTTGACATGAAGCCAAATGTCATTCAGTTGCTATTCAACATAGCTTTCTCAGCTTCGTATTTGTTTATTCCCAACTTGGCTAAAGATTTGGGGGCAAGCGACACTCAATTAGGGATCATTGGAGCAGTCTATGGACTTGCCCTTTTCAGTTCTTCGTACATTTTTGGTCGCGCATCTGATGTTTACGGTCGAAAGTTTTTCCTTCACCTCGGTCTCGGAGTCTCCACCATCACATTTTTCCTACAAGTTTTAACAGACCCCACTTTTGTCGCGCCTTTTTTGGCAGATCCGTGGTTGCTTGCTCTCACCCGCGGCTTAGCAGGGTTTTCTATTGGAATTTTCCCTGCTGCGCTTACAGCTTATGTTTATGAGGCAGGGGACGCGCTTGGGAGGTTCAGTTCTTTTGGGGCGTTGGGCTGGGCTGTTGGCAACTTTGCTGCTGGCTTGATAGCCATGTATTGGGGTGCCTTTATGTTGTCCTCAGCCTGTCTTTTGTTGGCTTTTCTTGTTTCCTTCACAATACCTACGGTCAGTAGTCCACAGTTAAGGGTTCCGTTTTTCCCCAAGAGTGTAATCAAAAAGAACTGGCACTTGTACCTATCCTACTTTATGAGACACACCGGAGCCAACTGCATATGGATCATATATCCTCTCTATATCGTAAGTCTTGGAGGAAACATGTTTTGGGTTGGAGTGATTTACACCGTGAATACAGCGTCCCAGTTTCTTGTTATGCGATTTGTTGATGGGTTTAGAAGCGGAACTCTGGTCAACGCTGGACTAATCCTTTCTTCAGTAACATTCTTTGCTTTCACCTTGGCTCAAAATTTTTATCAACTCATCCCGATCCAGGTTTTGCTTGCCTGTTCTTGGTCATGCCTCTATGTTGGCGCGCTTCTCTACCTGATGCAACATAACATTGAAAGGGCTACTTGCACAGGGCTACTTAGTTCGGTGATTAATCTCGCTGTTGTTTTCGGAGCGTTAATTGGTGGAGCAATCTCGCAACTCTTTGGTTTTAGGGCTACAATGTACGCCGCAGCAGCGTTAACAGCTGTTGGATTTTGCTTCTTCAGGGCAGGCATTGGAAGAGTGTCCTTATCCAGCGAGACTGTTTCTGTGCATGAAGAAAATAAGAGTGATAGTTAGGTCTACGCTGAAAGCGTTTGTTGGGAGGCGCATAAAACTTGTGAGTTTATTATCATTTAGTATTCTATTAAGACTCCGTGAGCGGATTTAGGATGGACAAAGATAAAGGATGGACCAAACGTTTTAACACAAAGAATAATAAAAATTTATGAATACAGAATACATTTTTGCACACTAGAAATAACCAGAAAGTTTTAGTGTGGAGCCCCGGGCGGGATTCGAACCCGCGACCTGCGGCTCTCTCAGGCACTTTACATACAAGGCCGCTGCTATAACCGGACTTAGCCACCGGGGCAATCCGTTACCTCAAGTTTTCCTTTACTTTCAGATTTAGACTGCTGGCAATTAAAATACTTTATTGACTTACCGCGATTTTCATCATTACCTTATCTAATTTTGGAGCTTGGGAAATATCCAGTCCTGACAGTTTTTACGGGCGCAAGCATTCCCTGCTCACCTAGCAAAAAACGCAAAAAGGGGGACAGTTTTGACACTTAATTTTTTACTTCTCGCTAAAAACCTTTTTTATATCGGGATGTAGGGCACCGCCGATTTTTTCAATGGCTTCACGTCTAAATCTATTAAGCTCCTTCTGCTTCTCCTCAAATTCAGCTCTTGAGTAAAGCTTCTCAGGATGCAGGTAAATATCATCCACCATCCTTATCGCTTTTGGTACCTTAAAGCCTGTAGGTGAATCTATCCAGTCTTCAAACCCTCTTCTTAATAGAGAATCTAATATAGCCATCGTATGTTCTAGTCTTATCTCTTTGTAACGTGCTCCTTCACCCACTCCTCCTGTATTTAACAGGAAGTAATTCATGTGAGGAAGACCTTTCAACATTTCATAAAATCTGTTGGCATGCTCTGCTCTGTCACCAGCTACAAAGGGATCGTAGAAAAATTCGCTTCTAATCTTTCCTGCTTGGGTTGGGTCACCTGCTGATGATTCCATTGCTTGCCCTAAAATCATTAAAGCTACTGCTTGTTCCATAGTTAATTTTGCTATAGCAGGGATCAACGGCCCTCTTGTGATAAGAATCAGGTTATCAATCTTGTCCACATCAATATAGGGGCTGGCGTGCATAAAATCTCTTCTCAGTATAACTGCTCTTCCATTTGATGTTCTTTCTAAGTTGAAAAAGTCAAAGTCTCCATCTTCGTTTACGTACACATTCTCACATAATATTCCTGGTTTTAATAAGCCATAATATATTCCGAGTTGTTCCCCTGGATTTACACTCTCTGTTTTGACAAATACTCCTCCAGCTTCGAAGCCATGAAAAGAACCATCTGGCATTAGAGTTCCACCATCGTCTTGAATAAGCCACGATTTTTCCTTTCCTTTTCTTGCCAAGATCCTACAGGTTGTGGTTGTTTTCCCATTTGCACTTAAAGCAAGAAGTAATGTTCTAATATTTCGGTAATCTCCATGCGCTGACTGGAGATAATCCTCTCTACAACCTGCATGTAGGAAGATCCCGCCTCTTCTAGTTTTAGCATTCCAGTCCTCTGCAGCGAAAACTCCCTTTTTAAATTCGCCTATGTAGTTGCTGTTCCTAACTATCTTGATAACCCTTCCATCATCCAACATAGCCAATCTTATGGTGATGTCTTTTTGTGGAAGTGGCTTTGATTTATTAGCTTCGAAAGCTTCGTCGGTGAAAAACAAGATTTGATATGTTGGCTCTTTAACCTCCTTTTTTACGGGTATGAAAAGATTCTTCCCACCGTAGGCAACATGAGCAAATCCTTCAGGAACAATTAACCTGACTGTTGTTTCACTACTTTCATTACCTACAATTCTATCAATAGAAATCAGTTTTTCTTTAGCCAAAGCCTTTTCACATTGGGCTAACAGTTGGAGTTCTTCTTCGCCGAAAGGATGGTCAACACTGTTTTCGGTGAACATAGCTGCCCTGGAAGTGGGTTCACTTTCAGCAACATAATTTCCATATATTGTTTTCTTAATCCCAGGCTCCTTTTCCACAAGTAACCTTAACTCTTCATCAGAGGGATTATCTAGCAACCTGTTTTCTTCTATTGCCTTTCTCCTAATTCTATCAGCAGTTTTGGCAAATTCTTCAAGGTCAAATTTTGACATTGTAACCACTTTATTCTCTTCCAGATTTCTTCTGAGCTTTCCGAGTTTCATCTGTAATTCCTTAACTTTCAGTTTTCCTTTTAACGAAAATCTTATAAATAAGAGGAGGTTTTTAAATGTTTTGTTAACAAAATGTTAAAAACCAAGGACTTGGATAAGAAAATACTCCTCCAGCTACTTAGGGACGCTAGACAGCCAATCCTACAGATTGCAAAAAATGTGGGAGCTACGAGGCAAACCGTCGCGAAGAAGATCGATGAATTCTGCAAATCTGGTTTGATCAGTTCTTTTGCCCCAAAGTTGGAGGCAGAAAAATTTGGGTTAGGCATCCAAGCTTACGTATTCATGCGTGAGGACCCGCGAAGTGACCTTAGGAGGAAGAATGAAGAGGTAATCAAGGGTTTTCCTGAGGTATCCGAATTCCATCGCATCTTTGGGAAATACGACAGCATCATAAAAGTCTTGGTTGAGGATAAGGAGGAATTAACGAATCTTGTTAAAAGGCTTCATAATTTGAGCGGTGTTAGGGAGACGGAGACTTTCATAGTTCACAGCACGATAAAAAACAAGCCTGAAGACCCCTTTATGAAAGTTCTAACCGCCTTTGAGGAGTAAAATTTCACCCGTCGGATTGAAGCTTCTGTAGCCAAATCTACATTGTTGGGTTGCCATAGCCACCGTAACCTTCTGAAGTTTTTCTAATACATATTGTAGCTTCATAACATCTTTCTTTAGGTGTGACCATGGAAAATACATAGCGAAGGTAGTTACAATTGCGAGTACGCGGAGTTGTAGTAGGTGTTCTTTTAATCATTCTAGGCTTAGTCGCATACGCCTATGGAACAAACATGACGAATCCGAAGGACCCTCTTTCGGGCATATACGGTGCAGTTATAGGGATTTTCCTCGGGATAGCTGGTCTTCTAGTGTTAGCTGCTAACGTATTTCGGGGTTCTTTGCTGTCCCCTACATAAAATAGTGTGGATATCTAAGGCAAATTTGAAATCGCAACCAAAAAAGTCTGTAAGAAGGAACTTGCCTACTTGGATTTCATGTACCCTTCATCCGAATTTTAGGGGGTCTATTCTTTTTATGAAATCTATTTTATCGAGCTCTTCGTCGGCGGATATTACTTCATTGGTGAGGTTAAGTTCCATGGATGCTACGTGAACGTAATCTATCCCGCTAACTTTGAATTGATATTCAGAAGCCCTTCGTATTATGGCGAAGTCCAGTTCGACCCACTTTATTGGTAGAGAGAGTATGGCGTCTATGTTTTTTCTTATGTTTAATTTTTTCTTCTGCGCTTTTTCTAGAATCCTGTTTAGTTTGCACAAAACGTTAATTACTTCCACAAGTACCAAGGTAGAAGCACAGACCTCAAGCTCAGCATTCTCTATGTCTTTCAAAAGGTCTTTACACTTTTCTCCATATTTTGGATGGTTCTCTATCGCATAGATTATTACATTCGTGTCCAGATACTTCACCCAAATTCCTCTCTGGTCTCTCTCACAAGTTTCACGGCGTCTAAGTCAAGCCTTGTTTGTGATGTGAGAAACTCCACGGGCTTTTCAAGCTTTACAGGTTTTCTAAGAACAACCATGCCTTGGATTATGTACCACTCAACCGTTTCTCCAGCTTTCACTTTGAGAATTTCCCTTATGTGCTTCGGAATCGTTGTCTGATACTTTTCCGTTACCTTCGTTCGAATCATAAGGTAATACGAGTAATACTAGGGTATTTATAGTTTTACACTTGAAAGGCTTGGAGCCCCGGGCGGGATTCGAACCCGCGACCTGCGGCTCTCCCAGCACTTTGCATACGAGGCCGCTGCTATAACCGGGCTTAGCCACCGGGGCTTCTCCACGAAAGGTGAAGGAAACGCACATTTTTAAGAAGTTCGGATGCAAACCATTACTATAGGAGGTTTCTGCTTGAATCTAGTGGAGGAGCTTGGAGAAAGAAAGATCATAGACCTCATTATGGAGTGCCTAGATCAGATGCCTAACACGCCTGTCCCCTTCGGAGACGACGTCTCAGCCATAGACATCGGAAACGGAAAGCTTGCCGTGATAAAAACCGACATGCTTGTTGGAAAAACAGACGTTCCAGCAGCCATGAACCTTTGGCAAGCTGCCCGCAAGGCTGTAGTCATGAATGTAAGCGACCTAGCAGCCAAAGGAGTGCAACCCATCGCCCTACTCGCATCAATAGGCATCCCAAAAGGGCTTTCCAAAAAAGACATACAACAGATCGGTAAGGGACTAAACAACGGAGCCCGCGAATACAACGCCTATGTGCTAGGCGGAGACACCAACGAAGCCTCAGACCTAATAATCAGCTGCGCGGCGTTAGGAATTTGCCAAAAACGTGACCTCATCAAGCGTAGCGGCGCAAAGCCCAAGGACTACGTGGCAGTAACAGGATTTTTCGGAAAAACAGCCTCCGGCTTGAAAATTCTACTTGAAAACCTTTTAGTTCCTCCAGATATAAAGGAAGAGCTTGTTAACGCTGTTTTCATGCCCCGGGCACGCCTTAAGGAGGGCTTAGCCCTCGCCCAAACTCAGGCAGCAACGGCATCCATAGACTCCAGCGACGGCTTAGCTTGGAGCATACACGAAATTTCAAGGGCAAGCAAAGTAGGATTCGTCATCGACAATCTTCCAATAGCTAGTGAAATGGAAAAGTTTACACAGATTCACGGTCTCGATCCGGTAGAACTAAGTTTGTACGGCGGCGAGGAATACGAGCTTCTGGTAACCGTTAAACCAAAGTTTTGGCAAGACGCCAAAGAAGCAGTGGAAAACGTTGGGGGCTCCCTCATAAAAATTGGATTAGCTACAAAGGAAAAGGGCCTCTTTCTCAAAAGGATGGGAAAAACAGTTCCCATAGAGGCTCGGGGATGGGAACATTTTAAAACAGGCCTAAATCAGAGAGCATGACGGACTTGTGGAGACGTTTTTATGATTAAGTCTTGCGACGTCGGCAGCTTGCCCTTTCAGAATGATATCGAGAAGTTTTTGGAGGGCGCCGCCCGCTTCGACCTCTACCCAGACGACGATTCAGTTAAATATTTTGAGGAAAAGTTGATCAAAGGTTTTCTAGATAAAGTTGAGGCTGGCGTAGACATTCCAAACTATCCCCAGTTCAGGGATATGAACGAAATGTTTCCGGCAATGATGGAAGGCGTGGAGAGGATGAAGGGCGGCTACATAGAAACCAAGATTCCGTCTGTTACGGAGAACAGAAGCCACATACCAGAACTCACGGCAATAAAAAAGAACTCTCAAATGATTCGTGAAAAGAAGGGTAAACCTTTCCAAATCAAAGTCTGCGTCACAGGCCCCTACACCCTGTCTTCACTCTTCATTCATCGAGACAATGAAATATTCAGCAGATTAGGAAACGCAATTTCGCAAATTGTAGAAAACAATATTTTTAGCGAAAAACACGGCGGTGTGAGTTTGGTCGCGGTAGATGAACCCATTTTCGGAATGCTAGATGATCCACTGATTGACTACGGGTCTGAGGGAAGGGAAAACCTTCGAAAGGCTTGGGAAGCCATTTTCCACAAAGTCAAGTCTAAAAATGTACAAACATTACTACACCTTCACAACACGGCCGACGAACTGTTTTGGGAAGTAAAATCACTGAACGTAATCGACTCGCATGTTGATGACCCCCTCTACCAAATGAAAAAAACCAAGGAGCAATTAGAGACAGCAGACAAGTTTCTGAAAGCAAGCATCTGCACCGTAGAATTTGACACACTAATCAAAAAGAGAATCATGGAAACTTCGCGGCAAAAAATGACTGAACCAACAATAAATGAAAAGATTGCCGAGGCTTGGACCAGCATCAACAGCCAAAAAACTGACCCCAAAATCTTTCTGGAGGACGTTGATCTGATGAAGAAACGTTTGGTTAAGGTAGTTGGGCGGTTCGGCGTGGAAAGAGTTCCGTACGCTGGGCCTGAATGCGGGCTGAAGGGCTTCCCTACTTATGAAAGTGCGCTTGAGTGTCTAAGGCGCGTTTCAAGCGCCGTTGAAAACGCAACTAAGAATGTTAAAGCCTAGTTTACCCTCATGGTTTTGGTGAAACGAAGATGATTTTACAGTCTAGGAGAGCTAAGCTAGAGGATACTACAAAACTTCTCGTTGCTACAGCCATGGGAAAGGAGAAGGCTGACCTAGTGGTTAAAAGCGGTACCTTAGTGAACGTAAACTCCCGAGAACTCCAAGAAAACGTGGACGTCGCCGTCAAGGAGGGGAGAATCGCCCTCGTTGGGAAGGCAGACCACACTATAGGAAACGAGACAAGGATCATAAACGCAACTGGCAAATACGTCGTTCCCGGCTTTTTAGACGGCCACGTTCACGTAGAAAGCAGCATGGTCACGTTGACCCAGTTCGCGAGGGCTGTGCTACCCCACGGAACCACGGGCGTATTCATAGACCCTCACGAGATCGCAAACGTATTCGGCTTGAAAGGTGTAAAACTTATGCTCGACGAAGCGAGGAGTCTTCCTCTCAAAGTGTTTGTTTGCGTCCCGTCATGCGTTCCAGCGGTTCCAGACTTTGAAACTGTTGGAGCTGAGATAACACCCGCCGATATTGAGGAGGCCCTTACATGGGAAGGAGTCATTGGTCTCGGTGAAGTGATGAATTATCCGGGCGTATTGCGAGGTGACGAAAAAGTGCACGAAGAAATTCAAGTAACCCTTCGTGCAAATAAAGTGGTTGAGGGCCACGCCAATAGTCTCCTAGACAAGGAGTTGGCAGCCTATGCCTCGGCTGGAATGACCTCGTGCCACGAATCCACCAGAAAAATTGATGGAGTCCAGAGGCTTAGGCTCGGCTTATACGCTATGGTACGAGAGGGATCGGCTTGGCGAGACCTTGCCGAAGTGATCAAAGGCGTAACAGAGGATGGGCTGGACTCCCGCCACGTGATTCTGGTCACGGACGATCGACATCCCGAGACTCTGACAAATCTGGGGCACATGGACCATGTTGTTAGGCGCGCCATCGAGGAGGGTGTGGACCCAATAACAGCCGTGCAGATGGCAACTTTAAACACTGCGGAACACTTTGGAGTCAGCCACGACCTAGGAAGCATTGCGCCTAGCAAGTGCGCCGACATTCTCATTCTCAACGACCTTTCCACAGTTAACGTAGACACGGTGATAGCCAATGGCGTAATCGTCGCCAAAAAAGGAAGGATTGTTGTTGACTTGGTCTCTGCTGAGTACCCAGACTTTATCAAGAGGTCCATTCGTTTAAAGCGGCCATTAACAGCGACAGACTTCTCAATCAAGGCTCCAATAGAGGAGGGAAAGGTTAAGGTTCGCGTCATAGGCGTGATTGAAGGCAAAGCTGTCACAAGGCACCTACAAGAGGATATGCCTGTGAAAAACGGGGAAGCTCAGCCTAGCATAGAGGAGAACATAGCTAAGGTGGCTGTGGTGGAGAGGCATAAGCGCACAGGAAACATTGGCCTCGGCTTCGTCAAGGGCTTCGGATTCAAAGAAGGCGCAGTCGCCTCCAGCGTAGCCCACGACAGTCACAACTTGCTGGTCGTAGGCATGAACGACCATGACATGGCTTTTGCAGTAAATAGATTGGCAGAGGTTGGCGGTGGGATGATTGCTGTCAAAAACGGTGAAGCCATTGGAATGGTGGAACTACCCATCGCTGGTCTCATGTCTGACAAGCCCGTGGAAAAAGTTAGCGAACAGGTGGAAAAACTGCAAAGGGCTTGGGTTGAGTTGGGCTGCACCATGACTTCGCCCTTCATGATTATGTCGCTTCTTGCACTGCCTGTGCTTCCAGAACTCAGAATTACGGATAAGGGCTTGGTGGACACGCAGAGGTTTCAGTTCGTCGGTCTGTTTCTTTCATGAGTCCTTTCATGAATTCAATAATACGCTTGTTTTTTAGGCTGTAGAAAATCCATTTTCCTTCGCGTCTATCCTTTACCAGTTCCTCAGCTTCTAGTATGCCACGGTGTCGATCTTCCCCAAGACCTCCCTGTCCAGCGCTACCCCAACCTTAACCTTAGGCGTCATAGGTGCACCAAGTGCACCGCTCCATAAAAACCTAATGAAAAACAAAAACGGGACAAAAACCACCGAATTTTTTGTCAGTCATGCGCGCTTAGAGATGTGCGAAACTTTCACTGCCGATTTAACCAGATATGTTGGTTAAATAGAATTTTTATAGTAGAAATGGACAGCATATTTTAGTTGTCGTTTGAGGTTATGGATGTGGATATGCTTGTGTCTTTTGTTGTGACGACCACTAAGGCTGTCATATGCAAGTTACACATTCCGGTTCTGTTGAATCTTCGGGACTTAAATAGTTAGGTCTTTCTAGCGTTGCAATTCGGGACTTAACGAAAAGCGTTTACTCCCATTCCCATAGCTCAATATGAAGTTTTTCCATCAAGTGTCCAAGAACTGGTATTTTGGTTATCTCAACATTACAGACGAGCGAATCATCATAGTAGGCCCCCGCCTCTTTAACAGCATTTAGCACTGGCTCAGCCAAGTTGTCTATGTCAACCTTCCAGATCAGGTCTTTGCTTATGTAAAAATCTAACTTTAGGGAACATTGATAAACCTTCTCTTTAATTTCGCTTTTTAACTGCTGAACGACCTCCGCCTTCCATCGTTCGATTAGTGGGCCTCCTGCTGTTTCGATCTTACCTAATAGTGGATAAACATCAGTGGTTAAGACCATTCGTTTAGGGGGCATCTCTAGATTCCTCAATATGTAATTCTTCTTTTTCTCACTCCCTTAACCTTTGTAGGGCGTATTATACTGGGGAAAAATTTCTACAGATACTTAATTAAACATAACCCACCAGTAGGATATGTTAGATGAAAATGGCGAAAACGCATGTTGAATTTAATAACTTGAAAAGTTTGGAAGTGCAGGAGCTACTGCGGTATTCTACGGTTCGCGAAGCCCTCCTTTACGAGAAACTCAAGGGAGATAAGGTTAGATGTGGTTTGTGTGAGAGGAAATGCTTGACTTCGCCTGGCTTGAAAGGATTTTGTAAGACTAGAATGAATGTAGACGGTAAGCTTTACACTTTGGTTTATGGAGATCTAAGCGCCCTAGAAAGCAGACCCATCGAAATCAAACCCTTTTTCCACTACTGGCCTGGCTCAACAGCCCTAACCTTTTCCACATGGTCATGCAACTTCAACTGCGTTTGGTGCCAAAATTTTCACCTGTCAAAAGTTGAGCCTAACCCCGCAAAATCCAGCTATTATTCTCCCGAGAAAATTGTTGAGACTGCTCTTCGAGGAGGAGACGACGGCTTATGTGTAAGTTTTCAAGAACCCACGATTTTGACGGACTGGGTTATTCCCGTGTTTAGGATGGGTCATGAAAGGGGACTTTACTGCTGTTACGTTTCCAACGGCTACATGACCCTAGAAGCCTTGAGATTGCTGAGGGAGTCAGGCATGGACGGGCTTAAAATAGACCTGAAAGGCAACGCTGAGACTTACCAGAAATACTGTGGCGGAACAGACGTGGAGAAGGTTTGGAGAAACGCTCGAGAAGCCAAGAAAATGGGCTTTCACATAGAAATCGTGAACCTAGTGGTCACAGACGTCAACGACGACGAAGATTGCCTACAATGGGTGATAGAGAAACACTTGAAGGAAGCGGGACAGGAAACACCCTTACACTTCACAAGGTACTATCCAGCCTACAAATTCCACAACCCGCCCACAAAAGTTGAAACGCTGGAAAAGGCCTATGAAATGGCGAAGAAAGCTGGGGTCATTTATCCTTACCTCGGAAACGTTCAGGGTCATGGATACGAGAATACTTACTGCCCCAACTGTGGAGAACGGCTCATTCAGAGATTCGGCTACAGGATAGTCCGATACAAGGTTACTGATGACAAAAAGTGCCCTAAATGCGGTTGGCCTATTCCCATCACGGGCGAATACGTCAGAAAACGGCTCGGATTACCCTCTTAGTAGAGGATAATACAACGCTGTTTCTGTTCCCCGCGAGTTCTGCATCTTTTATCTTTTATAGGAGAGACCTTTTTTCCGCCAACAATTTTTCTATTCTTTCCAGTCGCTTTTCTATAGCGTCAAGTCTGTTTAATATTTGTTTGAGCACTTTGCCGATGTCTTGTGGTGGAACTATAGGCAGCGGGGTTGGCAACGGCCACCTCCCTTCCTCAGGCCTTTCCGGCCTTCTCGGTACTGGGGGCGGATAGAGTGCCCTTTTCTCCCCTTCTATTTTGCGCATATTTTATCCCTAACAAAATAATTGTCGGCGTCGCCATTAAAAAGTCGTATTATTTCCGAAAAGAGGTAAGTATATAAAGATGATTTACGTAGGTCTAACCTCATATCTCATATCTGATTTCTGGGTTGAAGGCTGAAAGTTAGAGTCCGCATACAATTTTAGGACACGTTTAGCCAAATCAGAGTTCAGTTTTTAACTTCCCATTGAAGCCTCTTCATCGTCCTTGGCTTTTTCCTTCTCTTCTTCATCAACTATCCTAATCAAGGGTTTTTTCTCCAACCCCTCAATCTTAGCCCCTGGATACCGCTGCTCTATGTCCCTACGCAATTCCGCCATGTCTACATCCCCATAAGTCTTGACTTGAACCACGGGTTTGCCCTTTTCATCATACGTTACAGAAATGGAATACCCGGACCCGCCCTCGGCGGGTTCTCGCCCAAACAGAAAATCTTCTTCGTCAAAGCCGGAGAGGTCGAAAAACCGTCTTCTTCGTCTTCGCTCGGACATTTACCAGCCTCCTCCTTATGGAAAGTGGAAAACCGAAATTAAAATATTGCCATCGCCATTCACTAAATTTTTAACACTTAATTTCTGTTAATTTGGAGTCCTTAAAGCTTAGGGAGTTGACAAAGAGAGATGAGCTTGGTATAAACCTAGCAACCCAAAGCAAATTAGGGCGGGTCCGAACAATATCATGACAATCCTATACCATTTGGTGCCTACCACGTTTGTCCCTACACGGGCGAAATGAGCAACGGCTGTAAGCCAAGCGTAATCCATCCATACGTGGCTAACATACATGAGTATAACGCCGGGTAGCCATGCAATTGTTAGAGAGTCAAGAATGAGATCTCCTCCAACAGTGAGCCACCAAAGGATAAAAAAGGGGTTTAAGCCTGTAAAGGTTAGCCCTACAAGCAAGGGATTCCGAGATGCTATTCCGCTGGATCTAGGCTGATTAAATCTGAACTTAAAGCAGTCACGAATCTGCATAGCACCAAAAACCAGAAGGGCTAGCCCTCCCACAACTCCTATTGAAACCTGTACAGCGGGCTCTCTCGCAACAATTAAAAGACCAAGGGCTAGTATAACGACAAGAGGAAACTCGACCAAAGTGTGTCCTATAGAAAAAGCGAGACCACCCCTAGCCCCTGACTTAGCACCATGTGAAATAGCGGCGAAAAAGAGAGGACCCGGAGCTAATGCCCCTGAAGCCGTCACAAAAATAATGGTCGCAATGAAGCTCAGTATTTCCATAACGCTACAGAGACCGAAATCCGAATAATTAATCTTCCGCACGCTAACCTAAATGAGCAAGGAATCTAGATAGGAAGGATGTTTTAAACTTCTTCTTCACCTTCTCTATGGGTTCGCCTAGCACGGTTATCTCATTTAGATTGCATGTTCCAAGACCTCTCTCCTCAGCCAAGCGTAGGTGTTTGACGCTTCCTGGAGGTATGCCCATTACAGCCGCGCCAACGGCGTCTACGGCAACCGGGTCTGTTCCTGCAATGACTAGGTTCATCTCCACAGGGTTTCCACTTGTCTCGTGGCCTTCCCCGGCGATTATTCCGTCTATGACTGCCACGCTTGGTTTTATTATTGAAGCTAGGTCAACGATTTTTTCGCTTAAAGGGCGGTGTATGGACCCCTTCGGAGTCACTGCTCCCATCATGTTTTTTAGGCTCAAGGTGACGGTGGCCAGCCTGTGGGGCTTAAGTTTTGGAACGCTGATGATTGTGCTTTCTATGGCGGTTTTAGCTATCTTCACCCTTTTCAAGGCCAGAGGATTTGGAGGACTAACCTCGACGAATTCGTCTTTGTTAAGGTCTACGAGTTTTACGTTCCACGTTTCTGCCACGGCGTCGACGCCAGCGACTTGGAAGGCTTCAAGGGTGTCTGCGAATCCGCTTCCTTCGCCGATTATAATTTCTTCTGCGTTGTGTTGCTTCAGGAATTTGACTATGCCCTCGATGACTCTGCTGTCGGTTGTGATTCCTGTTGATGGGTGGCTTGCGTTTATGTAGTTGGGCTTTATCAGAATGGGCTTTTTCTTAGGGAGGGCTTTATCTGCGTTTACCATTTTTAAGGATTTAACTGTCATGTCCTGGGTTTTTGTTCCCTTTACAATGGCAACTCTGGGCATTGAGAACACTAGACCAGCTGAGTGTCGAACTGTATATAGCCCCCCTATTTATACTTTCAACATTCTTTCTGCCACTTGCGGTCACTTTTGTTGAAGTTTGCTGGTGTGTAGCACTGTTTCATGGATGCGGATGTTTCTCTTTTTTAGCTCAGAGAGGAATGACTTGGCGAGTTGAGGATGCCATCCGATTTCCCCGGCGTGTATTACGCCTTTTTCTTTGATTTCGCCGCGGGCGATCATTTGGGTTACTATGGAGCATGGGTAGGATGTTGTGCGGGCCATGGCGGTTATGCCGTTTTCTTCGTCGTAAAAGTCCATGAACTTGTAGGAATACGTTGTCTTCTCTCCATTTTTTTCTCCAATCACGTGAACCCTCTGAACCACGAGGTCTCCCTCCCCCTCCTCATATTGGAGGGTTTTCTCCCCCAGTTCAATCAGGAATTCTCGGGGTGTGATTTCGCATTCCCTTATTTTAAGGTTTAAATCGGTTCTTGTAAGACCCAGGTCAATTAGCTTTCTCCAGATTTCGCAGTGTCCTAGCCAGCGTACAGTCTTAGACCATGCTTCTTTGACATCTTTGAGGCCGAGGTGCTTTATGAGGAGAAGTGGCGCTCCGCTGTAGAAGGCTTCGCATCTTCCTATGGGCTCTGGGAATCTGATGATTTCAGAACTGGCTAGTTTTTCTACTTCAACTATTTTGCCGTCGCGGAGGATTTTCGTGGTTCCGCAGTAGGTGGATACGGTTCCTTCCCACCACCATGTTATTTTGTATCGTAAGGGGTTGTTGTAGGCAGGGGTGTTCTTCTGGGGGATTCCGCCGCACCACATGTGAATTTTTTCAACTTTGTCAAGTTTCCTTGCTCCGTATCCCTCCAGTACGCTGTCGATGCCTGGGTCCAGTCCGCATGATGGTATGACGGTTACGCCAGCAGCTTTGGCGTCTTCGTTGAGTTGGAATACTTCTGGAGATGGACCCAAATCAACATAGTTTACACATGCCTCTATGGCTGCTTTGGCTACGTCGAGGCGGTATGTCCATGGAAGCGCGTTTGCAACAACGTTGAAGCCTTCTTTCATTAGCTTAACCAGTTTTGCGTGATCCTTTACGTCGATTTTTTCCGCTCTTACTTTTTCGCTTGCAAGCTTGTCTATGCACTGCTTCAGTCTCTGGATGTCTATGTCACCGGCAACGACCTCTGACACGTCACGGCTTTCGATTAAATCCCTGACTAAAACTGATCCCTGCTTTCCCACACCCAAAACCAGTGTTCTCATGTTATCACTTCTCGAATTTCAGAGACAACTTCTCTAAAAGGTTTATACATGCTTCGCAGAATATTTATTTAGGTGAATACCATGGGTCACACTCACGTGGAGGCAACGTTCTATAACCCGTTTGAATATATAGAGTATGTTCAAGGGAAACGTGACTTAAAGAACGTTAGAAAGGTTGACCTCGAAGCCCTTGTAGATACCGGTGCAACATTTCCAGCTCTTCCAGATAATTTGGTTGAGGATTTGGGCCTGCCAATCATGGGAGAGGGTGAAGCTGAAGTCGCGGCTGGAAAAGAGAAAGTGAGGCTCGTTGCTGGCGTGGCACAAATCGAGGACAGAACCGCTATAAGTTATATGATGGTGAGACCCAAGGACACGACTCCCCTCATTGGGGTGGTAGCCCTAGAGCAGATGGGGTTTAAAGTAGATCCAACCACAGGAAAGTTGATTAAAGGATTGCCGTTAATGCTCTAAACCTGATAGATGCCTACGTGCACTTCATGTCATAAATAACTAACCGAGTTTCTAGAATGCCATCAAGAGTATATACCTCTTCTCTTCAAGACTGAGAAAAACCTGCGATAGGTCCTTCAAAAATTCGTAGGTAAAGATAAAAGCGTTGAAATAAAAATAATAATGATGAACATGGAACTAGAAGAGATAAGAAGGAAACTAGTAGAGCTTAAGCCAGTAATGAAGGGGGAATTCAAAGTGAAAACTATTGGGCTTTTTGGCTCTTATATAAAGGGGCAGGAGAAGGAAAAGAGTGATCTTGATATTTTAGTGGAGTTTGAGGAGCCAATAAGCCTTCTAAAGTTCATTGCCCTAGAAAATTATTTGAGTGACTCTCTAGGGGTTAAAGTTGATTTAGTTGAGAAAAGCGCCTTAAAGCCAAGGATAGGCAAACACATCTTGAAAGAAGTTGTAAACGTATGAAAGAGGAATTTTTGGATTACATAGAAGATGTAATCGAGGCTATGAATGATGCTATGAGTTTTGTAGAAGGCATGGAATACGACGATTTTCTTAAAGACAGAAAAACTGTTTATGCCGTTATAAGAGCTATAGAAATTATTGGAGAAGCGGTGAAAAAGATACCAGAATTAGTGAAGAACCGCTATCCGCAGATACCTTGGAGAGATATGGCTAGAATGAGAGATAAATTAATCCACGAGTACTTTGGGGTAAATTTAAGAGCGGTTTGGGGCACGGTCAAAGATAGATGAGGGGTGAGGCGTTTGAAACGGGCAATTGGCTCGGTTTACTCCGTTAGGGCTGCTTTGATGTCTTCTTCGAGGTCTTTCTCGGTGTATTTGAACTGGACTCTTTGTTTGGCTGCTTGTTCCATCATCTCCCTGATGGTGACGCCCGCCATCCTCGCCGCGCGCCATAATGTCACTTTTCCTTCCTGATAAAGCCTTAAGGCATGATCCATCTTCCATTGTTCGATGGCTTTTGCCAAAAGTTTCCTGATCACTGTGGCTCGGTCGGTTTTCTCTTCTTTTTCAATTTCTCGTAGATCTTTAGCTACTTCGTCTGGAATGCGTGTGGATATGACTTCGGTCATTTACAAACAACTGTTTACATTTGTTTGTAAACGATACATATAAGTATTTTCACACACCCGAACGCGTTGACGAAGTCTCGGCGTCTCGGAAATTTTCATGTATGTCGCGCGCTTAAAAGTTACCACGGTTTTTCAATAACCACTTGTCCGCAGCCGTGAGGCTTGTAAGATCCGATTGCGTAAAGCTCCAAAGCCGCCAATGCTGACGCTAATGTTTCATCGTGTTTAGCGCTTCTGAACTGAAACACCGAACCAGGCGAAATGGCGGGTTCTACGCGACTATGAAAAATCAATTTTTTACAAATCAACATCAAATTAGCCATTTTCAAAAATGTGCTCGCTATTTGTGACAGACCACGCGCGTTTGGCGGTGGAGTTAGTGCCTCAACCAATTTTTAGTTTCTTAAGGAACACGTTATAGAGTTCTCTCAGTTCGAGCAATTGAAGGTATGTTGTGCGTTCCCATCTATCCTTAAGCTTCCGGCTCGCCCAGTAGACGGGTCTTCCTTCCTTAAGTATCCTATACTTCAGGGCTGTGTCCGCCTTGTTTAAAGCTGCAACATCCACCATTTCAGGCGGTGTGTTTAAAGCCTCCGCTATGTCCAATGACAGTTTTATCTCGCTTAGAATATCGACATCATTTTCAAAGAGAATCGCAAAGTCGTAGTCGCTTTTTCTTTTAGCCGTCCCTCTAGACCTGCTTCCGAACAGATACGCCAACGCAACTTTATGCTTCTTGAAAAGTGGTTCAAGCTTAATTCTCAGGTCTTCTGTGTTGCTCTTGTGTTCTGGGTCAAGTCCCGTTTTAGTAGTGTAACCTATAAGCTTCCTTGATATTGTTTCGGCTAGGGGTAGAATCTCGCGTTCTATGCTTGAGAGGTCGCCGACCTCAAGTCGACGGTAGGCGTGGGCCAAAGTGTTTCTTGCCCTTGCAATAATTTTGATGTGCTGTTCTTCTTCATTTGTCAAAACGCCGTGCTCGCGTAAAACGCTCCCAAGCTCGGAATACATGCCAGGTTTCCTAAGCCCCAAGTCAGCGACAATCATTGCCAGGCCATCAAGTAGATTCTGTAATGAAGCATAGAACTCCCAGCGAAGGGCTGAAGCATACGCTTCACTTTCAGGTTTTATGCTTCTTGCCTTGTTAGCTTTTTCTAAAGCCTGAGTAAGCACACTCACTATGTCCATGAGCTAATCCTAGAAAACATAAGCCGTGATGCTTTAATTAAGCTTCTGTATAATTAGGTGTTATTGAAGCACGAGTCTTCAGCTCCAAGGCAAAGCTTAAAATCTCTAGGCATGGAAGGGAAATAATCGTTGGTGATCATAAATGGAAATACCGTTTGACGAGTTTCTAAAACTTGACATGAGGGTTGGCAAAGTCGTTGAAGCCCAGCAAATCGCTGAATCAAGAAACCTGATCAAGATGATAGTTGATTTTGGTTTCGAGAAGAGGCAGTCTGTGGCTGGACTGCTACAATACTACAAACCAGAAGAGCTGACGGACAAAAAATACGCTTTCGTCTTGAACTTGCAGAGAAGAAAATTCATGGGTGTGGAATCCCAGTGCATGGTACTCGCCGCGGAAGACGATAAGGGTAACGTCGTTTTGTTAAAGCCTGAGAAGGATGTCGAGGTAGGAAGCAAGATCAGATAAGACTGTTTTGCATTTCGGTTTTTCAGCCAATGGTACCTGCAAGGAAAGCTAATAGTCCAGTTATAAACCACACTAAGATTAGGTTCTTCACTTTCCTAGCGTTATCCTCAGAATAGTCTCGCATGAGCAAAATGGAAGAAACGACTAGTCCAATGTCTGTTAGAATAACTAGGGGAAGGAACCAGTTGGAAACGAGTCCCCACAACCATGGAAAGGGGCTTAAACCCACCGCCGAAACAAAGAAAATCGAAGACGCGAACGCTGCATCTTTCTCTCCATACATTACCGCAATCGTTCTAATATTTCGATAAGTGTCTCCCCTAACGTCAACTATTCCTTTCGTGATCTCTCTGCCAGTGTTTGAGAGAAAGGCAATAGCCGCAAAAATCACGATGGACAACTCAAGTTTCTCCACCACGAAACCCCCGTAAATGAAGGGAATCACGACACAGGTGCTGACTAAGAAATTTCCGGGAAGCCCTGTTTGTTTTCCCTTAGTAACATAGGTCATAGATACAATCCATGCGATTGCTGCGACTATAAGGCATGGCACATTGGTTCCAAAGGCTGCTATGAACCCTATTATGCTTAAAACAAGGGCGAAGAACAGCGCCTCTTTTGGGCTAACTGCGCCGCTCGGGATTGGACGATTCGGCTCGTTTATGGCGTCAATCTGTCGGTCATAGTAATCGTTTATCGCCATGGAAGCCCCTGTCAACGTAAACGACGTTATAAACCCCAAGAGAAGGTTGATCGAAAAGTTAAGGGAGGAAACCAGCGAAGCACCCACAATCACCGCAAAACCCATCATCAAGCAGTTTAACGGTCTGATTATTCGCAAGAACCCGCTCGGTTTTCCCATTTTCCTCAACCTGATGTCGTTAAGAATAGCATCTAAGCTTGTTCATTAATGATAAAGATCAGTTACAGCGGCGATGCTTTTAGGTTTATCTATGAAAGAGGATAACCACTTCAGCATGCCTTGCTAACAGATTAAGACCTGTTTAACCTAATGAAGCATCATTTTTTCTTCGTATTTTTTAAGGTGTTCCGCGGCTTCTCCGACATCCATGAAAAGCTTGTCAACCCTTTCCACGTCTTCAACGTCTACTTTTTCCCGTTTCATTGCTTTAGCGTTTTGGGCTGCTAAGCTAAGCAGTTGAACAGAATATCTGAGGGAGCTTTTCGTTCCAACCTCTGTGAGTTTTTCTAGGGCTTCTTTGTTTATCTGGACCTTCTCCTCCTCAGATCGTATGCGCAGTATCTCCTTGATGCTTTCTTGATCGTACTCGTGGGTTGCGATGATTACAGCTCTGTCTATGAGGTCCAGTGGGAAGCCTAGTGGACTTTTCACGTCGGTTCCTCTGATCCGTGCTACGCCTCTGTTTGTAGCGAGGATGATGATAAGCACAAGTTCGCTTTCCATGGCTCGACCTAGAAAGCTAAAGGCTTCTAAGTCTAAGAGGTGGGAGTCATCTATGAATAACACGCCCGGATGGATGAAGCCTTTACCCTCGTCAACCAGTTTCTTCACCTGTTCATCCACGGCTGAACGTATTTCAGTGTCAATTTCCTTTGTTTCGGTTGCTCCGAAAAACATGGATAAGAAACCTCCTCCAGCTCGACTTCTGGCGTTAAGTTCATCAATATCAGCCACTGTGAGCATGTAGACAAACTCCCTTTCCTTCAAAACTTCGCCGTCGGGGCGAGGTACCTTGAGACGCGTGTCCACATCATACTTCTTGCCCTTTGCACTCTCAAGACTCAAGCCAAGGTTTACCACCCTGCCAGTTTCGGCGTCGATCTGCACAACATTTCCCTCTGAAATATTCTGCTGTATTATCTGCTGAGCTATGGTTTCCCCAGCCTCGATGGTTTTCTCCTGCTTCGTCGTTTTCAGTGTCAGTCGAATGCTTTCAGGAACCTTCTGGTAGGGGTTGTAGGGATGAGGAGCCGTCACTATGTCCACGTTGGTAACCTCTCCCTCGTAGACTTTCCGCATCTCATGGACTTCCACGCCTATGCACTTCCGAATGGCCTCAATCAACACCTCCGTCTTCTTCCGTTCGCTGCTGTAGATTTCGCTTCCACTCATCTGTATGAAGGGAACGTTGGCACCCAACTCCCTGGAAACTCCTACCGCTATGGCTGTTTTGCCCGTTCCAGGTGGACCGGCCAAAATAATGCACTTGCCGCTGAGCTTTCCCTCCCTTATTATCTTGACAACTAGTCCTGCTGCTTCCCTGGCCTTTTCCTGTCCCACCATCCCATCCTTTACCTTAATCGCATTCAGATTCTCGTCGAGACCCAGTCCCTTTACATGGGTGTGGGCGCCAATTCTCTCAAATCGGCTAACCTTGCCCGGAACCTCCCTAATGGTTGCCATAGACAACTCCTCCAGTGAGGAAATTAACAATTCCTTTTGAACTAAAACAAAAATATAAGAATAACTCTTTCGAGAGATTCAACAGAACCCGCGCTAACAAAGTTTATAACTTTCCATAACACCTCTCAAGTTTGAGTTTGCCGGGGTGGCCGAGCGGAACAGGCGGCGGGCTGGCGCGTACCACAAAATTTTTAAAGAAGTTGAGGGCATAGTCAACACTGCGCGCTTGACAAAAGGGAGAGAAGATGGCTAAGAAAGAAGAAGGGTGGAGCAAAGAGCGAATTCAAGCAGAAATGATGGATTTAAAAACAGCAATGCGCATTCGTTTGTCCATAGGTATCATCATCCTTTTGAGTGGAATTGGTGCGTTGGCCTCTGGTTTAATGTTTATTTTAATGTCTATTCTATTCCCTCTGGGAGGTCCCTACTATAGGCCCCGATTAGAAGCGCTTTTTTCAGTATTTGGGCCTTTCATTGCCATCGGAATTGTATTAATTGTTGTGAGTCTCTTTCCTTTAAAGAGTGGCGTGCAAAACGTCGCTGATACAATGAATTAAAGTCGAGGCTCTAAGACCTTAAGTTTTACTTTATCATAAATTTCCTTTAGTTTTTACATCTTTTTATTGGCGCATCTTTTCAACAAGTTGAGCATTATTTAAAATTTCCTCAATTTCTCAATTTCATTTTTAAAATATTCCCAATCTATATCAGCTGTTACAATTTCAACTAAGAAAACCTTTTTTTGATTGTCTTCAAGTTGAAGAGAAAGCATTTTTCTTTCGAATGGAGAGTAGGGAAATTTTGCTTTTTGTATTTCGCCTCAAGTATAAACTCTTTTTCCCTTTCTTCGGATTTGATAATCTCCATTTCCCATCCCTGTTTTGAACAAAAAGAACCACGCGCGTAACTACTAAGGCTTAAATGAATCTCCAATAAAGCTAACCTCAAAGTTTTAAGAAATTAAAGAATTGCAAGAAAAACTAGCTGAAGTTGTTAGATTAGCACACGATTCTGCAGCAGATGTTCTCTCATACATTGTTCCTCTAAAAACCGCGGTGTCATCGAGTGCTCATTCAGAAGAACTACAACGAATACTCGAGAGTGTAGTGGAAAAGAAAGTAAAGAAATCGAGGATGCTATCGAAGAAAGTTTTTAGAATCTGCGAGAAAGAGTAGATCGGAGACTCCGATCTGATATTGGACACATACATAGATTTAGACAAGACTTCGAAAAAGCAAGAGAATACTGTGAAAGAGCCCAAAAACATATATCAAGTGCCTACAACCACCAAAAAGGAATCGACGAATCAGTATTGCTGAACTTAAGATGGCTGAGGAAGAACTTGACACGCTCGCAGACTTCATTTCAAGAAGAATTGAAGAGCAAATAAGACCGCTTATTGAAACTTACACAAAGTTGACTAAAAATAGTTCATTCAAAAGTTCTTGATAACCAAATGCATCGAATGAACTTATCTAACTTATAAATAATCCTTAATGTGTAAGATTTTGAAACTCTTTCTTGCAGTTTCGTAGAGTGTTTTGTCGGCCGTGATAAGCGGGACTTTTAGTTCATGAGTGAGGAAAACATACGATGCGTCATAAATTGTTAAGTCTAAATCGCATGCTATGCTTAATGCTTGTGCTGTTTGAATCCAGTCTGGTTCATGTAATTCAATTCTCATGTCGTTTAGTGCCTTTAAGGCTTCTTTGGCGTCTGCCTCAGAAATTCTGTTCAGCTTTGTAGCCCTCCAGAGAGCGTTAGCTACCTCCTGTACAATTATACTGGGTGCGGATAGCTCTATTACTCCTGAAACATGGTCTTCTTTTAGTCTCAAAGCTTTCTCTTGGAAGGGCTCGCCTGGCAAGACCCATTTTGCAATGACGCTGGCATCCACAACGTATTGTGGCGTGTTTTTATCTCTCCCTGTCTTCTCGGATCCAGGATACAAGCTCGTCTGTGGGCACAGGCTTGGCTCGCTTCCTAACCTCGTCGATTTTGGCTGAAGCAGTTTTCAACTTCTGTTCCTCTATCTTCTTCTGAATAGCGTCCCTTATGTATTGGCTCCAATTCACCTTAACCTGCTTCATCTTTTCTTTCAACTCGTTTGAAATCTTCACTGTGACCGCATTTACTTTACCCATAGTACATCCCAATAGTATTTACTAAGTATATACCTAAGTAAATACATATAAGCATTACTGGGGGCTACACCTCACAATCGAACAGATTGAAGCCGAAATCAAAGCCCTAAAGAAAGAAGGAAAAATTTGAAGCCGGAATGCTGAGTATTTTGGTTTGGTCCAGCAACAAAAACTTAGTCCATTAGTGCGGATTAACATGTTTTCGAAGCTTTATGGATGCTAGCGCTTTTTCCACTACATCCATTGCAGAGTTTCCCAAAACCCGAATCGTGGGTTCCTTCCCAACCTCGCCTAGATCATAGATAACGTCTGGAACCTTTCCAGCAGCCTTTATTGCTTCTTCCACTCCCCAAACAAGGGTTCCACCCTCCATGGCCTTCACTTCTGGAGGCTCAAGCCTTCTGTCAAAGCTTGAAGCCACCCGTCCAAGCTTCTTAAAGGCTTCCACCAACCCTTGGTCATAGCGGAGGTTCAGCGCGGCCCTCTTTGAGGGGTCGCGCTTCATGGCGGTCAGGACTATATGAGCAACATGGTCAGACGCTCCAAACTTAACGCAGCCAACCGCCTTCGCCTTTTCACCGAACCTAACGATTCTTCCCTCCACAGCCGCAACATGCCACTTGGTAGAAGCGTAAGGCAGAGCCATAGCAACCTGCATTCCAACTTCGGCCATGTACGGTAAGAATTCCGGATGATCTTCAATCATTTTAGCCGCTTTGGAAACATCCTCCAAAACTCTATGCTTCTCGGCTTCATTGAACAAGGTTGCCATGGGGTTCACAGGAACCCTGCCCTTCCCAACAACTAAACCATACGTAATGGCGTTCTGCATGAATTCTTCAGCTTTCGTAACGGCGTCCACAACACCATAGTCAAGGGCAAGGTAGGCTGCAATGGCTGCGGAAAAAGCGCATCCTCCTCCATGGGCCTCTACTTCAACTCGGGGTTTTGTAAAAGTCTTGAAACCGCCATTATAGTTCAAAATGTCTATAACGTTTGCTCCTCCTAAGTGACCACCCTTCACAACCACTGCTTTCGCACCTAGCTTCGCAATTTTTGAAGACGCCTTTTTCATGTCGTCAACCGTCTTTATTTTCATTTGAGCAATGTCTTCAGCTTCATGCTTGTTCGGGGTGACAACAAAGGACCGGGGAATAACCATCTTGATTAAAGCCTCTTTATCTTCTTCACGAATAAGAAGGTCTCCAGTACCCGCCCGGAAAACTGGATCGACAACAACCCGCAGTTTATGGCGATCAATGGCTTTAGCAACCACTTTCATGGCTTCCTTAGAGTAGAGCATCCCTGTTTTGGCCGCTTTGACTGGGATGTCCTCAAGGACAGTTTCTATTTGTCTTTCAACCATGCGTGGAGGTATAGGAAATATGTCGTAAACTCCCTTTGTGTTCTGAGCTGTTATGGCGGTGGCGGCGCAGGTTCCGAAAACCCCTAAAGCGGCAAAGGTTTTTAGGTCGGCTTCTATCCCAGCGCCTCCACTGCTGTCAGAACCGGCTATTGTCATGGCGCATGGAATTTTCCTTTTTATCATCCTAACAATCCCTCGTTAAAGGTTTAACAAGCCGTTTTGATCTGTTTCAACATGGAGTTCTGCCCGCTGATAATGGTTTCGTTCTGCGAGAAGCCACGTTACAAATGAGGCTAAATCAAGCTTCCAGCACTTTCATGGGAATTTTGGTTTTATGGCTTTTGTTGTGCAAGCTTCAACACATTTTAGGCAGTATATGCATTCTGGGTCACTGAACTTCTCCCAAGGCAATTCCAAAATGCGAATCTTCATTGGACAAACCTCCACACATGCGCGGCACCCAGCTTTCGTGCACTTCAAGGGATCCCGCTTCAAGCCCAGAAAGCTGAATCGATTCAGAAGGGCTAGTGCTGCTGCGTGGGGGCAGAAGTATCTACACCAACTTCTAGTGACGTACGCGGCTAAAATTAGAACAAATGTCATTATGGCGAGGCGAGTCCACAGAAGCGGTCGCACCACAAACATGTCGGTTAGTGCAGTATTAGGGTTGGCGTAACGAATGTCTAATGCTATTCTTGGCAGAGTAGCGAAGAGCGTGTCGGCTGGACTTAACGCGTTGAATGGTGCTGGGGCAAACACGCCGAGGGCTTCTTTGTAGCTTCCTCTCGTTCCTGTGGCCACTGATATGGCTATAGTCACGCTGATGAATAGGGTAACCGCCAAAACTATGTACTTAACTTTGATCATTCTCTCGTGGGTTCTCAAAGAAACCTCTGTATGTTTTTTCTTAACGTATCCCAACAAATTCTGAATGAAACCGAAGGGACATGCCCAGCCGCAGAGGGCTCTGCCCAGAAAAACCGCTGTCAGAATAAACGCAGCTAGGGGAAGCCAAGGAAAAACGGCGTCGTGGAGCATCTGCTGTAGGAAGGCAAAGGCGTCTCCTCCAGTTATTTGATCGGGTCTCACTGGGCTGTGAAGGACTGGAAGGAGGATTAGCCAAGGCCCTAAACCAAAAATGAAGGCGTTGAATAGCACAAAACAGCAAAACTGCGTGATTTTTCTCGCAGTCTCTATTCTGAAAACGGCCCTTTTAACACGAAATATCGTCTCCTTGGCTCCGGTCAACTCCTTCGCTGTTCCTCCACTTGATTTTGGCTGTCAAGGTTTATGGCTTTAAAGACGTGAGCCTATGTGCAATAAAAAGCTTTCATCGCCTTCCAATGATTTTAACGTTTTCCACTCGAATCCATGGTGCAACTAAGTGTCCTATCTTCCTCGTGTTGTTGCCAAGAGCCGATATATTCTTCAAAACGTCGAAGACCGTACCCGCCAGCATTGCTCCCTTCACAGCATAGGCTACGCTACCTTTTTCAATCTTCCATGCCGGGGTGGCTACCACAGAAAATTCTCCGCTTTCTGGGTTACTGCTGTGGGCGCCTTGCACACCGTAAACTATGAGTCCGTCATCAATTTCGTTGATAAGATTTTCTGGAGATTTGTTTCTTGGAGAAAAGGTGAAGTTTGTTGCCTCCAAAACTGGCGTAGACGCGTATGGGGCTAGGTCCCCCCTAAAAGCGTTTCCAGTGCTTTCAACGCCAGTCTTCTTCGCCGTATAGTTGTCGTAGAGGTAATGCTTCAAGACACCCTTCTCAATGAGCAAAGTTTTTTGGCTAGGAGCTCCCTCGCCGTCAAATTTCCATGTTTGAAGACCGCCTTCAAGCAATCCGTTATCGTGAACCGTCACAAGATCCGAGGCAATTTTCTCTCCGATTTTTCCTTTGAGGGCAGATCGCTCCCTTTGAACGTAGTCCGCTTTCACGGCGTTTATCAGCGTATAGTAAAGAAGGGCGTGAAACGCTGGTTGAGTGAATATTATGGGAAGGTTTCCAGATTTGATTTTCTTGGCTTTGAGGGAATAAATTGCTTGCCTAGCCGCTTCTCTTCCCACCCATTCCGGGTCAATTTTGTAAACCCTTTCTGCGTTGAATTCAAAACACACGGGAGTAACCTCGCCGGCTTCTCTCGCTATGGTTTCGATGGAGCATCCGATGCTTGTGCCTTTATCGTAAGCCTCCACTCCATATGAGTTGATGATGGCTCTAGCTGCAAGGAGGGTTCCAACTCCTCCCCCTACGGGGAAAACTCGCTTGTCGTAGCCTTCTGCTGCATTCAATGCGACTGACGCCGTTTCCACCAATTCGTCAGGTGGGATGGCGGGCAGTCTTTTGTCGTATGTGCTCTTGGTTGCGCTGTGCTTCTTGGGGCTGGGTAGGCTTACCCAGTTTTTGTCTGGTTTGCTGGCTTTGGCTGAGTGGAAAGCCTTGACAGCGGCGTCTTGGATTGTTTTGTCTGTTAATATGTTTGTGTAGGAGAAACCCGCTGCCTTTTTGTAGAGGGCTCTTACCCCTAGGCCTCGATCCATCCCCTTGACGCTTCTAACGATCTGTCCCCTTTCAATCCCCACAGATATGCTGGAGCTTATGCTTAGAAATGCTTCAGCCTCTTCAGCGCCTTTCTTAGTTGCAATTTTAACGGCTTTTTCTCCAATGTTGGTTAATTCCTCGGGTTTAAGCTCCGCCACCGACGATAACCTCTCTTACCCGAATGTGGGGTCCTCCATCGCAAATGAAGGCTGTTTGGACCTTCCCGCATCTCCCGGGCCACAATTTAAAGTCTCTACCAACGGCATCCACCTTGTGTAGGGTTTCAAGGGTGTTTCCACTGATTGAGGCGTTCCGAACGGGTGAGCCTAGCTGTCCCTCAACGACTTCGTAAGCCTCCTGTATGCCAACCTGAAAGGTTCCGTCCAGGTTCGCTTGGCCTCCTCTAAAGCTTTTGAGGTAATAGCCGAAATCAATGTCCTCGATAAGTTCCTCGAACGTATGATCGCCCGAGGCGAGGTAGGTGTTCCTCATCCTGATGATGGGTTCAAATCTGAAGTCTTCAGCCCGAGCGTTTCCTGTTGGTTGCATATTAAACTTGAAGGCGGTTTCACGGTTGTGCATAAGCCCAACCACTTTGCCGTTTCTAACCAAGAGAGATTTTTGCGTTGGAACTCCTTCGTCATCGTATTTGAAAGATCCGAAGGCGCCGTCAACTGTGCCGTCGTCGTAAGTCGTGACGACTTCTGATGCGATTTTCTTTCCAAGCTTGTCAGACAATATGGATCCAGATAAAGTGAGGTCTGCTTCTGCTAGATGCCCAAAAGCCTCGTGGATGAAGACACCGACTACGTTGGTGCCGATTACGGCTGGGAAAGTTCCACCCTTTGGCGCCTTGGCTTTTAACTGATCAATTACGCGTTTGGCAATTCTTGTTCCCACGATTTCTGGTGTTTCCACGTCAAAAACTTCAAAACCGGCTGTGGACCCTATTTCTTCTCTTCCCGAAGTGAAAACGTCGGCTTCTCTTGCTGAGGCGAGAATTCTAGACCAGACGTAAAGTTTGTCTTGTTCAATGTAGGTTCCGTCGCTGTTGATGAAGTAATTTGTTCCTGTTAGATCAAGATAGTCGATGGTGCAACTCTTTACGCGGTTGTCGTAATCAAAAATCGCTTTGTCCATTGCTAAAGCGACATTAATCTTTTCCTTGATTGGAATTTCCCTCGGATCTTTCCTTGATTTGGTCACCACCCTGTCTTCCACAGCCTTTGTCTCAGCAAGCTTTACGGGCGTTTTCACCCTGAAACTCGCTGCTTTCGCCATTTTGAATGCTTCTTCAACAGCCTGTTTTAGCAACTTTGGATCCAGCGTTCCAAGGGTTACGAAACCCCAGGCGCCCTTTGCCAAAACCCTGATGCCTGCCCCGTTTTCTGTTCCCTCCTTAGCTGCTTCAACTTCGCCGTCTTTTGTTGTGAAGAGGGTTTTGAAAAGTTTCTGGGTTCGAACTTCAACGTAGTCGGCGCCAAGTTTCTGCCCGTAATCAACGGCCTTTACCAGGTCTTCTTTCAACGCAATTCTTTCCTAAAGTGGATGGTCAGTTAACGTTGGTTCTCTCTTAAAATAGTTGGTGCTTTGGCTGTTTAAACAGAACTCTATTAAGTTACGTCTTGCTTTGCCTGATTTTATCGACGATCACATCGAAGAGGTGTTTTGCGACTTCTCGTTTCTTGGCGAGAGGAACATGGACGACTTTTTTGTTTGCGTCAACAATAAAAACTTCGTTGGCGTCGTACCCGAAACCAGTTCCTTTTCTTTCGGTATCGTTTGCGGCAATTAGATCCGCCTTTGCTTTCTTCAGTCTTTCGTATGCGCTTTGAACCAGTTCTTCGTCAGACAGGTTGTATTCCGCCCGGAACGCGACGAGAAACGTGTCTGGACTAATCTTCTTTACGGCATCAATAATTTTCGGGGTTGGCTTCAATTTTACTGTCAGCTCCGGTTCTGTGCTTGTTGGGACTTTGTATTCATACTGTTCTTCTGGCGTCCAGTCAGCCACTGCCGCAACAGCGATCGCAATGTCGTACTTCTTCGACTTTAACTCAGACACCACCGCTTCATACATTTCTTGACTGGTTACAACAGAGATTTCCTTGGCTTCCTTAGGAGGAACAGCTGTCCCAGGACCATAAACTAAGGTTACTTCGGCTCCCCGTGACAATGCTTCCTCAACTACTGCTACGCCCATCTTTCCGGAGCTTTTGTTTGTGATAACCCTAACAGGGTCTATGTGCTCTAAAGTTGGGCCTGCTGTGACCAAGACCTTTCTTTTGGCTAGGTCCTTCTTAACCGTGAGTTTACGGATAACTGCCTCTACGATTTCCTTGGTTTCAGCCATCTTTGCTTTTCCTTCTTCAATTCTGGGTCCAACGAACTCTACGCCTAGGGACTGAAGCTTTCTAATGTTCTCGGTTACGACTGGGTGGCGATACATGGATTCATGCATCGCTGGCACAATCATAATTGGTGTGCCGGAGCCGAAGGCTGTTGAAACCAGCGAAGTAACTGTAGTGTCGTCTATTCCACAGGCGATTTTGCTGATGGTGTTCGCCGTTGCTGGGGCAACCAAAACCAAGTCAGCTTTATCAGGCCCCTCGCCAACCAGCATCACATGCTCAATCTTTCCAGTTAGCTCCGTTACAACATGGTTCCCAGTCGCCCACTCCATGAGGTATGGATGAATTATCTTCTGAGCCATAGAAGACATAACCGTGTAAACTTCTGCGCCCTGTCGCATGAGTTCACGGGCAATCTCAGGACACTTGACAGCGGCTACGCTTCCGGTGACGCAGAGGGCAATATTGCGCCCCTTCAATAGGCGTGACTTGCTTCCTATGATGTCCTTTGAGGGGTGGGTTTCAGGCAAGCTTTACACCACTATTTTCTATCGGCTCCCAATTTAATAAAGTGGTTGTTGTACCGCTTGGTGAAGAGACGGTTTATAGTTGGCGTATGTCGTTTAGGTATCGCCAGCGTTTTCTAATTCTTTCTATTTGGTTCAGATCAAGCTTGGTTTGGAACACCTTTTCCTCTTCACCTGCTTCCAGAATCACTTCTCCGTCTGGCGCCGCGACAATGCTGTGGCCTTTCACCATCCGTCCATCTGGATAACGGGTGTTGGTGTTGTTGACGAAAACGTAGAAAACCGTGTTTTCTGCGGCTCTAGTTACTGACACGTGTTTCCATAATTCGCTTCGATTTTGGGGTATGTTTGATGGGTTGAAAATTATGTGGGCATCGTTTAGAGCCAAGTTTCTGGCGAGTTCTGGGTAGAGGGCATCAACGCAAATCAATACACCGATATTGACGCTGTCAACTTTAAAAACTGGAGAAACATTCCCAGAGCTAGTGAAATTTCTTTCGTTAAAGGCTGTGGACGGAAAACGCTTATCGTAAAAACCGATTACCTTTCCATCCCTGCTAATTACGTGGCATGTGTCGAAGATTTTCTCTCCCCGACGATTAAACAGGCCTCCAGTTAGGAGATTGTAACCGTTTTCGGCAGCGAGTTGACATAATGATGAGAGAAGTGATTTGCATTCTTTCTCTTCTAGGAAAAGTCCTCTACCAGTCCAAGCTTCAGGCAGACAAACAATATCTACATTCTTTATTTTTGAAAGGGTTGAAAGCATACGGTCAACGTTTTTGGGCTTATTCAACCCCCGCCCAAATTGAACTAAAGCTATACGCAGCTTCAAGGGTTTTTCCCCTCAATACAATGATGTTTCTCTAGTTAACTGTTAACGAAAAATGATTAATGTCTTTTCTATTTGCAACCGCGACGTTTTTACATAAAGTCAGCTATGCTTCGTTGCTTTGGCTTTTTTGGCGCAGCCTTTACTTTTTCTTCTTCCTTAAAGATTACGAGTTGGCCGTAAACACCGTCGTATCCAGGATTAACCTTCACTTTGCCTTCTCTAACACGGACAATGGTTTCAGCGATCCCTGGATCAACGATCTGGGACATTTCTTCTTTTGATGCGTCTATGAGCACGGCGTATTCATTGCCAAACCTCTTGACAAGCGGATTGTAGATACCCCAAACTTTTCTGGTGCCAGGATAGTTGACTCCCAAAACGGTTGCGATTATTTCGGATAGGGGTAACAGATGCATGTAGCCTATCGCTTCTTCGGGCTTGAAGTCTACAGGTCGATCTGCCAGTTCTTCCACGCGTTGCTCCACTCCCTTCGTGAGTTTTCTGCGACAAACCGGACAGCGATTTCCAAACTTTACCGCTTCCTGAGGGGGAAGAGAAAC
>LIHK01000014.1 GCA_001399795.1 Candidatus Bathyarchaeota archaeon BA2 | reverse complement strand
AGCACCGCTTCCGCCGCGTAGAACATAGCGTAGTAGGAGCGGGAAACGGATGAATCATAGTCCCCTTCACGCAAAAGCAATTCGGCCGATCTGAGGGTTTTTAGAGCCCGCTCAATCAGCTGCTCGATTTCTCTCATATTTTCACCCCCTCCCTTATATGGTGATAGAGGGGCCACGATTCGTTCTCAAGCTCTTCTTCAGAAAGAGGATATACTGAAATCACCTCTCCGCTTTCGAGCTCGAGCTCGTAGAGCACATCTTGCAAGCGATCAATTTCCCGGGCTCTATTGATTAGCTCATCGAGCACTACCGCGATGTCGATATCCGAATCCTCGGTAGCCACTCCGCGTGCAAAGGAGCCGTAAAGGAACACATGCTTGAGTTTTTCGCCATAGACTTCTTCCAGACGTTTTTTGATTTTCTGCAATAGGGGTTCGATCTCTCCTGACTTTCTATATATTTTCATCCTAACTTTTCCTGTGAGTAAATCGTTCATTAAACCTCGCTTAATTCTCTCAAGTTTCTCTTTTCGCTTTCTTTCCAGTTCGAGTTTTTTGTCAACAGTTGAGAGTACTTCAGCAATTTTTTGTTGCTCTGGAATTGAAGGGAGTGGGATTTTAAGTCTAAGCAGATCTTGGTTATTTATTCCTGCTTGATGAACATGTCTATGGCATATTGCTTTAAAGACCCCAAGCTTCCATTTCCTAATTAATAAATACGAAAGCCATTCAGAAATGGCTTTGTTAGGGTTGACTCTTATTCTAGTAATGTGATTGCTATATACACATCGAGAGAATTCGCCTCTGAAAATAGCTGTCTTACCAATCAGGTCTACACTATTTGTGTTGTTAAAAAGTACATCTCCAGGTTTAAGAATGTACTCTTCAACATCTTCTGGAATCGGAATTCTAACACCCGCATTGGTATTTATCCAACCCTCAGGCTCTATATTATCCATTCTTAACTGCAATATTCCATCCTCATCTCTTTTACCGCATGGAAAACCTGACTTTACTTCAAGAATTGCATCTTTTAGTTCAGCAATATTCCACTCCTTCGGAATTTTTCCAATCTCACTATCCTTAAACTCCTTATGCCCTATTCCCTTCGTTAAAAGCTCCTGCATCAAGCCCCTCTTTAAACGTTCAGCCTTAGCTATGATTTCTTTTGTTTTCTGAATAGCTTCATCAACGGTTGAAAGAATCGAGACAATGACTTTTTGTTCATGGAGTAATGGAAGAGGGAGAATAAGATTGTTAAAAACTGAGCCATCAACGTGAGGTATTCCTGTTCCTTTAGTTTGCCCTTTTAAATACGACTCTTTCATTTTCAGTAAGTAAAATAAGAATATCTTGTTGTATCTTTTTTCTTTCAATTGGAGCTTAACCATTGTTGAGGAAAGAACGCCTTTTTTACCTAAGAAGAATTCTCCAGCGTTAGAACCGTCCCATAACAATATCAAATCATCATCAACTAAAACTACATCTTTGGAAATTTTCACAAATTTTGTAGGTTTATTCTCTCGTAAATATTCTGTAGACAAGTAAGGAAGATAGCCTTCTTTACGTTTTTCTATCATTTCACTAGGCTTTTTACCTTTAACATAAGTAAATATGTGCCCAATTCTCATTATTCCCCAATCTTTCGGAGTCTTACCTATTGGTGTTTCTTTTAAATTAGTCTCTTTGTAAAATGCAAATCTCATTTTAAATCGCCTCCAAGACGTTACTTCGAAACGCCTCCCGAAGATTTTTATCCCGAAGATTATACGTGTCCAATAAGTCGCCAATTCTGCTGGTTAGGTTAGAATCATTAGATAAAAAATAAGTGACCTTATTTACGAGAGCTGTGGTAATTACCAATGCGTCTTGAGATTTAAGATTACGTTGATAAATTAAATTGAAGATCTCCTTATACTCCTCCGCTCCAGAAAGGCTGAGTATTTGAATATTTTTCTTAAAAATAAAATCGTTTATGTTCTCTTCTATGTCCTTTCTGTTTTTTTCTGAAACTTCCTGGAACAATTTTTCGTCCTTTCTGAATTTGTTATATGCTTCATCAGAAGACATTTTTTCTTTTAAGCACCAACTTAAGAAATGAATTTCAAATTCTTTATCAATCAGTTCCGCTACGTTAAAGACTGAAGTGGCTAATATGATTCGAACTTTTTCATGAAGAAGTAATAACTGAGCAACTAAGTCCCGTACTTCTTTATTTCTATTTTCCAAGTAGTCCAAGATTATGTCTGTATCAAGAAATACGATTTGTACCATTATCCAACCTCCGCTATTTTATGCAAAATTTCTTTCAACTTATCACCGATCTTCTTTCTTTCTTCTTCTATTTTTTGTAGCTCAGAAAATTCCTTAGAAATACTGATGTGCTCTCTTTCTTCAATTGGCATAACGTAAAGAGTGACGTTTAGATTGTAATCGTTTCCCCTAACCTCTTCTAAATTGGATATCTTCGAAAATCCCGGTATGGTTTCAAATCTCTTGTAGGCCTCATCGATCTTTCTAATATTTTCTCCTGATAGAGTATTCAGCTTCCTAACTGTTGGATGCTGCATATACTCATGTGAGGCATTTATGAATAGGATTTTGCCTGCCCTTTCAGCAGGCTTATTCTTTCGGAATATGATTATGGCCCCCGGAGCTCCAGTATTGTAAAAGAGCTTTTCAGGCAACAGTATGACGCATTCAACCCAATCAGCCTCAACAATTTTACGCCTAATGTCTCTTTCCTTACCTCCTCTAAATAGGCAGCCATTATCGATAACCACGCCTACACGACCTTCGGCCTCCCCAGCCATTGCGAGCATGTGCTGAATCCAAGCCCAATCAGCAGACTGCCTCGAAGTGAAGCCAAAAATAAACCTCTCCTTAAAGAAGTCGCCCCTCTTTAAAACGTTCCCATCGTAGCCGTCCTGGTTCCATGGGGGATTAGCCATGACCACATTAAAAAATCCAAGTTTATGCTTGGGATAAAGCAGTGTGTCGCCGAGCTCTATGCCCGCATCCCTAATGTCGTGGATGTAGAGGTTCATGTGGCATAAAGCCCTAATCTTAGGGTTGGCCTCCTGCCCGAAAAGGAACAGCTCCTTAGCCCTTTCTTTGCCATATTCCTCTTCGACATGCTTGTGCGAAAGGATCAGCATGCCGCCTGAACCGCAGCAGGGATCATAAACCCTCTCGCCAGGCTTAGGATCAAGGATCTCAACTAAAAACCTAATAACTTCCCTTGGCGTGTAAATTTCGCCCTCTTTAGCCTTCTCAGGAGCGAAATACCGAAGAACCCACTCATACGCGTCGCCTAAAATGTCCGGTGAAACATCGTAAAGTCTCCTCTCGCTGAAAAGCTCGACGAGTTGCCTCAAAATCTCAATGTTCTCACGGCTCTCAGCAAACCTTATAAAATCAGTTCTGTCAATAACGCCCTGCAACTCCGGATTCTTCTCGGCGGTCACCTTTAAAGCTTTAGAGAAGCTCTCAGGCAAGCGGTTGGGATCCTTCCGAATATTATCCCATAAGCACTCATCAGTCAGGACGAAATCATGATAGACAGCAGCACTTGCCTCCATCCCAGCCTCTTCTGGACTTAGCCCATCCCTCAAAGCCTCATCATAAGCCTGCTTATACTCTAAAACCCACTTATCGCTTACACGCTTAAGAAACAACAAAATCAAGATAAACTCATAATCAACGCGTGTCCTAATCAAATCAGCAGCCCTCTTCATCAAACCCTCCAAGTCTCCCCTCGACAGAAACTCCCTTAAACTTGAGGGGGGCCTCAGCATGTAGATTTTCCTCCTCGCATCTAAAAGGTCAGACTCAACGCTCAGTAAGCCGTTCCTCCTTAGATTGGAAAGCAAAAGATTTAAAGCCTCATCGCTGATATCGTCGCCAACCCTCTTTAAAGCGCCCATAGCTTCCTCACGGGTGAACCTTTTTTGGCCAAAAGTAGACCAGAGCTTCTCGTAACGACTCTTAACCCAAGGTTCAACCTCAACCATTTAAACCGCCAACTGATAAGTAATAAAGATAAGTATTTAAATATTATGCTAATTATATAAGCAAATAATTTAATGCTTATCTTTTATTTATTGTTGGGATTTATATGAGCTTCAACAACAAACATAAATCATGATTCTAATGGCCAGATGCCCAAAAATGCAAAAATGAGGCCCCTAAGCCAAAGAAATCATGGACTTATGGAGTATTCAAAGTAGACGCCTACCCCCCAGCAAATGCGGGACAGAATTCAGAGAATACGTAAGGGAAGGAAGGCACAGTTTCACACTAAAACCGAGAAGGGGCAAGGGATTCGCCAAAGCCTAACCAAAGACAAACACTAAAATTTTCGGCGAAGGTCCAATAAACCGTCCCTTAAAACTTCATTTCAACGGGCAAGACGAAGACTTGCCGCCAAACTTGAAAACCCACGACTATTACAGATCAGCTTCCACACGTTTAGGCATTGGAAAGGCACCATGCTGTACCATCAAACCAAAGACCCATATTACGTCAAAAACTTCCTAGGACACAAGAGCCTACGGAACACAGAAATCTACATCAACATCGAGCACGCCATCTTTGACTCATCAAGCGATGAGTTCACTGTAAGAGTGGCAACCAAACCAGAAGAGATCAAATCCTTGCTTGAAGTGGGCTTTGACTATGTGTGTGAGAAAGACGGCTTGGTGTTTCTTAGAAAACGTAAATAACTGCCGTTTCCAAAAAAGTAACCGGGGTCAGCAGAAAAGTGGCCGGGGTGAGGTAGCCTGGTAGCCTATAGGCCTGTGGAGCCTAGCGCCCGGGTTCAAATCCCGGCCCCGGCCCCACAATGGAAGGGTTTAAGAACGCGCTATTTTCTAGAACGCGTTAAACCAGCATAATCGAGAGGCCTTACTATTTTTACATTTTTGATTTTGGCCCAATGTTTTGTGTCCTCAGTTATTATGGTATTTAGGCCTTTTCTTCTCATACATGCGGCGTGGATGGAATCATAAGTAACGCCAGATTCGAGCATTATGCTTACGGAGTCGCGGAGGACCCACTCATCGACCTGAATCATGTTGATGGGTAGTGAAAAGAACGCGGCGAGGGCTATCGATGCTTTCTGCACATCTATTTCAGCCAGTGACCCAAGTAACTCTATTGGGACAAGAAAACTGCAATAGGCATCGATTTTTCCATTTTGGATGTCGTCAATTATTTGTTTGCATGCTTTGCCGTAGATGGGATGGGCTAAGGCTGAATAGTCAAAGATGTTGGTGTCTATGTAGAAGCTCACTTGACGCGTTCCTTCCGTTTTTTCTTGTATAGTTTTGTAAGTTCGGGAGGGGCTGTCCTCGTCCAAGACTCTTCTACAAGTTTCGTGGCATCAACATCGAGCGGCCTACCAAAGAGGTTCCATAGGGCGTCGGATGGATTTTGAATTTTTTCCGGAACCTCAATGATTATGCGTCGCCCCTCAGACCTTACGATAAGCTTGTCTCCAATTTTGACGTTGAGTTTGGAGCGCACGCTTTCCGGTATCGTGACCTGATACTTTCTGGTCACTTTCACCTCTTCTTTAGCCATTGGCTTTCACGCTCTTTGTAGAACGGGCGTAGTACTTAAGATTTCTCATTAACTTTACATACTTCCATACTTCATCTCAGCGGGAAACTTTTAGACTTTCCCTCATCATAGAAATAACCATCGAAAACGTTTAGTTTAACATTCGTATTCAGGTTTCTTTGGGCCGGTAGTTCAGCCTGGCATGAACGCCTGACTTGCACTCAGGAGGACGCGGGTTCAAATCCCGCCCGGTCCACTCCTCAGATTCAGAGGTATCCGAAAAATGAGAATTGAGAATATTTTGGCAACTCTCTCCTTTTAGGCGTCTTATTGCCTCTTTTAAAGCATTTTCTGAAACCTTTGAGAGGTTTAAGCCTAATTCTCTGGCTTCTTTAACTACTTTTGGGTCTAAGTAAACCATAACGCTTTTCTTGTTAACGTCTCTCATTTAAATCCCTTTAATTTCCTAGGTAATTCTAGGTATTTAAGAATCTCGTATGCTAGCCATACGGCTTGAGAATTGAGAATATGAGAATAAGGAGAATAGATGGCAGAGAATTCTTCTCATAATTGTAATTCTTTCAGTAGAGCCTCTAGAGATTTTTGTTCACATATTTCCTCCCAAATATGGATTAGAACTGAACTGTACTGATTGTGCGATTCATTGATGATATACATGGATTACGAATCATAGATTACCAAATGCTATTACTTTTATAGATTAAATACTATGTGAGAGAGAGGAGTTATTGTAAGCTATATATTGCGACGTACATTAGGAACCTATTCTACCCGGGTTAATTATAATGCAACATACATAGAAGGCCTACGGTTAATTTCTAAATTCTTAAAATCTCTCTCTTCTCTTAATAATAACTGTGTGCTAGTGGTTGTTTAGAAATTCTTAGGTATTAGGGCTTGTTTGATTATAGTCGTATATGGGGTTCTGGAATTAACTGTTTAGGTAGTATCCTATTAGGAAATACAGGATTATTAGAAAGAAAATTAAAAACAGAAGTAGAATCATTTCTGTAGCCTCTTCTTTACAGCTTCTATATTGCTAGTATATTGGTTATTTAGGGATTTCTGGATCTAAATAAATCATGACGTTTTTCTTTTTCCTTTCCTCATTTTTCTAAAGCCGCTCTTGGAACCCGTCTCTCTTGCTTCTCTTCCAAATAAAAATGAGGGAAAAATATGGTTTAGATGACTAGTTTTTGTTGTCGAAAAATTGGCTTCCTCAATTGTGGTCTGTTTGGCAATGCGGAGAATGTACATACAGAGGAGCATTCATTCTTGAAGATGGCAAGTTGACTTCGAAAATTAGAGAAGCCTATTTAAAACAAAAACTAAACTCCGATTCCACGAAGTTTACCTGACGACGCGCACGTCTATTCCTGTGTGCTAGCCGCTTGTGTAGTCGGTGAGGCTCTTTTGAAAACTTCCCTCTTTTAATCCTACAACGTAGTCTATGACGTCGTCTGGCCTCTTAAACCTCAAATTTATCAGGTTGTCGAAGCCCCAGCCCGAACACTTTATGCTAGAAATTATTGAAGCAACGCTGATGGACTTCATCAAGTCTTCAGTCAAGTCGTATGTAGCCAAGAAAGCTCCACACCATGCATCCCCAGCCCCTGTCGTGTCAACAATCTTTTCAACAGGGATGTTTAAGGCAGGAACCATTTGTATTCCCCTATTCTTTTCATTTATTATGGCTCCAAGTTGTCCCAACGTAACTACCAACATTTTTGCATCCAAAAGCCTCAAAGCCGTTGAAATAGAGTCCGTTTGCGTAAGGGTCTTAACCTCTGTATCGTTTAGTATGAAGAAGTCGGCCATTGATGCTAAATGCCTGAGGATTCGCCTATTTTTCCGACTTTCTTTTAAATAATCTATCCACGTGTTAATCGAAACTTTCGTTCTCGGCGAGACATCGGTGATTTCCTTAAGGATTTTGGCAACCTTTGCAGGTTTCATAGGAGATATATGAACAATAGCGTTTGGCTCAAACTCTTTAACTAAACCAGCTACAGAGCTGACTTTTGGATTAGCACCCCAACTAGTTTTGACGTATCTGGCCTCCCACCGATCATTGTATCGAATGTGAAATTTTGTAGACGGCATATTATACACTTTTACGTGGCTATCCCCAATTTTCTCCAAGACCTCTGGAAACTGGTAATCCCCTCCAACAGCTGACACTAAGGTGACATTCGTTGACAATGTCCTAGCCGCCACTGCAGCATACAGCGCTGCACCTCCTGGCTGAACCCTTACTCCATGGACGTTTTCGACTTTATCAACAGAAATATTACCAACAAATACAAGTCTATGGGCCAAGGGCGCGTCTCCCGTCACATATGTCCTAAAGGGTTAGGAGGTTTCTAAGCTGAGAAATAAAAGCTTCCTCGTCTTCAGCGATTTGCTTTTTCACTTCTTTCCACGCAGCTGGACAGTTCTTGTACTCCACCCCTATCACATTGTGAATGATTTGATCGATTTGCCTCTTGTTTTCTTTGGTGATTTTGATTCCACCTCTCTCAAAAACATACTGTAGGTACCTGAAATAGCAGGTCACAGACTCACCTCAGCAATAGTTTGTACAGTACCTTGATAAAAGTCTAACATATCATGGCAGGTTATATTATTTGGCTGAAGGGAGGGCCAGAGAGAAAATCTTAAAATCATTTTACGTCCGCAGTGTCACTTTATCCGTGAAATCGAAGCCGTAACCTTAACTCCCTTCCTGAGACTCTATTACTGCGGCTAAAGAGTTTTCTCAACTAGCAAAGGTTTCTTTTAGGTAATCATCTAAGGTTTCGCCAGCGATAACTTCTATGTTGTAGTCCCTTGGGTCTATTGAATGCTTATAATTCTTGGCTGGAACGATGACTTTCTTGAATCCCCATATTTCAGCTGCTTTAATCTTTTCGTGCACTCCGCCAACAGCCGTTACTTGTATAATGTCGTCCACGCCAACGTTGATTTCTCCTGTTACGGCAACGTCTTGTCGAATGGGCTTCCCCTCAATCAATGAACAAAGAAGAATAGTCATGGTGACGCCTGCGCTTGGTCCGTCAACTCCGTAGGCTTGGGCGAAATCTATGTGCGTAAAATAGTCTTGGGCAATGTCGGCGCCATATCTCTGTAGGATAACGCTTCTCACCTTCGCCACGCTATCTGCGATGAACTGCTCTTTCCCTTTTTTAGCTATGCCCGTAACTTTATAGTATCCTTGTAAGGGATTTCCGTGCCTTTTGTTGCGCTTTTCTAGGAAACCCTTAACGGTTAAGACATTGCCAGTCATTTCTCCGCTGTAGGGGTCCCTGACAACGGCAAGTCCGTAGATTTGTCCGAGCTTCGCTCCCTCTGGCCTAATCTCAAGAAGTTTTCCTCTTTCGCTCATTTGGTGTTCCAATATTTGCTTCTGAATGGTCTTGCAATGTTTTTCTATGGCTTCTTTAACGTGTCTTCTTTCAACCAGTTGCAAGCCTTCGTTCATTGCCAATGTAGCTGCGGTTTTTATGAGGGATATCATGGGTCGGAACTTCGTGGTTAAACAGTCCTTCTTGTCGCTTCGCCTACGTCCTTCGTCAATTATTTCTTCGCATGCTTCTCTGCTGAATGGAATTAAATGGAACCGCGAAACCTCTTGGGCAATAAACTGAACGTATTTGCGACGGTTTTCAACAGTATTCAGCATGTCATTGTTCATTCTGACAACTTTGCCGTAGCCGTAGATTCTGTCCATAAGTGCTGGGTGCATTTGTCCAATGCTGTCGAAGTTTCCAGCACCGACCAAAAAGCACATGCATGGTACGGGTTCTGTTGCCACAGCCATTGCAGCAGTTCCGCCAGCATCGCTCCATCGGCTTCTCAAAGTTATGGGCAATTGACCGTCTTCCAGAACCGTCAGCAACGTGATGGCTTCATCTGGCTTCAAGTTCTTGATTTCATCTATGTAAAGGATGCCAAGATGTGCGCGATGGACGTCTCCAGCGGTTACTCTCTGATGTTCCGGTGTTCCGAGACCACCTGTCTGCAATGGGTCCCAAGCGATGCTTCCAAACAACTGGGCAGAACCGTGACCGGTGGCATCTATGAAGGGTGCTACTCTCTTCGAGTTGTCAACTATGAGCTTCGGAACTTGCGTTGCCCTTGCTCCGCCTATTCCTTTGGAGCCCCCTAAGACTCCGAAGCGACCAAGGACCGTTATGAGAATCAAAAACATTAGCAGCATTCCAGCGGGAAGGAAAGTTGTGCTTCCGATGGATACAAAGGAATCTAATATGAATTTCCAAAAATTGCCTCCATACGCTGTTTGAACGGGTTCTCCGAACGCTGTTAACGCGTTTGCATCCCAGCGAAGCTTCTCTTGCCATAGGTAATAGAATCCAGCAAACATGAAAATTGAGGCTACACATACGAGAAGGTATATCAGAAATTTAATTCCAACTCTCTGAAGGAACAGCTTCTTTGCTTCTATCAATTTCTCCTTTAAAAGAATCTTTTTTCCTTCGCCAGCAGAGTGACAGGAGATTTTTGGTTCACTGGGAATTAGGTTATTTTGCCAGCAGACCACATCTTGAAGTTGAATGTTTTGTTTCTTATATAACTCAGTCAAGTGAGCCGCAAGTGCTCTCCCAATCAGGGACTTGCCAGTTCCAGGATCTCCAAGCAAAAGGAGGTAGGGTCCAGGAGGAGCAGTTTTCGTGGTCAAGGGCTTCTCCTTTTTTGCGTCTTTCCACGTCTCATACCACTCCTCCTTTTTGAGGTAATTGAGTTTATGAACCCACTCTTCCAGACAAAGGTAACATTCACTTAGCGCCCGTTCTTGTCCAATGACCCATTCGAGGAGGTTCTTGGAAACCGGGTAGTCCTCAGTAGATTTGAAGGTTTTCCAGTTCCATTCCTTGCCACGGATAGCTTCAGTTTCCTCCCCGAAATATCCCACAGTAGCACCTTCCAAACTTTGAGCCAATTACAAACTGGTCTGCGCGCATTTCAACTAGGGCTCAATCTCCCATGATGGAACAAGCTTTTCCAGTAAAATTAAGCCTTATTTCGAAACGAAGAACATAGCGAAAACGGAGTGTGAAAGTCTTCCTTCCGTCGCTGTGTTATTCAACCTAACCCAATCAAATGATGATCTCGTCTTCCGAAGATGGTTTAGAGATTTTCTCCACAAATCTTAAATGCATTTTTGAAGCAAAAAAACGAAAAAGGTGGATAAGCATGTGTGACTGGTGTAAACAGCATGGTGACGGGAAGAAGTGGTACCTAAACGTCAAGAACTTCTCCAAGGAGTTTTTGAAGGACAAGGCTGTGGTTGAAGCTGTAAACGCGTTCCTTCAAAACCTAGAATCTTTTGTGGGCATGAGCCCACCCATGAACGTGGAAATGTTAAACTTGAAGAACGATGACGAGTTTTCCCAAAGCGTTGAAGGCTTGAAGCAAGGAATTGGCACTTTAATACCCCATAGGGGGCAGGTTGTCCCGCTGGAGGACGTGAGAAAAATCATCGAACTGGCAGGACCTATAGCCAAGGTGGCCTGTGTGTGTCGGAGAATGCTTAGGGCAAGTTTCGAGGAGAAGACATGCATACCGGTGGGGCCAGTCTGGTTGGAATACAGTAAGGAGTGGCCCGACTATACGAGGGGCGGAATCGACTATATATCCAAAGAGGAAGCTGTAGAATTGATGGAGGGGTTCGACAAGAAAGGGTACGTGCACACCTTTTGGATAGAATGGAGTTCCCCTGCCGTCTTAGCTTTCTGTAACTGCGAGTTCCCAACATGCGGTGCTCTGCGCGCTAGGAGATACATGGGTGACTGGTTCAACTTTTTCCTCAGGAAGGCCGAGTACGTGGCGATGCACGACTACGACAAGTGCAATGGATGTGGCGAATGCGTGCAACGTTGCCAGTTCAGCGCCATAACCTACTCGCCCTATCTAGAGAAGGCGATATTTGACATGAAAAAGTGCGCCGGATGCGGCCTATGCCGCAATGTCTGTGAGCAGGGTGCGATAAAGCTGGTGCCGCGCTCTGAAGTCCCAGCGGTAAGGAGCTTGTGGTAGACATGGAACGCTTGAGAGAACTTGATATTCCAGAGCGCACGGTGACCGTTCAAATAGATAAGACAAAATGTGTTGGCCCCTTTGAATGCGGAGAATGCCTGAAAAACTGTCCAGCCGCGGTCTTCATCACCTATCCCAAGAATAGGGTTAGAGGTGAGATCTGTAATGACTGGGGTATTGTGGCAGACGACGTCTTTTGCTGGGGATGCGGCGTATGCATTAAGGTCTGCCCAAAGAATGCTATAACAATTAGTGAACTCAGGAAATAACCCAAAATCACCTTCCACCTATTTTTGAAACTAGACACAAAGATTCTTGGTTGCGATCTTCCGTAGTTTATTCATCCCTTTCTCAAGAAGAACGCGTCAATAGAAAGATGAAATAGATCTGAAAAGAATAAAGATTAAGAGTTAGCTGGCAAGTGTAGTAGTTACAACAATAGAGGAATGAACGATGAAGGACGGTGTCGCCGTAATAGGTGCGGGAGTAATTGGTGGAGCCATAGTGAAAAGCCTTTTGAAAAGCGGATATGATGGTAAGATTACAGCCACAGAAATAAGACGAAAAATAGAAAAAATAAAGGAACTAGAAAAGTTAGGGGCAGCCATAACCTGGGATAACGAGAAAGCCACGAAAGAATCTGACATTATTTTTATATGCGTTAGGCCAAACGATGTGGAAGAAGTTCTGAAAGAAATAAGCAAAGAAATCGAAGGAAAACTGGTGATTTCTACAGCCGCCACGATTCCACTGGGATTTTATAAGAAGATAGCTCCTAAAGCCAGATTCGTCAGGACCATGCCAAACATTGCCGTTTTGGTGCAAGAAGCCTTTACCGCCTACTGTTGCGACAATGACGTAACTGCAGAAGACAAAGGGAAGGTTAAGGAGATTCTAGAAGTTATGGGAATCTGTGAAGAAGTTGAAGAGAGACACATGGACGCCATTACAGCCTTAAGCGGCAGCGCACCAGGATATATCTCCATAATAATAGAAGCCCTCATGTACGCGGGTTTAAAAGTTGGCTTACCCAGAGACCTATCCTTCTACAGTTCAGCCCAGTCAGTTCTTGGAACAGGGAAACTCATCTTAGAAACAGGAGAGCACGCGGCTAAAATAAGAGACATGGTGACGACGCCTGGCGGAACCACCATCGAAGCTATATACGAACTTGAAGGCAGCCAAATCAGACCAGCGCTAATGAGGGCAGTTGAGGCAGCAACCAAAAAATGTGAGAAAATTCGAGAAGCCTGGGGAATCAGCCAAACTTAATCAAGACAAATCATTAGAATTAAAGCTGAAGCCTGCTGTTATTCCGATTGATTATGAATTACAAAGTTTTGGTAATGCTTATATTTATGTAAGGCATTTTTCTTGTAAGGTGTCCAATGATGTCTTACTCAAAGGTCACGAGGAAGGGTCAGATGACCATACCAGTTGAGTATAGGAAGAAATACAATCTGAAGGAAGGCGTTGTCGTGGCATTTGAAGAGACAGAAGAGGGGCTAATCATAAGACCAGTCCCTGATATCGCGGATTCAGCGGGGGCGCTATCAAAGTATGGAAATCCCAAGGAGTTACTTGCCTATCTTATGAAAGCTAGGGAAGAGGGTTTCCGCTGAAGGAAAAAGAATGATAATAACTCTTGACACAACCTTTTTCGTGCTGCATTACTTCTCAAAAGAGGAGAACACTTTATCTAAAACGAGAAAAGTTCTTTATAGATGTAGAAAGCTTGGAAACAGAGGCATATTACCATCAATCGTGCTAGGCGAGTTCTATGCCTTAACCCATAAAAAAGCAGGCAGAGATGTAGCTGAAAACTATTTTAATGAACTGGTAAAGTCAGGTTTAAGCATAATAGATATGACCGCTGAAATTGCAAGGCAAGCCGGCATTTTTAGGCGTAGGTACGAAGAAAAGATTCCATGGGGAGACTGCATAATAGCGGCCACTGGAGTTCTTAACAAAGCCCAGATTGTGGTCACTGAGGACCCGCATTTCAAGCAACTGAAGGAAATAAAAGCAGAAACACTTAACGAGTTAAGGATATGAAGAACCCAGAACAACCATATGCATATTTGTATCCTGTTAAGGCCTAGCGGTAGTATGTGCACGCACGCTTGAAGCCAAGTCTAAACCTAAAACCTTCTAAGCCATCCTAACATCCGCAGGATTTGGCGTCTTAAATCAAGACTTAAATTCCTCTCCAATCACTATACAATTATGCCAAAAGAGAAAGTTATCGTGCTAATGGGTTCCAAAAGAGACTACGAGTTCGCCTCCCGCATTGGCAACTTTCTCAAAGAAGAAGGTTTCCCGGTTACGTGCAACTACAACGTTGTTTCGGCGCATAAAACTCCCAAAAAACTGCTAGACGACCTACAAGAATACGAAAAAAGCGGCGACAACATTGTATTAATCACGGTTGCCGGGCTATCCGACGCCCTTTCCGGCGTTGTGGCTGGTTACACAAAATATCCGGTTATAGCCTGTCCTCCAGATTCTGAAAAATACGGGGAAGCCAAAATCTTTTCCTCTATAGCCACGCCGAAGGGTATAGCAGTTGCCTACATTCCTGAACCTGAAAATGCTGCTTTTGCGGCTGTGAAAATCCTTGCACTATCTAACCATTCTTTGTATGAAAAAATTGGTCGATACAAACGGAAAATGGAAGAAAGGGTTTATGCGAGTGCTGAGGAGATAAGAAAATCTCAAAAATTAAAGGTGAAAGGTTAAAGTAATGGCTTACGATGTCATTCTCGAAACAAATTTGCCTTTACCTGTTTTCAAGAGGGGAAAAGTTAGGGACGTATATGATCTTGATAAGAAGCTGTTGATTGTTTCCACCGACAGAATTTCAGCCTTCGACGTTGTTTTGCCCAACGGCGTGCCTCACAAGGGAGAGGCGCTAAACAGGCTTTCCGTCTACTGGTTTGACCAAACAAAAAACATAATTCCAAATCACATTTTGGACGTTGTCGATACGAGGACTGTTTTGGTCAAGAAAACAGACCCAATAAAAATAGAGTTCGTCGTAAGAGGCTATCTTTACGGCTCAGCTTGGGAAAGATACAAAAAAGGGAAACCAATCTGCGGAATAAAACTGCCTCCTGGTTTAAAAATGGCTGAGAGGCTGCCAGAACCAATTTTGACGCCAACCACCAAGGCTGAGGTAGGCCACGACATCGAAATGAGAAAAGACGATGTTGCCAAAAAAATTGGGAGAGACGTCGCAGAAGAAATCGAGGAAGCATGCCTAAAAATTTATGAAAAGACTTCTGAAAAAGCTGAAGCCAACGGCATACTGGTTGCCGACACCAAACTTGAATTCGGCTTTTATGATGGAGAGCTAATCCTCATCGACGAATTGTTCACCCCAGACTCGTCTAGGTTTTGGTCCTCAGAAAAATACGAGGTTGGACGAGATCAGTTCAGCTTTGACAAGCAGTATGTAAGAGACCATCTAAACTCTCTTGATTGGAACAAACAACCCCCGGCTCCAAGCCTGCCAGACCACGTCATTCTAGAAACTTCAAAAAAATATATCGAGGCCTATGAAAGGTTGACTGGAAGAAGATTTTGACAAAAATTGAGCATCTTAAATCTGGTGCTCGAGTAACAGAGAAAAGGAAGAGCCCCCCGTCTCTTCGCCGTTTACTGGTTGCTGTTTTAAACTGTAACTTCTATTTTGGCTCTTTTTTGATTTGGCCAACTCTTCTTTTGCAGCTTTTTCTGCGTCATGTTTGGCTATTTGCCACGCCAACTCGTTGGCTGCTTTGGCCATTGGATTGTTCATGTCGATTTGGTACATTAACGCTTTTCCGACGCTCCTAGTCCTCTTAACTACTCCCAACTCTTCCAGCCTTTGGCAGCAACCTTAAAACTGTTCGGAAATTCGCCCCGGAGTTCTTCGCGATGTCCGATATGGAGTTCTAAAAAGATTAATATTTCCAACAGTTCTTTTGTGGTGGAGGGATATTTATGGTTATAGAAAGGGAAGAGATGCAAGAAATCGTAAAAACCTATCATGAACCAATAGGCCTCAACTTGGGCTCCCATTCCGCCCTAGACGCTTGGCAAGGTCAAAGGGACTACGGCATAAGAAGCATAATCTACGCTACATCTCCTAGAGCAAGAATCTACTTGCAAAATCCCATGGTTGGCAAGCCTGACGAAGAAGTGGAAGACCTGCCTAAACTGGTTAAAAGGGATTTGAAGATTGTAAACGACCCGAAGGACATAAAAAAGGAGGGCGGATGGAGAAGCATCATCGTGATCTTAGACAAGTACTCTGACATCGTTAAGTATATTGACACTCTAGTAGATTTAGAATGTTTACAAATTCCAAACAGAGCCTTCGCCGTTTATGTTGGTGGAGACGAAAACTGCAGCGTCATTGAGAAGGAATTTGCGGTTCCAATTGTTGGTTCAAGAAAACTGTTAAAGATTGAAAACAGAGGGGAGATTGAAAAGGACTATTATTGGTTTGCTGAACAGGCTGGCATTCCATGTCCAAGCTCCTACAAATTTGAGGTCCACAAGAGGGGTATAAAGTTTAAAGAGTATATCGATGAGCCTATCCTTTTGAAGGCTGAGCATGCCCACAGAGAATTTGAAAGAGAGTTCATTTTTGCGGCAGATTCCAAGGATCTGGAAGAAAAAGTGGAAAGGGAAATGGAAGCGGGAACCCTAGATAGGGAGTCGTTGGAAAATGCGAGGGCTGAACAAATCGTTTTAGGACCCCATGCAAACTTCAACTTCTTCTTCTCACCCCTAGACGCAAAGGAAGAATGGGGAGACGCAGAGGAATGGTACGCCAAACTATACAATGTTAGCGTAAAAGACGCGAGAATTTGCTTGGCAAACCAGTTTCTATCCATAGACGAAAGAAGAGAAACCATATTAGACGGCTTGAAGAGGATGCCAATAGATGTTCAAGAAAAAATCAAGAGAGTTCCATCCTTCGAAGTTACTGCCCACGTGCTCATGAGTCTGAGAGAATCTTTACTTAAGGATGTGCATAGGTACGCTGACAGATTTTTGTTAGCAACACGGAAGCACGAACAGCCAGGAATCATAGGCGCTTGGTGTCTCCAAACTCTTATCACATGGGACAAGGTTTCGAAGTATGAACTGAAACCAAAGGTTAAGGTGGATTTCACTGGTGGCGCTGAACCGAAAACCGCGGTTGATTATGGTTTGTACGATGTTCCAGAAGGGAAAGAAGCCTACATGCACATTCCGGTTACGCAGGATGTTGCTTTGAGGCATGGTGGCGGAACCAACGTGCACATGGGAATAGGCTCCCAGTACGCAAACGCAAAATATAGAGGAAGGATGAGCATGGGCGACAGAATAGCCCTAGAAATCCGGAGGGCACTAAAAGAGAAACAACTCCACGAAATAGTTACCTAAAATTTTTCAGCTTGAAATATTAAACCCTACGAGAGTTTGTTAGAAGGTGAGGAACCTGGTCAAAGCTCTCATAATCTATGATTCAAAAACGGGAAACACAGAGAAGATGGCTTTCATGATCGCTGAAGGGGTAAGAGAAGTAGAAGGCGTTGAGTGTGTTGTCAAAAAGGTTGAAGACGCCACACTGGATGACCTGATCCAAGCAAATGGCATAATCGTGGGATCTCCAACCTATTACGGGTGCATGAGCGGAAAACTGAAAGAATTCTTGGACAAGACCATCGAGATTCATGGCAAACTGGAGGGAAAGGTTGGAGCCGCCTTCACTTCTTCTGGTGGGACAACCACCGGAGCCGAAACTACCCTTTTGTCAATTTTGAAGGTAATGCTAATCCATGGAATGATGGTTCAAGGCAACCCTAAAGACAAGCATTATGGAATGGCTGTGGTTGAGGCTCCGGGCAAGAAAGAAGAGAAGCTATGTAGAAATGTTTGGGCGTAGGACAGCGGAACTTATAAGGAAAGCGCCAAGCCTGAAGGAAGTACAAATAAAGATGGCTGGGAAACTGCCTCAATGGAATGAACTGGAAGGAAAAGCCGATGAACTCTAGAAAAGGAAGATGAGCTCGAACGATCGCAAAAAGGCGCTTAAACTATACAGAGTCAATATTTGAAAGAATCGGAGAAGTTTATAAGAAAAATCCACCAACGAACCATAGTGAAATCTATGCCAAAAAGGTTCACATACGCCGAGGCGGGCGTGGACAGAGAAGCGAGAGCAAAATCCAAAGAAGCTCTGTCAGCCCTGAAACAAACTTATAGACTTAGTAGATATGGGAAAGTGGTTCAGCTCCCTTACGGCAACATCTTCCCAGTCGGCGACCGATACCTAGATTTCGTCACCGAAGGAATCGGAACGAAAGTTCTCCTGGCGCAACTGGCAGACAAATACGACACCATCGGAATAGACGGAGTCGCCATGGCTGTAAACGACGTAATAAGGTCCGGCGCCACCCCATTAGCAGTCGTAGACAACATACATACTCAAGTTTCCAATCTCCACTTAGTTAAAGAATGGATGAAAGGCATAGTGAAAGGCGTCACCGAAGCCGGATGCCTAGTTCCCGGCGGAGAAATAGGAGACGTGGCAGAAGTCATAAAAGGGATAACAGAAGGCAAGGGCTTCGACATGGTTTTCGCTTGCGTCGGCGAATTGTTCGAGAAAGGCATCATTTTTGGAAATAACATCAAGCCTGGAGACGTCGTGATTGGTTTGAGGAGTTCCGGCGTCCACAGCAATGGAATATCCCTAGCAAGGAAAGTTCTCTTCAAAGAATGGGGTGGTAAATACGAGCCCTTCGACGTTCCAAACGGTTTCAGCAGAGAAGTTGTTTACGAAGTTTTAGAGCCAACAAGAATATACGCTAAGCCAGTGCTGAACACTGCCAAGGAGGTCAAGATAAAAGGCGCTGTTCACATTACTGGAGACGCCTACCTAAAGTTCGATAGACTAATGAAGTTCTCTAAAGGAATAGGATTTGAATTCAACAATTTTAAATCCCAACCAATCTTTGAATTAATCCAGAAAACCGCTGCTGAGGTTAGAGGCGCCATCAAAGACGAAGAAATGCTGAAGACTTTCAACATGGGATGGGGTTTCGCGGTCGTTGTAGACAAAACCGATGAAGAGACCGTAACTGACAGCTTCGAAAAAAGCGGGGTTAAGGCTGAGCGAATTGGGAAAGCAACTGATTCCAGAAAGATTATTGCTTTGTATAAAGGTAAAAAAATAGAGTTAAGATGAAATGATAAACAACTCCTTCAAATCAGCGGCGAACTTGAATTGGTCTGAATCTCAGAGAAATGAAGAGCATCCAAGGATGTTTTCAGAAATGGGAAGAAATCCAACAGATGTTGAGGCTTCAAAGCATTTTACATATTACCCATGTCTTGCAGGTCTGAGAGTCTGGGGAGCCCTGTTCTGGCACCCATTTTCGATATACAACGGGCTGCAACAAAATTTCCTAGTCTCCCACACTCGTATAGGTCTCGTCCCTTAATCAAACCATAGAGAAAACCAGCACAGAAGGCGTCACCAGCACCAGTCGTATCCACAAGTTTTTTCTCAAACGGCTCAACAAAATATCTCTCTTTACCATCCGTAACGTAGCATCCTCTCTCTCCAAGCTTAACTGCAACCACGTTAACGCCTTCTTTTATCAATATTTTTGAACCCCCCTCGTAATCTTTTCCCGTAAGTAGTCTAATCTCAATTTCATTTGGAAGCATGACAAAACTTTTTTTGATTATCGGCTTTAAAGACGCCAAACTCTTCCTTGCATAAAGTGCTCCAAGATCAAAACTCACTTTAACATCAGAAAGCGTTTTCACAAGCTTTTTTTGGGCTTCGAAAGGTTTTTCCCCAACAAAGGATGTTAAATGAAGAAAATCGGCGCGACTGGCATATTCCAGATTGATTTCTTTAAATTCCAACCAGTCGTTGACGCCGGGATCAACGTACAAGGCTCTTTCACCTTTCCTGTCAATGTATCCCATGACAACGCCGCTTCTGCCCTGTCTCGAAATTATTATTCCGCTTGTATCTACGTTTTCTTTTCTGAAATCTTTTAGGAGAAACTCTCCTTCGCGGTCTTCAGCAACCTTTCCTATATAACCAGTTTTTAGTCCCAGTCTCGCCAAGCCTACAATGGTGTTTGCCGCAGAACCGCCGGGAGACTCTTTGAAGTCTGTGACGAAACTTTCTTCTTCCTCTCTGGCGATCCTGTTTACTTTATACAGTTTGTCTACGTTGAGGGCGCCGAAGCCAATAACATCCAAGCTCATACAAACAACTCTCGCAGGTATATTTTGTGCCTTCCAAGCTTTCCTCCGTAATTTCCCGCCGAGATTTTGACAACTCCATTCACGTTGCCAGCGCTTTGGATACCGACTTTCATTGCCTCTTTTACAGCATCAATTGATACACCATTGATCACTATCTCCGGAATATAATTGACACCCTCAGGAACCTTTGACTCCTTTCCCAACCTTTCCTTCAGCGTTGGACAGTAAGGATGATTTGTTGTCGGGCCTATCCATGGAAATTTTGTTTCGGGTTTTGAACCAGCTGAGCAGATGTCGAAGGGGGTGATAACTCCTTCAATTTTGCTTATGGCTTTCAGCGCTTTTCTGCCCGCTTCCATGACTGCTCGCTTGGTTTTGCACATGTACCAAAAGTTTGCTCCCATGATGCCCCTTGCATAGCCTAAATGGCGTTCTATGAGAAAGTCAGAAACCATAATTGGAACAACTATCATGTTGCGTCCGTGGAGTTTCTCCTCCCATTCAAAACTGTCTCCGCAGTGGCCAACCCTCTCCATCATATCAATTTTTCCAGCAGGGTTTGGCAATGCGTCGAAGATGGCGGTGAAGGGGTTCACGAGTATGTCTTGGCGTATGCGGTATGACAATTCCACCTCAAGCTTCTTAGCCGAGTTGTCGAGGGGCTTTCCATTTTCGATTTCTCCCCAAAACTGTAGAATGGCGCCCTTTCGTCCATCTGGAGTTTCCTTCTTGTCTAACCACTTTTCAATGCCTCCCTCGATTCTGCCTATGACTATTGAAGGCGTGGCAGTGGCGTCCTCAGCCGCCTTCCTCAACACTTCTTCATCGTCAGCGGTGACGACAACTCTGCAATACAAACCGTTGAAAGCTTCTGCGTAGGTGTCTTCGATTTCCGCGTTCATAACATCACTGCTTAATAGATGAAGAGTTAAGAATTTTAAATTTAAGTGATATGCATGTGCAGTGCTAAATCTGTTATAGTTATGTAGCCATATGTTTATTCGTGTCGTCTCTTTTATTATGGGATTTGGTATGATGCGGATAAAACGTGCCTTAATCTCTGTTTACGACAAGACTGGCATCGTTGATTTTGCTAGAGAACTTAACAGACTCGGGATTGAAATAATTGCGACTGGTGGAACATTGAAAATTTTGAAGAAAGGTGGGATTCGTTTTGTTAAGCATGTTTCAGATGTTACGGAATTTCCAGAAATACTTGGCGGCAGAGTTAAGACGGGGCACTCAAAGTTAATCGGTGGGATACTTGCTCTGAGAGACAATAAAGAACACATGAACGAACTCGAAAAATTAGAAATAAAACCAGTCGATATGGTTGTTTGCAATCTGTACCCTTTCGAGAAATTAATTAACCGAGGAGTTGATTTGAAGGACGCTCTAGAAAACATTGACATAGGCGGTCCTAACCTGATCAGAGCCGCAGCAAAGAATTTTGAGAATGTAGTTGTGATCGTTAACCCAAACAGATATGGTCAAGTCCTCCAAGAATTGAAAAAGAAAGGTGATGTAAGCACCGAAACTAGATCAGTCTTGGCGATAGAAGCCTTCAAAGAGACGGCAAGATATGAGTTTATAATCTACAAATTCTTGAAAAAACGATCTCTACGCCCGCGAGCTAACCTTAATCATTAAGGCCTATACAATTTAGGAGCTTTCGATTTCATCCTCATGAGTTTCTACCTCAAGAATATATCTCCAGAAATGTTCATTAACCTCATAGGCGTGCTTTCCACATAATAAGTCACGAAGAGTTATTGAATTATGGACAAAAGTTGAAATAAATATAATTGATACCAATGCTATTATAAAATGATTCGCATTTAAAGATTTCACATTTACAAGTGCGAATATTATAGCAGGCATCATGCATAATACGGATAAACAAAGAAATATGCAGTTTACTAGTGTCAAGTAATCACGGAAAGGAGAAAAAGCCTTCAAACGACCAAATGACGTTTGATTATTTTCAAATCGTGGTTTTTCGCGCAATTTTTTAATAGCTTCTTTTTTGATATACATCTCTATAGGTTCATTATCTCTAAATATTTGCAAAGCATTCTCCCATCCTACAAATTTGTTTACACTGATTTTGTCGAGAATTAACCCCTCAATGATTCTATAATATCCAACGATACGACTGATTGTTTTGGCTTTATCAAGGAAAACGCTCCATGCCGGAAGTAGAATAGTCAGAGGAGCGAGAAAGAAGATTTCGTAGTTAGAAGAAGAAAATATTTTAATAAGACCAAGTAATACACCTGTGGCTGCTACCGAAAAAGTAAGAAACGTAACCTGACAGTTTTTTAGATTATTCAGTTCTATTCTTAATGTATTATGTTCTTTTTTACATAATTCTCTATTAAAACCAACTGGCATTTACGAAATTCTCACCTTCAAGTTAGATTTTAAGTGTATAATATATATAAAGTGTATAATATATAAAATTATTTAAGTGAACATTCCATTCATATTTTTAAAGCATGGCACTCCCAACGACTACCAATCCAGTCACCCAATGCTAAAGATTATAATTGTAATCTTCTAGAATCTCCCTCATTGCTAGGGGTCATGATCTTCTTTATTTAGAGAATCGAGATTAAATTATTGATTCTTTAAGCTGACTATTTGCACGTGCATTTCTTAAAATTATCCCAGTTTTCCTATGGCTTCTCCTCTAACACTTTTTCTGAAGGCGCTGCTTTCCTTTTTTAATCTCTCTCTGTTACTGGCGGTGATTATTTCGACTTGTGGAAGGGTGTTAGGATACAACTTTAGCATGCGTTCTCGCAACATAGGAGTGGCGCAATATTTTTTCAGTCCGGAAGGGCTCCATTCTTTGACTAGCCTGATGACGTGGTTCTTGCCAAACCTGCTGAAGGCGTCTGCGAGAACAGAAGTTACGATCGTGTTGCCCGAAAGAACAGCGATTTCAGCTTCTCGTATAGCGTATTCGTTGCCATTAAAAGAGATGGTTAGACCCCCATTTTTTCTAACCAACTGAAACGGTTGAACGTCAGTGATGCTGTCGCCTACGTACATCACGTTATCGAAGCGACTGTCCAGCTTCTTAACTATGTCGTGCACAGCCTTTGCCTTTTCATAACCCCCAACCGGATTAACCTCCTTCAGCATTTTACCCGATTCCATTTTAGAGATTTTTTCCCAGAATATTTCATCCAATCTCCGTATAGTTTCTTGGTCTCTCTGGAAGAAATCGTCTACAGACCCGGCTTTTTCGGGTATTTCTATCATCTCCATTGCCGATATCTCTTCCCTAATTTTTCTCAGTATAGCTGTCTCTTTTTCACCCATCTTGTACTTGTCGATGTCTAGTTTGGTGCAGTAAACGTTGTCGTAGGGGAAACCGACAAGATTGCATAAAGAAGAGATGTACTGCTCGTAACTGGTGCTGATGATGAAGGAAGGCATGATGTCCTTCACGAATCGCAGTGTGTCTTGTGCACCGGGAACCAGCAAGATGTTTCTGGAAGAGTATTCCTTTATCTTCTCGTTTGTAGCTCCATAAGCCCTCAAGAAAGGAAGTATCAGCCTCAGCGTGTCTCCAGCCTTGTATCCAGGTTTTTTAACAACATCCGCGAGGACATCGTCATACTTGCTTATCAAGGCAAAGAAACGGTCACCATCAGGAACGAAGTAGCTTGTCAATTCAAAGGCGTTGTCATTCTTTGAAATGGGACCTTCACAATCAGAAATGAATATCCTCTGGTTTTTTGTTTGCAACGCTTCTGCGCTCATTAGAGCATCCTCAATTTCTCCATATGCCTTACACTTCTTTCTATGTGCTCTTTTGATGCAATGTCGGTTCTATGCCAAAGTGCTCCGCCCTTAATTGCCTTTATGCCCTCTAAAGAGAGGTCCCTCGCCCTCTGAATATCGTCTGCAACGCCGACGACGCATACAGCCCTCGACTTAAGCGCATAGGTTTTTCCGTCTCTTAGCTCCATGGAGGCAGGATAAACTCTAATCTTGTCGCCATATTTTTCGCTCAATCTACGTGCTTCACTCAAATCCACAGGTTTATCCATATCGCCCCTGTCTACACGTTCGGGAAATGCGTTTATGTATCCGCCGTAGTTTGGTGGAACTTTATAGGTTACCACGGTTGCCTTTTCCTCAAATTCAACCCTTGTCAGGTTTCCGTCCAATATTTTATAGCACACGTCGACAAAGTCTTCTTTCATTATGGGCAGCAGATTTTGTATTTCTGGGTCTCCTGGTCGGCTGTTTTTTTCTAAAATTTTTGGTCCTTTGCCTGTATGGATGAACGCATCGTAGAAGGGGATGCCCCGTAATTCGGGATTGCTCCCCTTTCCCTTTAACTCTTTGAAGATTTTTTCCATGATTTCAATCTCTTTCTCCCGGTCCGCCTTGGTCATGAAGGGTAGTAAGTCGCCCACGTCTTTGTAGGAGCCCATTCCACCAGTGTTAGGACCTTTATCTTCATCAAAGGCTCTTTTGTAGTCCCGGGTTTCCGGCAAAGGAACCAGATACTTTCCGTCGCAAAAAGCCTGGAAGCTGGATTCTTCGCCCTCAATTTTTTCCTCAATTATTACTAGACCGTGCTCATAGTTGGCTAGGAAATGTTCGAAGAGTTGTTCTCGGGTGTTGAAATGGTCGCCCCAGACGCCTACGCCTTTTCCTGCGGCAGGGCTGTCGGGTTTTACGGCAACCTTGTTGTCGAGTTCATCTAGCCAAGCGTAGACTTTTTTCCTCACTTCCCCTACGCTACTGTAGTCCTTTGGGTCAAATATTTTGAATAAGGGATTCACTTCTGGGGTAACTTTTTGGAACAAGTATCGTTGTGCAACTTTGCTTCCTTCAAGGGCGTATCTCTTTGTTGGACAAATCATCGGTATATTGGTCTCTTCTTCGACAGCGTCTCTTAAACCGTCAATTATCGGTTTTTCAGGACCTACTATCCCGAAATCTATGCTGTCCTCATGTCTTTTGGCGAACTTGCAAATTTCTTCCACGTTGAGGTCAGGAATAACAACGTGCCTCTTCGCCTTCTCTACGTTGAAAGGGTTTCTCTGTTTGTCCGCAACATAAATTTCCGCGACGTAATTTTCACTGCGACTGAAAGCGTCTACTATTGCGGCCCCCCTCGAGCCATAGGAAACAACCAAGATGCCGACTTTTTCCAATTAAATCACCAACAAACTGAGAAATTCTAGCTAGCTTGAATGGGTGGCAACCTCGTATATTCTTCCAGTCTCTTTACACCCTTTTTCAAATTTTTCCTTCATTTCATCAGCCAATTTTTGAGCCAGTGGTGTGGGATATTTTCCGGTGACGCATCCCAAGCACAGCTCGTTTCTGCTCAAACCAGTGGCTTTGATTAATCCATTCACTGATTGATAGTTCACCGCGTCAGCGCCTAATATCTCAGCTATTTCTTCAGGTGTATGTCGGGATCCTATCAACTCACCGTAGGTCGTCATGTCAATTCCATAGAAGCAGGGACCTATTATCCTTGGGAAGGTGATAAGCAAATAAACCTTCTTTGCTCCCATTTTTCGGAGTTTGTTCACCACCACTTTCGTTGTGTCGCCTCTGACTATGCTGTCGTCGGTTACTGCAACGTTCTTTCCACGGATTTTGTGGTCAAGGATGTTGATTTTCCTGTCGATGGTTGGGTATCTTTCTTCAGGCAGCAGAATAAATGCCCGTTCTGTCACGTACCTGTGTCTTCTCGACACTCTTTCCCACCTTTTTCCGGTTTGTTCATGAAGACCAAATGCAGCGTCGTTGCCGGTTTCCGGCATTGAAATGATCACATCGATGTCCCTCACTGTTTCAGGGTATTCTCTTCCAAGGTTTCTTCCAAATTCTTCTCTCACTTCATATACAAACTTGTCCCCTAGCCTTGAGTCTGGTCTAGCGAAATAAGCGAACTCAAAAGCGCACAGCGCTCGTTTCTCGCATTTGACGAGTTGTTCTCGAACAAAACCGTCTTTTGAAGCTATCACGAGTTCTCCTGGCTCTATTTCAAAGTCAAACTTAGAGCCATTGATGTCTAAACCAACGGTTTCCGATGATACTGCCCAGATTTTGCGGTCTTTACTGTAGCCGCAACAGAGCGGTCTTATTCCGTAGGGGTCTTTGAAGGCGAACAACTCTCCCTTTTGAGTTATTCCAGCCACGGAAAAGGCGCCTTCCAATTCTTCCATGCAACTTTTAACAGAAGAAGCCAGATCGCTTCCTTCCGTGAGTTTTGCGAGAAGTTTTCTGGAAATTAGCTGCGCATCGTAATTGAATTGGAAGCCTAGGAATTTTTCCGTATTTTCCTCTTTTATTTTAGAACCGTTAACGATGTTGCCGTTAAACGAGATTGCAATTTCTGCTTTTCCTGTTTTCTCCAGCAGTGGTTGAGTGTCATTAATTAAAGATTCTTCATCTGTTTTGCCTGAAGTTGCGTATCTCACGTTTCCTATGCCTACGCATCCAGGCAGATTTTCCAGCCATTGTTGAATGTCCTTTCTTTTTATCTTCGGAACTAGATCTAACCCTTTATATGCATGAAATTTTCCGTCAAATGTAATGAATCCGTGGGACTGATGGCCGCGATGATTCTGTGCTCTCAGTCCCCAGTAAAGATACGGGAACACGGTGCCATTTCCGAAATCGTGGGCTCCGAAGATCCCGCACGCCTCTTTTAAACATTCTAGCATATTTTTAACTATGAAAGAAGCTATTTATCAATTTTTGTTACAACTTTAAGTTAAAACCAGCGATGAACAAAACATTGTCGTGGCTGTGCTATTTTAGAAGAAGCTTCATACGCCTTCAAGCGCTTAATATTTTTTCAGCGTTCTTTATGAGAACTACTTTTTTATCCGTCGGAACAACAACGTTGGCGGCGTACTGGTGACCATCAGCGATGCCGAATCCCTCCGAGGACTTTATCAAAAGGTCAACGGCGCCAAGCATTTTTCCTTGATCAATGAGGGTTTGCATGTTCTTAGGAACTCTGACAGAAGCCTTCGCGAACGTTTTCTCCAGCCTCCCCCAGCCGGGTATGTCTGGCGGCACGTTTACGATGCCGAAAATGTATTTATTTGGCTTGATTAGGCGTCTTTGATAGGACAAGAACGAGCAGAATTGGCCTATAACCTTCGTTCCCATTCCCTTGTACATGTCGCCGGCGTCAAACCATTGGATATGATCTGTCTCTTTCAATCTCTCCCGATAAAGTCTTGCTATAAGATTTTTGTTCGCTTTTTTCCTCCTCTCTTCCAACTCAGCGATTTTCCGTTCCGCTTCGTCGTTTACTCCCTCCAGACAGACTTTAATTCCAAGTTCTGGCCCTCCCTCATAGTAGCCCACAGGCCCCAAAATTTGAAGCTTCGAGAAAAAACTGCCGACGCTGGTTCCAAATTTCACAATCTTGATTTTCTTTCCCTCGCCCTGAATATCCCCATTCTCGATTGCCTCATCCAAAACAGCTTTGTTCAAACTTACGAAGCCGTTTGGAATCTCGCAGCTTCCCACTAGGGCTAGGTAGGAGAGGTCTGTGTTGCGTTCGTTAAGGGCTTTTGCGAAAAAGTAGCAGCAGGTGGCTCCTGAGAAGTCGCTTTCTCCGCGGAAGCCATAGTTTTCTAAATTGAGGTCGTAAACTTTTGGGTCTGTTGCTGGTGTAGGGTCGTGGTGATCCAAGATAATGGTTAGGTTTCGACCAGCGTTGCACTTTGAGATGAAGCTGGCATGGGAAGAGCCTATGTCCGCGTAAAAGATAGTTTTACCTACGTTTTTATGCAGACTCTCAATAACTTCTGGATAAATCTTTTCCAAACAAAAGGTTTTAACCTCATAACCCTCCCGCTCCAAAGCCGCCTTCACAACTGCAGCTGAGCAAAGACCATCACAATCATCATGATGTATCAATGTTACCGTTTTAGTTGGCAATTTTCGGAGTTCATTTATGGCTTTATGCATAGCTTGATAAAAGCTACTTAAATTAGCCGTTTCACGCACATCTTCAACCTCTGTAGAGAATTCATGTGCTCAAGGGAAGATATCTGTTTCTTTAACGTATTTCATTGTTCTATCTTGGCGTAGTACATATTAACAATCGCCGATATTTCGAAGACTCGATGGTTTGTTGAAAACTAAAGCTTCACGAGCTCCTTTGCGTCCAACGCCTTTTGGAATATGGAATTGGCTGCTTTTAGGTACAAATCCAGCGGCATCAGTTCACGGCTGACGATCTTGAGGGTTTCGGGAGCCATCTTACCATCCCTCACCAGTTGGCGGCCAGCCTCTTTCGCCGCCTCGAAGATGTCATCTAACGGCATACCCAGCTCCATCATAAGCCTCAATCCCCCTCCATGGGGCCGCAGCAGTGCCCCTGCAAACTCTCTCCCTGCATTCTTGCAAGCGGCTTTCATGTGGACAAGCAGCGGGTCGAAGTTATCCATTTCCCAGAAGCCACAGTTGGAGACCAACACGACTTTGCCGTGCTTGGTTCCTTCGCGCAAAGGGTGACGACAGTGACCATCGCGTAGCTCGATAAACGGCTGCGCGAGCGGGATCAGTCGATCCATCAAGTTCTTCATCGGGCCGGAGACCCCATCTACGTAGACTGGGGTGGCGAACACCAAGATGTCTGCCCCTCGTAGCTTAGGATAGAGCATGTTCATGTCATCGTCTTGGTAGCATTTACCCGGAGTCTTGGTCCAGCAGTTAAACTCGCCAGTGCAGGGGTTGATCTTTAGCCTTCCCGTATAGAAGAGCTCGACTTCCGCTCCCGCCTCTTTCATTCCCTCAAGGAAAGGGTTCAAGATAAGAGCTGTATTGCTATTTTCCATCTTGGGGCTGCAGTTAAATGCCAGTACTTTTGTCATTTTCTTACTCTCTGCTAGTTATTTATGTTTATGTAAACCCGCTGAAATAGTTTTTCTTCATCATCAAGTGGCTCTTCGTCGATCAATCAAAGCGACAAAATGCACTAGCTAGTTAAAATCTAAAGGTGCACCTTTCCTTTGAATCTATGTTGAAGTAGGGTGTAAACTGAAAAATATATTTGGAAGGTTGAAATCATTCAATGGGACAAAGATGGAAGCAAATCATTACCCAGAAGAAAAAGAAAAGGCTCCCTTAAACCTCAAGACAGTTATCTTAATCGTTAGTTTCGTGGTAAACATTGTTTCAGCTTCATTTGTTTGTGTTATATTTTTAGAAAACAGGTCCTTGACATCTGAAGTTGCCCATTACAAGAATCTTTCAGAATTCTACTACAGCTTAGCGAAGTCTGAGGGTACCGTAAATTCGTCTATCAAGATTGTTGGTGTGAGAGAAAAAGATCCCTATGAGGGAGTTGTCATGGTTGCCAAGATAGAATTAAGAATTGGTGAAGGTATACCCTATGTCGGCACGCAACCTGCCAAAATTGGTACAGTCCTTCAAGAAAGTTTAGAAACAGCTATTATCGTTGCGAAGAATACTTTGCGTTTACCTTTAAAGGATGTAGACGTACTTCTTACAATAAAATCCGAAGAAGAAATTGATATCGTTGATGGGCCTAGTGCTGGAGCAGCGATAACGGTTGCATTGATGGCGGCGATACAAAATCAAATCATCAACAATAATGTATACATCACTGGGGAAATTAACTCAGATGGCACCATTGGCCGTGTTGGTAGGTTGTTAAAAAAAGCATTAGCAGCAGCAGAAAATGGTGCAAAGGAATTTTTAGTCCCGCCAGGACAAAGCAAAGTAAATGGAATTAGAATCGAGGAATATCTTAGTCAACGCGGATACAGCACAGTGGTTATAGAAGTCTCTACAATACGCCATGCCTATCAGAGATTTACAAGAAGTTCTTAGAGGCTTTTGGAAACGATTTTCAGTAGGTCTGATCTTGTTATTATGCCTACAATGTCTCCCTTCTTCACCACCAAAACGCCTGGATGGTCTTCTAACAAGGGTTTGATCATACTCACGCTTGTGTCTTCTGGAACGCTTGGCAGAGGCGGCTGCATCACCCGCTCAACAGTTTCATCTGCAATGGTTGAGCTTAGATTTCTGATGATGCTTTCCTCTGTAACCGTGCCTATCACCTTTCCCTTTTCAATTACAGGCAACTGAGATATTGCGTGTTTCATCATGAGTTCGCTCACTTTCAGAATTTTGTCGTCTGGGCTCACGAAGATCACTTTCTTCGTCATAACTTCCTCGCAGTTTTTTCCCTCCCCTTCTGTGAGAACTTGAAGGATTTTGTTCACAGTGGATAGTCGGGGATCAACTTTTCCTCCCTCAATTTTTGCAACATGAGCTTGAGAAACACCGACTAGCTGGGCTAGCTGTCTTTGGGTCAACCCTGCGTTTACTCTTAACTTTTTCAGCATAGCTCCTGTTATGATCATTGATAACCCAAGGTTATTTTTTATACATTTTCTATATCACAAGATATATATTAACTTCTGTTTATTAAACACCGTTAAGGTGTTTCCATGCGAAACATATTCGTCAACGGCCTAGATCAAACGCCCCTTGAAAAACAAAAACTTGAAATTGTGGAAAGGAAGGGCATTGGGCATCCTGACTCCATATGCGACGCCATAATGGATCAGATATCGGTAAGGTTAAGCAGAGTCTATCTAGAAAAGTTTGGGGCAATCATGCATCACAATACTGACAAATCTTTGCTGGTTGCAGGTGAAATTGAAACAAAATTCGGCGGAGGTTTAGTCAAGGAGCCTATGCTTCTAATATTCGGCGACAGAGCAACCTTCGAAGTTGACGGAACCAGCCTACCAATTAAACAAATAGCCATTCAAACAGCAAAAAAATGGTTCAAAAACAACCTCAGGTTCGTGGACCCGGAAAAACATGTAAAGTATCAGGTGGAGTTAAAGCCTGGATCTGCGGAACTCACGGACATCTTCAAGAGGAAGGGAATGCTTCTCGGCGCCAACGATACCTCGGCAGCTGTAGGCTACGCCCCCATGACAAAAACGGAGACCATTGTTCTGGAAACCGAGCGGTACATGAATTCCGAAGATTTCAAGAGAAGGTTCCCGGAGTCAGGGGAAGACGTAAAGGTGATGGGTCTTAGAAGGGGCAAGAACCTGGATTTAACCATCGCCATGGCTTTTGTCGACAGGTTCGTTGAAAGCGAGAAAGACTACTTCAGAAAAAAAGCTGAGATTTTAGAGGAAATAAACAGGTTCGTGAAGGAAAAGGCTGATTTTGAAAATGTCACGGTGAATTTGAACACGCTGGATGTTGAAGGAAGGGGCATAGGAGGAGTTTACCTAACAGTGCTCGGTACAAGCGCTGACGGTGCAGACTCTGGCCAAGTTGGTAGAGGAAACCGAGTTAACGGCGTCATACCTTTGAACAGACCTCTATGTTCTGAGGCAGCAGCTGGAAAGAATCCCGTGAGTCACGTTGGAAAAATCTACAACCTCCTAACTCACAGAATAGCCAACAGCGTTTACGAGCAAATAGATGGAATAGAAGAGGTTTACATATGGCTCCTAAGTCAGATAGGCAAACCCATTGATCAACCAGCTATAGCCGCTGCTCAAGTAGTCATGAAATCTGGAAACTCCTTTGAACACGTTCGAAAAGAGATAGAAGAAGTGATGGACAACGAACTCGAAAACATAGAAAAATTCTGCACAGACCTAGCCTATGGAAAAATCCCAGTATGCTAACCTTTTGGAACAAACACACAGAAAAGAAACGAGAGTAATGCTAAAGTATATTAAGCTTAAATGTGATATCCCGAAGGTCGTCATAGGTTGAATGAAGTTGCTTACACTCTTGTCGGCACTCTTTTCGGCTTCTTCTTACTTTTTGCCTATGATCGTTGGAAGGAGCGTCAAGAGGTTTTAAGGCAAAGGAGAAAAATTCTTGCTCTTCTCTTTGATGAAATTAACCGCAACGTTTACACCTCTAAGAAAAACTTGGAAATCCTCTCTAATGAATTAAAGATAATCGAAGAGACGCGGACCGAATCAGTTATCCAGCCAGTTAGCTTCTCAACCTCTTCGTGGCTTATAGCAAGAGCTGGAGACATCACCAGATTCTTAGATCATTCAACAATGGAAAAGCTCAGTCAACTTTACCAAGCGTTAGAATGGGTTAACAGCATTATCCAGAATCGAGAACTTACAAGGGCGGCGAGCAAACAGCTTATAGAATACCCTATCATCATCAAAGCCTACAATGAACGATTGCTTAAAATGATGACAGAACTAAGACCTGAAATAGAAGATACCGTTGGGATTATCAAAGGCCTTCAAAAATGTTAATGGCCATCTCACCGTTTGAGATCAGGTTATATGCCTCTAAAACATAAAAAAGGGAGTTTGCGGGGGGATATCTCCACTCCTCGCTGATAAATCTCAATCTGCTAGTTCTCGCTTAGAAAGTTCTTTGCCGTGCATCTATTTGTCGTGTTTAGAGAGTAAGGGTTAAAATATCCTGTGGTTATTTTATATTTCGTAGAGGTTGTGAAGCTGAAATGACTCTCTTGACAAACGAAGAGAAAGAGTTGTTGGCGAGGGCAGCCGGTTTGATGGATGAGTTGTTAGAGACCCTTGAAGTTATGCAGGATAACGAACTTGTTAAAGATTTGAGGGCTGCTTTGCGAGAAGTTGAAGAGGGTAAGGCTAGGCCGCTTGATGACCTTATCAGAGAGTTGGGCCTTGAAGGCAAAGTTTGAAGTTAGGTTTACTCCCCGTTTTTTGAAGAAAATTAAAGCTTTAGACAGAGAAGTTCAAGTGCGGATACTTCGCGAAGTCAATGCTTTGAAAATAAATCCCTATGCTGGAAAGCTTCTACGCGGTGAATGGAAAGGCGTCTACTCGTTAAGGGTAGGGAATTATCGAGTTCTATATCAGGTTAAGGAAAGCACAGTATTCCTGTTAGTTGTAGGCCATCGCAAACGCGTTTATGAATGAAAATGCGCAAGCGTTCATTCTAAGACTCTGCATCGATTTAGCCCACAAAAAATATCAATCTGCTAAGTCGAAGACTGCACCGATTCTGCGGTTTCAATGTTAGATAGTATCATATATTAGGGGTTAGATGGAGCGTCAATCTACAGACAGGTTATCTGCACCACATCTTGCAGTTTCTATGTTAGGAGTATTTAAAGAAAAAACTAGGAAGTCTATCTACAACCGTCCATCTCCACCGCAGTTGCGGTTTTCAGAAAAATACTGACTTCAACATACCTCTGTTATCAGGCTCCAAATGGGTCAGGAAAAAAGGGAGAAATCACGGGAATATTATCACTATCGCATGGTTTATTCTTCGTCATTTCCGCTTTAAGAAAATCTATTAAATTAATATTAGTAGAAAGAATGAAATTGGAGGATGGTGGGTTTTTGATACCCATAGATGTGGTAGATTTAGTAACACTTGCAGCCAACATTTGTCTTGTAATTTCGTTATTCGCTCTTGTTTATCAAATACTGCTTCAAAGAAGAGAATTAAAGTGTCTATGAAAAATTGATGAGCGATTTTTCCAACATGACTCTATCGTTAATTGAGCGCCCAAGCCTTCAAGAGGCATGCATGATTGGAAGTAAGCCAAAGAATTGGGATAATTATAACAAAGACAAAAAGGCCTTGTATTGCTATTTTGATTCGCTTTTCGGACTGCTAGAAAGGGTCTGGATTTCTTATAAAAAATGAAGTGGTTAAAGGAAGAAGACTGGGAACAATGGAAAAATTGGATAAGAGAGCTTACTAAGAATAAAATCTTCATGGATGTTTTCAATGACAGCGAGAAACTATATGATTCTTCTTTCATTAACGAAGTGCAAAAAATCATAAACGAAGTAAGTAAACCAAAAACTTGAACCAAACATTAGAAAAAGGGGAGGTTTGCGGGGATGTCTGCAGAGCGTGCGGAAGAATTCCAATCTGCTATGTTTTTGGACGGCTACTTGATTATCCTCCATTTCTTTGTTATTACGGCTTTAGCTGGAAATCCGTAGAGAACGTATCTTTGTGCTCTGTGGGCGCCTTTATGTATGAGGACAGGCCCTCTGATTTTACGGCATTCGCAGATGATTTGTTCCCCAATGATCTTGTCGCCGATTTCCTTTCCTATCAACCGACTTCGCCTTCTTCCCAAAGCTCCTTCAACGCTTTGATTGTCAGGTCTAAATCTAACCTGAGGTCATTGGCAATGTCGAAGGTTTCAGCCTCTTCATGACGCTTCAAATAGGCAAGAATTTCCGCCTTTGCATCTTGTAGATCGACGTTGTCCCTGATTTCAATAACCTTAAGACTCCCGACTTCTTGAATGTATTTCTCTGTAGCCTCTCTGATCAACGCGCTTCTCGACTTTAATCCAAGCCTTTCCGCAGTTTCATCGATTTTCTTAATCGCGCTTTTTGAGAAGCGAACTGGAACTACTAATTTTTCGATGGTTTTCTGCACATCTAATCAACTCTATACAAGTAATACATAGAATACAAATTTAAACATTTCCTAGGAGCTTCTCTGTGCTCCAGAGTTCTCATTGTAGCCTACAAAGACGCTAAAAACGCGGTTAGTAGCACCCATACAAAATTGTAGGCTTTAAGCGCGTGCCTACACCTATTGTTTATTAGGTGTTCATAAAAACTTTATATTTGGCTACAAACACTTGGGTGTTAAGCGGGTGTCGCGGGATGAGAGGTGGCCGCGAAATTCAAGGCTAATTCCAGACGTTGGTTGACGCTAGATTACCACCCGCTCGAGCTTGAAAAGGAAATTCGTGAATTTTGGGAAAAAAACAAGATTCTCCAAAAGCTGACAGAATATAGAGAAAAAACCAACGCGGGTCTTTTAGGCTACGTTGAGGGACCGCCCACCCTAAATGGTGTTCAACACGTTGGCCACGCTCGAGGTCGAGTGATAAAGGACTTACGATACCGCATGAAAACCATGCAGGGATTTTACGTCACCTTCTGGGCGGGTTGGGACACTCAAGGCCTGCCCATCGAGTTGGAAGTGGAACACGACCTCGGCGTCAAAAACAAAAAAGAGTTGTTGGAGAGAATAGGCGAGGAACGCTTTGTTGAAGAGTGCAAAAAAGCCATCATGAAGTACCATCGTCAATGGTTTGAAGCCGACAGGAAACTGGGCTTATTCATAAACTATGATAAGGCATACTGGACGCATTACGACAAGTATATCGAGCGAGAGTGGCAGTACCTCAAAAGAGCTTGGGAACAAAACCTCTTAGGCGAAGGCTACTACGTTGTTGCCTACTGTCCCCACTGCCAAACATCCCTCAGCAACGCCGAAGTAGGCCTAGGCTACGAGGAAGTTGAAGACCCGTCCCTCCATTTTAAACTCAAACTAAGCGAAGCCGAAAATGAGTACTTCCTAGTTTGGACAACCATGCCCTTCACCATAATCACAGACATGATGCTGGGAGTTCATCCAAACGAAGAATACGCCAAAGTCAAGGTAAACACCGAAACATGGATCCTCGCAAAACAGCGCGTAGAACCAATCATGGAGGAACTTGGAGTAAGAAGCTACAAAATTCTTGAAGTCGTGGTGGGTAAAGACCTAGAGGGCGTGAAATACGAGTATCCCTTCAAAGACATGGTTCCAAAACAAAGAGAACTGGACAAGTTACCCTTGGTTCACACAGTGGTTTGCGAAGACTTTGTGGACGTTGCCACCGCCACCGGAGTAGTTCATCTGTCTCCAGGAAACGGCGAAGACGACTTCTTGGCAGCTCAGAAACGCGGCTTAACCATGTACGTGCCCTTTGATGATGAGTGTCGATTTACAGAAGAGGCTGGCGAGTTCGCCGGGTTGTTCGCCCGAGACGCAGACGCTAGGGTTGTAGAGGAACTTCGAAAGAGGGGACTGCTGCTGTCTGTGAAGATGGTTCGCCATGAATACCCCACGTGTTGGAGGTCCCGCCACAAGCTCGTATGGCTGGCTCGTAGGGAATACTTCCTCTGGACAGACAAAATAAACGATAAAGTTGTGGAGGCAGCCCAGAAAGTCAACTACTTCTACGAAAGCCCCAAAAACAGATTTCTAGCCTTTCTGAAGGAAGGAAAACCCTGGTGCATTTCTCGAGAAAGAGTCTGGGGCACACCCCTGCCTATCTGGGTTTGTGAAAAATGCGGATCAAAGGTTTTGGTAGCCAGCAAAAAGGAGTTGATTGAAAGGGCGCTGGAGTTGCCAAGTAAAGACTTTGAGCTCCACAAGCCTTGGATAGACCGTGTGGTGCTAAGGTGCGAAAAATGCGGAGGAAAAATGAAACGGGAGTCCTTTGTGTTGGATTGCTGGCTCGACAGTGGCGCCTCGCCCTACGCCAGCTTCACGGACGATGAGTTCAGAAGGTTTGTTCCGGTGGACTTTTTGACAGAGGCCATAGACCAGACCAGAGGGTGGGCAAACTCCCTTCTGCTTGAACACGTGATACTAACGGGCAACGCTGAAGCCCCTTACAAAGCTTTCCTCTTCTACGGCTTTGTCTTGGATGCAAAAGGGAGAAAGATGAGTAAGAGCCTTGGAAACGTCATAGAAGTCAATCCGCTACTTCAAGGACGCTCAGCCGATGTTTCCAGATTCTACGTGTTGTGGAAATGCTCTCCCATCGATTCCATGAACTTCGACGCAGAAGAATTGAAGGGACGCCCCTACCAGGTTCTCAGCACCTTTTACCATCTGCATCGGTTCTTCATGCAAAACGCCGAATACGACCATTTTGATCCGAGAAGACACACGCTTCAATGGGCTAAGGAAAACAAGGGTCTGAAAACGTTGGATCGCTGGCTTCTGTCAAAGCTGCAAGGAACGGTGAAGGAAGTTACAGAGAAAGCTGAGGCTTGTGAGTTTAATTTTGTCCTTTCCGAACTAGAAGAGTTTGTTGTTAACGTCCTGAGCCGACAGTACGTTCCCATGGTTCGAAGAGACCTATGGAGCGACGACCCTGAAACCCTTAACCGCAGACTAGCCGTCTACGCAACCCTCTGGCACACCCTGAAAACCCTTATTCTTCTATTTAATTCTGCAACGCCATTTCTAAGCGAAGCCATGTACCAGAAGGTCTACAAAGAACTAGACAAAACCCTCCCCGAGTCCGTGAACTTTGAAGCTTGGCCCACACCAGACGAGACTCTTCAAGATTTGCCTCTAGAAAAGGAGTTTGAAACTCTGCTAAGATGTGTTCCCTTGGTGTATTCCGCTCGGCAATCCGCTCAGTTGAAGCGTCGATGGCCGTTAAGGGAAGCCATTGTCGTAGCACCCAAAGAGGTCCAGAAAGCCTTGAAGAATCTCGAAGAGTTGTTTCTCGAGCTTGCAAATGTAAAGAAGGTTAAGTACGGGGAGGAGCTTCCAAAAGTTGACATGAAGAGATGGACGTTGACCACTGACAACGGCATACACGTCTTACTTGACACGCACCGGGATGAAGCTTTATTGGGCGAGGGCGTCATGCGTGACCTAGCTCGCAGAGTTCAAGCCCTTCGAAAAGAGTTGGGATTCATGCCAACCGACATACTGGAAGCGGTTCACGTTGCGGAACTAGACCCGGCAAGCATGAAACTGTTGGAACCGTACCTAACCGAAATGGCGGAGCTTGTTCGAGCCAAGAAGGTTTACGTTCACAGGGAACGGTCCGAAGTCAAAGCAGAGTGGCATGAGTGTAGGCTGGACGACAAAAAAATATACGTCGCTATGCCTTGATGGAAGGCGCCGCAATATCAGAACTTTCCAAATGTGCACATAACATGCGCGCGCCTAAGAATTTACCAAAAATTATAAATCCAAACGTAATATAAAGAATCAATTGATAAAAATGCCGTATTTGATAATTCAAAACAGGCGGGAAGAGTTCTGAGTCTGGGCTATACCTATGCACTGGCTGCGGCGAAATATTTTCCCTCTCAAAAGGTGAAAGATTCCCACCATGTGCTGACTGTGGATCAGCAACTGGATGATGATGGCTGTTGCAGGAGAAGCCCGCAAGACATACGAAATTGGCAAGGATAGCCCACTTTCGGGTCTGTTCATCTGCACGAACTGCAAGAACCAAAATATTCCCCTCTCTAAGGGCGACAACTTTCCCCCGTGCAGCTCATGCGGGAAAGATACGAAGTGGCAACTGATAGTATCTGCGTAGATGCAGACTAATTAACGGCGAAAGCTAAGGGAGACCTACGCTCCCCCTTCTCCCCCTTTTTGCAAGTGTTCGTATGCACGCGCACATTAAACTCAAAGTCAATTTTGCTCTCGTAGGCTTAAAGACTACTAAAAGGTTTTTGCGGTTCAAATGTTTTCAGAATCACTATACCGCAGGGCGATGTGTCCACTTTAACGAAACTTCTTCCTCTGATTTCCCCGATGACCAAAGGTTTTGCGTCCTCGTCTAACAAGTTTTTCATCTTTTTCCCCGGCGGCGAAAGATTCCTGTCAACCGTAACATAGTCGCTCCTTTTGTTCTCTACGTCTGTATTAAGTACGACAAGAATTTCATCGCCGTCCAAAATTCGGGAGTAGGCTAAGGAGCATGAATGACGGGACGGATACGCGAAATTGACACCGTCTTCTGACACCTCACGAAAATACTGGCGCCCATATCTGAGGGCCGGCTCATTTTTTCTAATATCGGCAACTTTCCTTACGAACTTGTAGATCTCGTGATTCTGATTGAAGCAGTCAACTCCAACAGACTTAAAGGCTCCCCATTTACCTCCAAACATACACTCACGTACAAAAGCGTCACTAAAGCCATCTTTCCGTTTTGTGTATTCGTCTCTGTAGTCACTGCCATTAAAGCCCTGTTCGGTTCCATAGTAAATGCAAGGGATGCCGAGACTTGTAAGCAGATATCCAATCCCCTGTTTAACTTGGTCTATGTAAGGATTGTTATGGAGGAAGCGCCGGGTCTGGTCGTGATTATCCAGAAAGGTTACGTAGTATCTGCTCGCCAAACCGTGGCTGCTTAGGGTGCCACGTAACTTTCCATATCGTTCTCTCAACTCATCGGGAGACCTGAAGCCCTTGATTACGTCAGGAAGAACATGGAATAGCGGGAAATCAAGCACAGAGTCCAGCCCCAAGAAAAACTCACCTGAAGGAGACGGCGTATTTGGCCCTATGTAAGATTCCATCAAAACATCCTCACCAGGTACCTCACCAAATACGAAGAAATTTTTCTTTTCGATGAAGAATGCGTATTCCCTGATCGCAGAACAAAAGATTGCAAAGAAGCAGGTTTCAATATGCTTCGCTGCGTCAACGCGAAAACCGTCCGCATCGGTTTTGGCGATTAGCCACTTATATACGTCAATAAGGGCCCTGCGAACCGCTGGGCCAGGGGTGTCAAGCTCCTTTAGGACGAAAAAGTCTCCGTTAAGGTATTGCGTACGGTCTCCCCAGTCTGTAATTTCACCTTGTCGTTTATACCAATCTTCTTTCTGAAACTCCTCTGGCCAAACGGCATCGTCAGGCCACCGAACTGGTTTGTCCGGCTTTTTCTTTCTCCAGCCTCCGAACCCATAAGGCTTATCTCTATATGGGGGACTGGCCTGCTCGTACCCTTTATAATACCAGTTGTCGCCCGTGTGATTCACAACTATATCGAGAATCACATACATGCCTCTTTTGTGCGCGGCTTGAATTAGTCTTCTTAAGTCCTTAAGCGTGCCGAACCGTGGATCTACATCAAGAAAGTTTTGGATGGCATATCCATGATAGGAGTCGGACTCTGTTCTGTTCTTCAGGACAGGGCTAAGCCAGATAGCGGTAGCGCCAAGGTCCTGGATATACCCCAACTTTTCCATAACTCCCCTTAGGTTGCCACCCTGCCAATTCTTCCTCTCCTCGATATCTCTTTGCTCCTCATGAGGCTCCTCCTTGAAAGGCTCGCCCTTTATATACGGGTTATTGAAACGATCTACAAGAAGAAAATATATCACTTGATCCCGCCAGTCTTCAGGTGAAGGAAAAACCTTACCTGAGGGAGTGAAGTCAACATCGCTTAGTCTTCGAGGCTTACTTATCATCGATCTTAACCTCTGTATTCTTTTTTAGCAAATTGGGTGCGCTTGTATATATGGTATAGATGAATTAAAATTTTATATCATGATACAAACATAGCTTTGCAATCACACTTACGTCCCGATAGTTAAAACTTACCCGTTAGCTTAGAAGTCCCGAAGGTTTAACAGAGCCTCTTACACTAACGCCTACGAATCTTTATCAACAAGTACCCAAACCTTCCTCATGATCCCTAAATTTAAAAAATCAATGCAGAAACAAACACCTAAAATCCAGACGCAGAGTACACTGAAAGCAGCATATATCATAACATACGACAAATGCGCACGCGCAAAGATGTCATGTGTATGTTTGGAAAGTTCCGATATCACGCGCTTTCGTAGTCATGCTTAAAGTTTTGGATAAATACAGTGTCGGCGTCTCGGAACAGGGTTGTACCGCTAACATCGAGTCGCGAACTAAGCTTAAACCTTAAGTTCACAAGTCTGTGTATTCTTATAAGAGGAATTATTATGCTGTTTCTAACACTTTTGGTGCCGAAGGGAAAGGGTACTGAAGCCGTTGAATACCTTAAAAAACTCAAAGCTCCCAAGGGTGTTACTATCCGCGATGTGTACTTCACCTTTGGGCGGTACGACGGCGTCATCGTTTTTGAGGCGCCTGATGTGGAAGCGGCTATGAATTTCGTCAGGAAAGTTGGCTTTGATACACAGTACACGACAGAAACCTTAACGGCAATTCCCCGCTGAAAAGTCCTGAATTATCCCTTTTCTTTTCCGATACGGAAATTGGAATATACTCCAAAAGACATAAGCTGTAGTCTAGCGTGTCTTTAGAATCTACATGAGGTGGAAGAGTGTCCCAAGTTGTTGTTAAGGGTCCAAAAGACCCTCAGAGAAATGTTCTCACCAAATGATTATGCGCAGCTTCATAAAAAAATAAAAGTTGCTGAACTCTGAAATGTATGAGAGAGATGGAGACTGAGGAACTTGGAGATTGTGGTCATAGGCATGGGATATGCAGGCATTTCGACGGCTGCCATGTTCGCTAACGAAGGCTTCAACGTTATTGGGGTACAAAGAAAGTCTAAGCGGTCAGGATGGAAGATCGATTATCTCAACGCAGGTAAATGCCCCATCGGAGGCGACGAACCGGGCCTAGCGGAACTCATTGAAAAGGTGGTGAGGAAGGGCAGCTTCAGGGTTACCGACGACATTTCCGTCTGTAAGAAAGCTGATGTAATCATCATTGTTGTTCAGACACCAGTTGACGAAAAACATGAGCCGCAGTACAATTCATTAAAAGAAGTATCTCAAGCTGTTGGAAGACACATGAAAAAGGGAGTAATGATCATAGAATCCACCGTAGCCCCGGGAACTACTAACCATATCATAAAACCGATATTGGAAGAGTCCTCTGGAATGAAAGCAGGCAGAGACTTCAACCTTGTGTACTCCTATGAACGTGTTATGATCGGCCGCCTACTTCATAACTTGGTCTACATGCCGAGGATTGTAGGAGGGCTCACCCCTGAATGCACTCAACGTGGCGTCAAATTCTACAGGAACATCGTCAAGGCGGAGTTGTTTCCAACCGACTGTCTTACGGCGGAAGTAGCTAAGGTCACCGAGAACACCTACCGCGACGTTAACATCGCATTCGCAAACGAAGTTGCCTTGATATGTGAGAGCCTCGGCGTCAATGTCCACGAGGTTAGGCGCTTCGTGAACTCACTGCCCAACGACCCATCCGATCCTGCAAAGAACCCATACAGGATGATGCATATCCCAGGCGCAGGTACTGGAGGACACTGCCTCCCCAAGGATCCATGGCTATTAAAATACAGTCTTGACGCTTATGGGGGCTCCAAGTTCACGCCTAAGATTCTTGTCGAAAGCAGGAGGATAAACGATTTCATGCCGCAACATATGAAGGATTTGGTAGAAGAAGCATTGCATGAGAAAGGCGTGAAGCTACAAGACGCAAGGGTGTGTATACTGGGTCTCGCATTCCTTGGAGACTCCGATGATACGAGAAACACGCCGGCGTTGCCCCTTTACAACCTCCTTAAAGGTGTCTGCAAGGAAGTGGTGGTGCATGATCCATTTGTTAAAGAGTTTGAAGGGGTAGTTCTCACGGACGACTTGGAAGATGCCCTAAGAAACAAGGACTGCATGGTCATCGTGACCCGTCATAAGGAATACGTCGATATCCGTTTAGACTGGCTTAAAAGTGTCCTTGCCACACTTGTAATAGTCGACGGTAGAAACGTTTTCAATCCCAAAGACTGTGAGGATGCTGGCTTCTCTTACCGCGGTGTAGGCATAGGCGTGCGTGTTAAGGCAAAATAAGTACGTCTGGCTTGTTTGTTACGATTCCATCGACACCCATCTTGATCAAAGGCTCTATCTCATTCAAGGTATCAACCGTCCAAGGATAAACAGCTAAATCATGTCTGTGAGCCTCTTCCACCATTTGGGAGTCAACGTAGACATGCTTTGGAAACAAGGCATTGGAGTGGCGTCCAATGCTAACTGTGCTGCTTTGATGGGGCGCGACGCTACAATCGCTCCAGTCCTTATGTTCGGATTTAACTCTTTGACTCGCTTTAAAATCGGGTGATGGAAAGATGTGATAAGAGTTTGCCTGTCCAGTTCATTTTCCTTTATTATCCTAAGAACCTTTCCCTCGATTTCTGGAACCTTTATTTCCACAACAAGCTGGGCTTTTCCTCTTACCAGTTCAGCAACTTCTTGCAAGGTTGGGATAGGTTCCTCTAAACCTGCGTCCAGTTTCTTCAACTCTTTTAGAGTCATGTCTTTGACGTATCCTTTTCCGTTGGTGGTTCGGTCCACCACAGCGTCATGCATTACTACTATGTGTCCGTCCCTGCTTGCGCGGACATCTACTTCAACCATGTCCGCGCCTAGCTCCAGCGCCTTCTTCACCGACCTTAAAGTGTTTTCAGGTTCGTAGGCGGAGGCTCCTCTATGTGCTATGATTAAAACTTTGCCCAAACACGTCCCTCTCTATCTTTTACAAGACAAACGAATCATTAAATGTTGACGAGGGGACTAATGAATGTACCCCACGCTTGACCTGTCAAAGTCTTTCACTATCTCTATTTGAAGCTCTCTTGGAAGGGGAAACTCCTCTGTGAAGTACGTAACCTTTGGGGAATAAGTGGCGATGCCTCTTTCAGCCATTACGGTGGCTGGATGGGCCTTCCCTAAGGCGAGCATGCACACTTCTTGGGTTAGCTCCTTCACATTGTTCTCATCTATGTATCCAAGGGAGTGGAGATACTCGTGGAGAAGTAAATGGAAGCAGTAGGAGTTGAAGGTCGTCTTGTCTGTGTTCTTTACGGCAACCTTGAGGGGAGCCCTATTCATAACAATAATATTCGAACCAACCGGATGAAACGCGCCTATNGTTGTGCTGCAGGCTATACCTAAGCCCCCTACAAGGCCCAGCCGAAGCGGCATAAATGTGGCGCTGCTCTTGGCAACAATTGGGACCGTACTGTTTGCTGGGTTAGGGAATCTTCAATCACCGGATATTCCGGGCGCATTGATGTTTACCGGCGCCATCATGGCGATATTGGGTTCCCATGAAATGGGACACAAGCTCTTGGCTGACAAACACGAGGTTGAGGCCACATACCCCTATTTTATTCCTGGCCTCCCACCAATCGGCACTTTCGGGGCTGTTATTCAGCAAAAGTCTCTCCCTCCAAATAGAGACGCTTTATTTGACATTGGCTTCACAGGACCAATAATGGGGTTCATAGTGACGGTAATTGTCGTCTTCATTGGGGTGCAGTTGTCCGTCGTCGTTCCCTCTGAAGAGGTAGCTGAAGGCGCTTGGTTCATTCCGGTGCCGCTGTTGTTTCTGTTCTTTACCAGAATTTTTCCGCCGAGTGGAACTGGCGATGTAATAATGTTGAATCCTGTTGCTTTTGCCGCTTGGGTTGGCATGATCGTTACCATGACAGGCATGTTTGATGGCGGTCACGTTGCGCGGAGCCTGGTTGGGAGAAAAGCACATCAAATCCTTTCGTACCTTGGAATAATCCTGTTGCTCATAATCTGGTATCCGATGGCGATAGTAGCCCTCTTTTTCTCTATGTATCGGCATCCAGGTCCCCTAGATGACATTTCAAAAGTTACAACTCGCAGAAAGTTAGCTGCCCTTAGCCTGATCGCAATTTTTGTCCTCTGTGTACCGTACCCTCCGATTTTCCCTATTTAGACTTGCCTCTGGATGCCTAACACAGAAAGTGCAGAAATCCGTTGCCTAAACTGCAAAGTTGCCCCTGAAAAGGTGCCCATAGAGGGCAAGTTCCCAAGGCGCTTTCCATATAAGGTTCAAAAGGCCGAATGAAAGAATCAGTGACCCAATGAAAACACCGATACCGTAAACGAGCGCAACTATCGAAAGAAAGATGTACGTCGCTGGCTTTTCTCCATTTCGGACGGCCGAATTGACAAGGGGCTGTTACAGAACCCCTATCAAGGCGAAGCCTTCCAGAATAGCAATTGACATAAATGGTCCTGGAAACGGAACATTCCATGGAGGAGTTTGTGCATCAAAGACGATGTCAAGGATTTCACTGTTGTATATGGCAATGGCCAGAAGAACTCCGCCAGGGATTCCTATCAAAGAACCTGCAACCTTGAAACGAGTAGAAGGAGCCACATACACAGCAGTACCCGCCATGGCAAGTACTGAACCTGCAATAATCAGCCATAGCGGCAAACCTAAGTGTCCTTGGATAAGAGAAGACCCGATGCCAAGGCACAAAAGGTAAAACGAAGACAGCAGAACGCCGAGGAACATTGCCTCCCTAGGAACTCTCCCAATGAAATACTGAAGGCCCCCGATTACAATGATAACTCCCACCGTCATTAAAATATCAAGGCTATGATGAAGAGTATTACTCCTGAAATCATGTAGATGTTTCCTAACGATTCGATGGGATATTGTGCGACAAAATAGTTCAGCATAACAACCGTTGCTATACTAGGTAAAACATACCCAAGGCCTATGAAGATAACGGCAACTGAAGCTATTTTACGGAGGACAGACTCGGACGTCAACTCAACCCTACAAGGAGACTCCTAATCAACTTCATTCCCGACGTTTTAAAACTTTCATGGGTATTAGTATATAATACTATTCCATAGATCAAACTCAATCCCAGACTTTGATCCCGTCAACTCCAGAATAATCTTCGCTAAATCAATAATCCTCCTCACTATGGAACAGATCCACTAGCAGCTTCAACCCATGTGACCGTGTCTACTGAGTAGCCAGCATACCCTAGGCGTACCGTAGCGCCCCTTAACTGCAACAGTTTTAAGAAATAGTTGTTTATGGATTATAATTGGAAGAAATTAGACTAGGAGTATTGGTTATTGAGTAAGGCAGTTAGGATGGCGAAAGGGTCGGCTAAGGGCGGATTCAACCTTTTCTTAGGTGTGAGTCTCTCCACTATAATATCATCGCTGGGTGTAATCATCTTGGGCAATCTACTAGGCGAAGACAAGTACGGGTTGTACACCATTGCATTCATATCTCCGGCATTGATCGGTCTGTTTAGGGATTGGGGAATAAACTCTGCCATGATAAAGTACATAGCCCAGTATAGGTCAGAGGACAAAACCAGCGAGATAAGAAAATTCTTAGCTTCTGGCCTAATCTTTGAATTGGTTTTAGGCACTCTCTTATCTATAATCTCCTTTTCACTGGCAGGCTTTTTAGCTACGAACGTGTTCAACCGATCTGGAACGGAAACCATGATCGAGATCGCTTCTGTCGCTATCCTTGCTAACGCCCTTGTTGTTGCTTCTCAATCCACTTTCATAGGCTTTGAAAGAATGGGGTTCAACAGCTTCATACTGATCTGCCAAGCCTCCCTCAAAGTTTTTCTAGCCGTACTTTTCATTTTCTTGGGGTATAGCACCTTAGGTGCGGTTCTTGGGCATGTCGTGGCGGCCCTTATCACCAGCACTTTCGCCATCATAATCGTCTATTCCATTTTTTACAGGAAGAGCTATGGATCAGAAAATGGTGGATTAAACCTCAGCAGAACTTTAAAAACGATGTTGATATACGGGTTACCTCTTTCCGTTTCAACTATCCTAGCCGGATTCCTGACGCAGTTCTACAGTTTCTTGATGGTCATCTATTGCAGCAATTCGATGATCGGCAACTATTCGATGGCCTTAAACTTCTCTACGCTAATAGCCTTTTTCACAACGCCCATAGCCACTGTGCTCTTTCCCGCCTTCTCCAAACTGAACCCAGAAAAGGAGATGGAAACCCTTCGAAATGTATTTCAGTCTTCAGTCAAGTACGCTGCTCTCCTCACTGTCCCGGTAACACTTGCCATCATGGTTTTATCAGAGCCCCTGGTGTTTACCCTGTTCGCTGGAAGGTTCAGTTATGCCCCTCTGTTCCTAACCTTAATTGCTATCGGCTACCTATACTCTGGCTTAGGAAACCTGAGCCTGGGAAGCTTTCTGAACGGTCAAGGTAAAACCAAGGTCACCATGAAGCTAACCTTGATCTCCATGGGAATAGGGCTTCCCCTAAGCCTTACGCTAATCTCCGCATTCGGAATCGTAGGCTTAATAGCTACAACGCTGGTCGCAGGGGTACCAAGTTTGGCTGTAGGATTATGGTGGATAAAAAGGCATTTTGGCGCCACTATAGATTGGGCTTCCTCGGCTAGGATATTCTTAGCCTCCGTAGTGGCAGCAGTCATCACCTACATAATCATATCTCAGCTAAACTTCCACTGTTGGGTAGAATTATTTGTAGGGGGTATAACATTTTTGATGGTCTATTTGGTAGCTGCCCCATTGATAAGGGCATTGGACGAAGACGACATAAACAATCTAAGAGAAATGGTAAGCGACCTCGGACCCTTCTCTCACCTGTTTAACCTACCACTAAACATCATGGAAAAACTATTAACCATCTTTACTTTCTAGCCTGGCACTGTACGACACGAAATGCCGTGAAGTTAATGGATCTGCTGTTTCACATGCCCATACCGGCGATGTTGGCTGGATAGCGGGTGTGGGTCGCAGTAATCCGCTTCAAACAAATCCAGTAGTTTTATAAAATCGATGTCACCTTGGATACGTACTACTACACGTATCAGTGAGGAAAGGAAGAGGCGTATTCATGATCATAAAAATGTTCACGTTCGGGATGTATTTCACGAATTGTTACGTTGTGGGTTGCGAGGAGACCAAGGAGACCATAGTCATCGATCCTGGATTTGACAGAGATGTAGAAGCCGAGGAGGTTCTAAGATTTATTGATCAAAATGGTTTGCGGGTTAAGTATATCATCAACACGCACGGTCATTCTGATCACACGGCTGGCAACGGAATTGTGAAAAAATCAACAGGCGCCCCTATCTTGATTCATGAAGATGATGCGGCAATGATAACTGGCGTTGCCGAAACCATGTCAAAAATTTTTGGGTTTCGTGCAGCATCGCCGCCAGCTGATAAGACGCTTCGCAATGGAGACGTCATTCAAGTTGGGCGCATCAAGCTGGTGGTTCTCCACACGCCGGGACACAGTGAGGGCGGCATATCTCTTTTGGGCGAAGATTTTGTTTTCACAGGAGACACTCTCTTCGCTGGTTCCATAGGTAGAACCGATTTTCCCGGTTCGTCTTTTAAAGAAATTATGAATTCGATTAAAACCAAGCTAGCAACATTGCCAGACCACTTTAAGGTATATCCTGGACACGGCCCGGTCTCCACAATAGGCGAGGAAAAGAGGTACAACCCCTTCTTGCAAATGTAGCAAAGGAAAACTGGAAGAATTGAAACTCGATTTCATGGTCACGTAAGGCTGAATTGACGAAACGTCTAAAGGAGAAACGTCATGGAGATTCAGCTGGATCAGTCAACCACACCCTTCGATTTGGAGCACACCCTAAGGTGCGGCCAGTTGTTTCAATGGGAGAAAAGGGGCGATTGGTGGTACGGTGTTGTTGGGGAAATGGTTGTTAAGATAAGGCAAATCAACGATAGGTTGGTGTTTCAAACTTTTCCAGAGGAGGTGGATGCTGATTTTATTAAGAACTATTTCAGGCTAGACGACAACTTACCTCTTATACTTTCCAAAATAGATAAGGATGGGCATGTAAGAAGGGCTATTCAGCGTTTCCGCGGATTGAGAATAAGCCGGCAAGAACCGTGGGAGTGTCTAATCTCATATATCTGCGCAACCTACAAGAACATCCCAGCCATCAAAAACATGATCCTTAACCTATCCAAACGATTTGGAGAGAAGATAAATTTTAACAGCCACTATTTCTACACCTTTCCCAAGCCAAGCGACCTAGCTCACGCTGGTCTCGAAGAAATTAAGGAATGCAAGCTCGGATTCAGAGCGGAGAGGGTTTTGGAGGCATCAAAAATTGTGGACCGCGGAGAATTCAACTTGGAAGGCTTGAGGAAAACTGACTACGAGAAAGCCAAACGTGAATTGTTGTCGCTACCGGGCGTGGGACAAAAGGTTGCTGACTGCGTCCTCCTCTTCTCCTTGGACAAGCTGGAAGCTTTTCCTGTGGACATCTGGATGAAGCGGATAATCCTGGGCTTCTATCAAAATTATTTTGGAGCTTCCTTTGTCGAAAGGGTTTTGGGTAAAAGTTCGATTACACCGGGCGAGTATGAGACAATCAGTTCTTTTGGGAGAAGATACTTCGGGGAATATGCGGGGTACGCGCAAGAATATTTGTTCCCACTGTCAAGAAGTCAAGGGAAACTGGTTGCTTTGGATTCGTGCAATAGGTAACTGTATGGAATTATATTCGCTGGTATGTAGGATATGGTTCAAGGTTAAGAAGTTGCCTGCTTAGAGGAGTTTCTTCTCCTCTAGCATCTGCATTACCCTCTGACCGCTGGTTGTTACAGATGATATTGCTTTTGAAAGACGGCTTGTCGCCTCTAGGTAATCGTGTAAGCGTACTAGTTCCTTGGCCTCCAAAATTTTTGTTCTTGCTTCCTCGAAGTTCTGCAACCCTAAAACGCCATGAGCTATGTTGACTTCACCTGTCAGAGCGTCTAAAAAAGATAGCATAAGTTTCTCAGCACCAGCGAGTTCATCATTCTTTAATTCATCGAGTTTCTGTAAAAGCTTGGTTGCAATTATCAGTTCAGACTTGATTCTTTCCACGTACTGAAAGCAGATTATGGCTTTTCTGGTGTCAAGCGACATTTGTCTACCCTCAGCTTTGCTATGTAGCTAAAGAGACATAAAAAGGAGGCTGAAAGCACTATTGAACAGCGGACACTCCTCATTACATTGTGGTGTTATAGAAGAAAGGTAAGACCATTGGGGCTCTGCTAGTCTGGAATTCCTTGTTGCTTTATGTCATTGCATTGATTCTACTCTTTCGTGGTGTATACTAATTATTTTTCCACATCTAGGACAATGAACATTACATAGAGAAGATTCAGAGTCGTAACCAGAAATAGTGACGACATTTTATCTAGGGAACACATTAGTCGATTGGCTTGCTCTTCTGGGATTCTTCTTCTTTGTAGAAAAATAACATATGTTATGAACACACCAATGCAGAGACACCATACGATTATTGCTGTGTTCAATGGATATGGTAGAATATTAATGAACCATATGTTGAATGCTAGCCAATACGTAAAGAATATTATAGCCATTATGGGATTTCTCACTTTCATGCCCCTATCCACTTTCCTTCTTTTTCCACAGCCTAAACAAAAATTCAACCGTAAGTAGGATAAGTAAAGGAGAGAAGAAGAATAGGAGAATTAACAGAGAATACAGCATACTGTCTCCCTTCTCCTTCTTATGAAAGAAAAAGCTACACTTAAAAGGAGCATTCTTAGTGAAATAATATTTTGAGATGCATAATATTTCGTTCTAAGAGACCCATCTTTCCTTCAAAATTATTTGGGTTGTTTGACAAATATGAATAATAAGGGGACCCTTCCTTAAACCTCGCTAGTGGCGCATCAGATTAAAATTTTCCATGTATCCGAACTTTTATCCTTTTACAACCCCTATCGGAACCAACCGCACTACGCGAGTTGCAATTCCAACTTTGTCGCTTACTTCCACCACTTCATCCACATCCTTGTAGGCCGGATCAGCCTCCTCAGCCAGAACAACAGCACTTGCAGCCCGAACAACTATTCCACGCTGTCCCATAGCATTTTTCACGTCTCCACCCCAGAATCTTCTCTTCGCAGCCGCTCGACTCATCATACGACCTGCCCCGTGAGCCGTGGAGCCGAATGAAACCTCCATAGCTTTGGGCGTGCCAACCAGCAACCATGAGCTGGTGCCCATGCTCCCAGGAATAATCACAGGCTGCCCAGCAGCTCTATAGTCGGCTGGAACGTCCATGTGCCCCGGCGGAAACGAACGAGTTGCGCCCTTTCTGTGAATCCAAACTTTGGTTTGTTGTCCGTTTACCTTGTGTTCCTCAATTTTTGCGATGTTATGAGCTACGTCGTAGACTAAGCCCAAGCCAAACTCCTCGGCTGGCTTCTTGAAAACCTGCTCGAAGCTTTCGCGAACCCAGTGTGTGATCGCCTGACGGTTGGCGAAGGCATAGTTGACGGCGCAGGCCATGGCTTGGTAGTAATCTTCAGCTTCGTTGCCGGTGCCAGGTGCGCAGGCTAGTTCCCTATCTGGCAGAGCAATTTTATACTTATGGACAGCTCGCTCCATAACGCGAAGATAGTCCGAGCATATCTGGTGTCCAAATCCCCGTGAGCCGCAGTGAATCATGACTGTAATTTGTCCCTCCTGGTTGATGCCGAAGGTTTTGGCGACTTTAGGGTCGTAGATTTTGTCAACCTTTTGAATTTCGAGGAAGTGGTTCCCCGATCCTAGGGTGCCGCATTGGGGGAGACCACGTTGCTTCGCGTTGCTTGAAACCTTGTCAGGGTTAGCCACCTCCATACAACCCCCTTCTTCACAGTGCTTGATGTCTTCGGGCCAGCCCAGCCCCCGATCCGTGATCCATTTCGCGCCTTCCACAGCCAGTCTGTCAAGCTCATGTATGGTTAAGCGAAAGTCTTCGCGGCGGCTTCCTAATCCGCAGGGAACGTTTTTGAAGATGGTGCCGGCGAGTTCTGCTAGGTTTGGTCGAATGTCGGCTTCAGACATGTTTGTGGTTAAAAGGCGGACGCCACAGTTGATGTCGTATCCCACTCCTCCTGGGCTGACAACACCTTCTTCATAGTCCGTGGCTGCAACACCGCCTATGGGGAATCCATATCCTTCGTGCCCGTCTGGTAAAGTGATAGAATATTTATAAATGCCAGGCAGATGCGCCACGTTGGCGCACTGTTCAAGGGTTCGATCCATTTTCATCTTTTCAAGGAGGCTTTCGTCAGCGAAAACTATGCCGGGCACCCTCATGCCGGACTTGTATTTTGTGGGTATCCGCCAGCTGCATTTGTCAATTCTTTCGAGTGGAACCGATACTCGGCGCCCTCTGTGTTCTTCCTCATCCTCCATAGAGTCACCTTTAAGAAAGACTTATTGTGGGGACATATAAACAATTTTAGTTTTATGTTAAGGTCCTTCATTTTTTGGCATTTAGATTTCCTTAAGCAAGGCTGTGCATAAAGTAAAGTATTTTCTTCCTCTAATATGATGCCTAAGGAAGCGCCGTGTAATATTTCAGCACAGCCCTCCACCGTGAAACGCCCATTTACGTCATAGATTTTCTAAAGTACTCCATAAAGCCGTAAACGTTTCCAATTATTATTCCTCTACTGAAGATCGGGTGATTTTTTATATAATCAACTACGTCCGGCGCTAGAGGGTCCTTCTCCAAAATTCTTTCAGATATGACATCAAGACTTTCTCCGCGTTTCATTTCCTCAAGAATAATTTCTCCCCAAAGTTTGAGGCGGGCCGCATAATTTTTCAATTTTTTGACAGCGTCATCGGCTGGACCGAAATGCGAGTAATACAGCCATCTGGGTTTCATTTGGATTAATCTTTGAAGCGAGGATAGGGCCATCTCCAAGTGGAAGGGTGGCGGCGTGTTTATCGAAACCATGTCGAATTTGTTTAAGTAGGTTCCAGCGGCGTCGCCTGGGAAAATTCCATTGCTGTTTTTCTCGTAGAAGCTCAATTCGTGGGAAGCGTGCCCCGGAACCTCTAAAACCGTTAAGTCAATGTCTTCTCCCAAATCGAGAACCATTCCTTCTTTTGCGATGAGGATCCTTTCTTCTGGAACCGGCTGAAACTTGCCATACATTTCAGCGATGTCGCCTAGAACCTGTAAGCTTGAAATCCACAGTCTTTCAGGGTTAATTAGGTGGCGTGCACCTTTCTTGTGGACCAGCAGTTTTGCGTTGGGCAAGTGTGGCAATAGGGTTCCTGCTCCGCCAGCGTGATCAATATGGATGTGGGTAACAGCAACGTAGTCAACTTCCTCCCTTTTTACGCCTATCTCTTTCAAACCAGCAAGCAGATTTCCAACAGTTAATGTTGGGCCAGTTTCAATGATTGATGCTCTGTTTCCCTTAATCACGTAGGAGGCGCTGAAATTCTCTAAGCCTTTAGGTTTCAGGTCAATTAGATACGTGTAGTCGTTCAATCTTTTGGTGTGCACTGTCCTTCACTTTTGGAATAAGCACTACAACACAATCCAATTATAAACGTTTTCAGTATAGGCTACTGGTCTGATGTAGACCCCCTAGTTTTCTTTAAATACTCTCAACATAGAAACTGGGCGACGCGGTGCAGATAGGCTCTCTGTAGATAGACCCCCCTATCTAGACCAGTATATATACCATCCAACATTCTCAACACGGTCACGATGCATACCAAGCAGTCTATTTGGAGCCTAATAACAGAAGAATGTTGAAATCAATATTTTTTCAGAAAAGCAGTTTGCACAAAATTAAATGTCCAGAATGAACCTGAGGATTATGGACTTCGGTTTTTTCATGATTTCCATTCTATGATAGGTTACGGCTTTGATTCCAACTTTTGATGGGTGCTTCTCTGGGTCGTAGGGTTCTCCCCATGCTTTTGCCTTCAGTTTCAAACCGCTGGGTGTTTCTTCTATATTTAGGACCTTGAAGCGGGAGTAGAGGTTGCCTGTTGTCTCAAACCTTATGAGGAACTCTTCCAGCCAGTTGTAAAGGAGGGCAGACTCGTCATGGGCATCCAACTCAATTGTTTCCTCGACTTTGGGCTTAATCTTCTTAAGGTCGGTCATGACTTCAAAGGTGGCTAAAGCTGCGTTTTCAAAGGCTTCTTCTAGGCTTTCGCCGTAGGATGCTATGTAAACGTCGGCTGTGTGTTCCAGAAATTCGAAGCGCTTTTTCATGATTTCCCCTTTTGTTAGTGGAGGAATCTAAGGCTGGAAGAGAAAGCTAAAAGTATTTTGGAGCGTTCTTGATCGACGCGACTGCAAGTTTAACAGCGTTTTCTACGTCCTCAAGGCTTAGCATTGACGCTGGGCTGTGAATGTAGCGCGAAGGAATCGATATAACCCCGCTGGGCACTCCCTCCTTGGTTAGGGCGATTTTCGACGCGTCTGTTGTGCCTCGCATTCCTGTTTCCAGTTGATAAGGAATCTTGTTTTCTTCTGCCGAATCAATGAACAGTTTTAGCACCTTTGGGTGAGTGATTAACCCCAAATCCGCCACAGTTAGGGCGGGTCCCTTCCTCATTTTTACTGGCGCCTCAACCTCTTTTACTCCAGGCGTGTCGCCGGCCACTGTTACGTCTAATGCTATACCTACGTCTGGGTATATCTGGAAAGCCGCTATGGTGGCTCCCCTCAGTCCCACCTCCTCTTGCACTGTTCCCGTAGCGTAGATGGTGCATTCCACCTTTGGCAGTCTTCTCATGGTTTCGATTAGGGCGGCGCATCCAACTCTGTCGTCAAAGGCTTTTCCGAGAACAGCGTCTTTTCCAACCTTAGCGAATTTGATGTCAAAGCTTACGGCGTCTCCTACACGAGCACCCATTTTTTGCGCGTCTTTTTGGTCGCTTGCTCCAACGTCTATAAAGAGGTCATCTGCTTCAATGACCTTCTTTTTCTCTTCCTCCTTGAGTATGTGGGGTGGTTTGGAACCTACGATTCCAGCAATGGGTCCTTTATCTGTGTGGACGATGATCCTTTGGGCAATGAGGATGCGGTCGTCTATTCCCCCGATTTTTGCGAATTGAAGGAAACCTTCTTTTGTTATGTTTTTGACCATGAGTCCAATTTCGTCCATGTGGGCTGCGAGCATAACGGTTGGCGCGTCTTTCTTCCCCTTCTTGATTCCGATGACGTTTCCAAGCTTGTCTTCTCTAATCTCGTCAACGTTGGGCTCAAGCATTTTCTTCATTAAATCTCGAATTTCCTCTTCTCTCCCTGCCACACCGCAAGCGTTTGAAAGTTTTTCCAGAACATCTATTAGCTTCATGGTAAGCCTCCTACAATTAAGACCTACAAAGACTTATATCAAACTAACGTTGGTTGCCCTTTTGGGGTTGATGAAGAAAATGAAGGTGGTTTACCACGAGAAATATAGAACGCTGTATTCATCAGATCCTGCTTCAGCGCCGGGAAGAATAGAAAGCATTTACAAGGAACTACAGGATCGTTTCGAATTTGTTAAACCCGAACCAGCCAGCGAAGAAGATTTAAGGTTAGTTCATGGAGAACTCCACATAAACTCAATCAAAAGAAATGAATTGCTTTACGAAGTTGCCGTCCTGGCGGTCGGTGGAGCCATAAAGGCATCGGAGCTGGCTATGCGTGGAGAACCAGCTTTTGGTTTGATAAGACCGCCAGGTCATCACGCAAGCCAGAATTCGTGTTGGGGTTTCTGCTTCTTCAACAACGTGGCGATATCGATAGAAAAGCTTAGACGAGCAAACAAGATTACGAAAGCTTTGATAGTAGACATCGACTTACACTATGGAGACGGAACCAACAACATCTTCAGCGGAAAGCCCCAAGTCACATATTTTCATGTTGAAGGCAGAAACAGAGAAATGTATTTGAATGACCTCACAAGATGTCTCACCACCGAAAAAGATTGTGATATTGTCGCCGTTTCCGCGGGATTTGACAGACACGAACAAGACTGGGGCAGTCTACTCAAAACAGAAGATTATGGAACAATCGGTAAAATGGTAAAAGAGTTCGCGGAAAACGTGTGCGAGGGAAGGCGGTACGCTGTTCTTGAAGGCGGATACAACCACACGGTTCTAGGAAAGAACGTGAAATCTCTCCTTGAAGGCATAATGTAAATTCAACAATTTACAAGCGACTTTTGATGCCCCACAACTTCCCAGCTAACTTTTCTATGTATTCTCTGCCCTCTAGCTTGCTTTTCCACCTCTCAGGAATGGCTTCAACCCCATGGTATGCACCGCTTATGGCGCCAGTCATGGCACCTATGGTGTCGGTATCTCCACCTAGGCTTATGGCGTAAAGAACACATGCCTCAAAGCTGTTTGGATTGCGTAAAAAAGAGTAGATAGCTGTTGGAACCGAATTGTGGGCTTCGACGCCATTTCCAAGCTCTCTCACAACTCTCAGTCTGTTGGTTTCGCCAAGCAATTCCCACGCCCTTTCCAGCTTCTGCTTATAAACCTCGTTACGCGTGAAGCCCTTTAATTTCTTCAAGAAGGCAGAGGAATCCAGCTCAAAAGGCGGGTTAGCATTTGTGGCCAGCGCAACCGCATAAGCCTGCAGAAGTGCACCTTCTTTTCCCAGCTCGTGAGAGTGCGTGATTTGGCTCTGACCATAGACCACAGCACGCAACTGCTCTAGGTCATCGTGATAGAAAAGGCCAACTGGGGCAACCCTCATGGCGGCTCCGTTACCGTAGGAGCCAGAGCCGCCGAACAGTCTTTTGGAAGCTTCATTCCACGCCATGCCAGACTTTATCCATCTGAAGACTCGTGGTGGGCCGCTGGCGTAGCCTCGCCAAGGTTCGCGTTCATAGTTTTTGATGAAGGTCTGTGCCATGTGGCTTCCGTCAAAGCCTTCAGTTGCAATCAAAGATTCTGCCACGCCGATCATCATGTGGGTGTCGTCGGTCCAGCGTCCTGAGAAGCGTTCAATTTTGGCTTCTGAAAACCATAAACCCTCTGATGAACGACCCAGAGCGTCGCCGACAGCGCTACCAACTAGGCATCCAATGAATTTTGACCTCAGCATGTCTTTCAGTAAACATGCTCAAAGCTTTATAGCTTACGAGCTTTCCATGGTGCTAGAAAGGGATTTGAAATACGGATTTCCAGTTCATAAGTTATTTTTACGTCAAGAAGGCAACGTTCTGAAGTATGGAACGAAAATGGGAGTTTAAAAAATGAAAAAGGTTCCTACTGGTGTTAAAGGCCTTGATGATATGTTGGGTGGAGGTTTGCCTTTGGGCCGTTGTATACTGGTCTGTGGTGGGCCAGGGTCTGGAAAGACCATTTTTGGAATTCAGTTTTTGTATAACGGCGCGGTCAAGTATGGCGAAACAGGTTTATACGTTTCCCTGGGTGAAAGCCCAATCCACCTCAGAGAGGATATGAGTAGTTTAGGTTGGGATGTTGAAAGACTGGAAAAAGATGGGAAACTTGTAGTTGTGGATGCCTCTCCCATTCGAACTATTCCAGAACAGGTTAAGATCGGGGACTTTAGCATTGGGAAACGAGATTTTGAAATGCTCAGTTTAATAGAAATTATGAAGAAACGAGCTGAGGAGATTGGAGCGAAACGTATCGTCATTGACTCCATTTCCAGTCTGATAGTTCAATATCCAGACGATTCCGAAAGGCGGAACGCAATTTTGGACTTGTTTGAGGCTGTCACAGATTTAGGCACTACTAGTCTAATAACCACCGAACTTCGAGCAACAGCCCTTGAGAGACAAATACAGGCTGAAGAGTTCCTGTCGCATGGTGTCATAGTCTTTCATACCTTCAGTGATAGTGGAAGGCTGATCAGAGCCATTCAAATTGAAAAGATGCGGGGGATTTCCCATGATAATCAGCTTCGTCCCTACAAAATACACGAAAACGGCATTGAAGTGTTTCCAAAAGAAAGCGTCTTGACCAGCACCTAGAATTAACGTAGTCTTCCCAACTTTTTCAGCTTTTTATCCAGCCCTTAGGAGGGAAGAAGGTTATTCCCTTTTTCAATTCGATCTTGAAGGGTATTCATGCATCAGCAGCTCTTCGTCCACGTAGTTTTCTTACACGCATTCTTTTCCAAGTTTTTCCCTTTCCTTTGTAAACGTCCAACTCGATGATGCAGTCAACGATTTCCTCTAACCTGTGCATGAGGTCTGATGGAACGGTTCCTTCTCCAACGGTGAAGAAGAAGGCGCCCTTGTCGCCCTTTATTCTTGCACTTCGATCTTGCAGGAATTCTGTAACCTTTGAAGGGTCAACGCGAGCAAAGAGGGGTGCTGTGGAGTCGAGGAATACCCTTATGGATTTATGTTTTACGTCGTCTATGGCGGCGGACATTGTGATGCCTAGATCTGACAGGGAGAAGGGTTGTTCAACGTAGTGTTTTTCTTCGCTGTCTAAGCCTGCCATACCTGAATAGGAATCGACGAATTTGAAAGTTCCCTTTTGTTCATACGGAGATGTGTCCCAACCAAAGTTTTTCATGTTTTTTCGCACTTCGAAGGGAAAAATGTCGTAGGTAACGTAAACACATGATTTTCCTTGTGTAAGGTAGTTATAGGCCAGTTGTTGACATAACACGCTTTTGCCTGAACCCGCACCGCCTATAATCATCACAGAGTAGGCGTCTGGGATCCCTCCGTCAGTCATTTCGTTGAAGAATTCAAATCCTTGACCTACCTCTCGCTTCTTCCACACGATTCCTGCAGAGAAACCTAAGGCCCCCAACAAGATTGGAAAGAGATATGGAAGTATGGGACTCCAGTCAAAGGGTTCTGAGGTAACCTGACTCTTTACTTTCACAGTATCGTAAGTGTATGTGTTGTCAACAGTATCTGTTTCTCCCGCAACTATGCTGGCTTCAGCTTTTATTGTATAACTGACATCAGGCGCCGCGTCTGTTGTATCCCACATAAATTGCAAGGTTCTCTCTGCTCTAGGCTCCAGATCAGTCACGGTTTGGGTTCCAATGGCAGTGTTATCATAATAAAGAGTGACACTGAAGGTTTCGGTGAAGCTTCCCTCATTTCTGACAACCACGAAAATGTAAACGACCCGTCCAGCATCTACTTCGGTGAGCGAGGGTGTAACGCTGACTATAGCTACATCTTTTACATAAACAGTTACCATACGCCATTTGGAGTCATCGTAACCCTCATTGTCGATAACGGTTAAAGTTACGTTGTATGTTCCGGCAGATGTGAAGATGTGGCTTGTGATCATACCGGTTCCGTTGGTTTCGTCGCCAAAATCCCAATTGTAAGTTACGATTGTTCCATCGGGGTCATTGGAGGATGAGGCATTGAAAGTTATCGCCTCGCCCGTAATCGGATGCTCCGGTGAATAAGTGAAGTCAGCAATGGGACGAATCTCAGTAGTGTACGTAACTTCAAGTTTTGCCGCAGAACTAGCAGAACCGTCAAAAGCCCAAACTTCGTGCCCTGGCTGAGCCCCTGATCGCCACACAAATTTCAGACCAAGATAATTTCCACTCACATAGCCTGGTCGATCAATGTATGCTTGTACAATTTCCTTAAGATCCGGCGAAATATACCACGTATCGTCTACGAAATCAGGTAAGGTCCAGTCGACTGCTTCTGACATTACTGCCCAGTCCCAAAAGTTAACGTCAAAATCATCACAAGAATCTTGGTCAAATACTTGTATTCTACATTCTGCGGCTCCGCTCGATGAGCCTTTGGCTTTACAGATGTAATATGCGTGTTCAATAATGGCTCCTTCTGGAATATCGATGCTCCATCTGCAACCAGCTCTCTATCGAATTTAGAAAGGTAATAGGAAGCATCATCCCATTTCACATCATTAACTTTACACCAAGCATCATCCTTTGAAGCCTCAATTACATACGTCTTGGTATCTGTTCCTGGATTCGCCTGCACGGGTGTACATGAAAGTAGAAAGATATCAGCTACGAGTAGTGCTACTAGGGGAAGCAATTGGAAAGGTCTGGATGACAACTCTTAAACCAGCTAGATGCTTTTTAGTCGCTTCACGTTTGAACTGTTGGTTCATTGGTTCTAAAGAATTACGAATTGTCAATATGAATGGTTAATAAGCGTAGTCTTTTCAATTTTTATCGCCGAACAAACAGTCCTAGAAACTTTTGAGAAAAGCATCAGAGAAACAATAGACACGTAGAGATAACGGTTCTTCCACATAATTGTTTGTGTCTGAGATGTTAGATGAGAAAAGTTTGCGCCGGGAATGGGATTTCAAACCCAATTTACCACTAAAAATATGCTTGGCAAGACGCGCGCTACGTTTTCATTCCTCAACCTCGATTTGCCCCAACCGCTCCAGAACCTTTTCAACCTCGACCCTAATCTCTTCAATCCTTTTCTCAGCATCGGTTTTGCGCGTGCGCGCGCATTCTTTGTGTTTACGTTTCTGGTTTAACATTGCGGCTTGACGTTGACTCTAACATTTAATATGAATTATGAATTGTAAATCCAAACTCAAAATCCATCAAAAGATGCCAAAAGCTCTTCTTGGCAGGATGCTGGTACAAGAATAATGTTGAGGGCTACGTTTACGGTCACCGCTAAAGTAAATTCTAAATTGAAATGCGTTGTACTTGATTGTGGGGAAATTGATGGGAATGCCTTTTTCGTTTCGTGTAAAGATGGGTCAACAGGAAATTGAAATCAGCGGAACCCGCGAAGAAGTTATAAAAACCATTGAGGAGCTTCCGAGTTTGGTTGCCAGCATTTCAAAGGCTTTCGAATCAACAAAAAATAGAGAGATAGCTTTTACTTATCCTTCCGTTTCTCCTTCTTCCAGTTGCAGCGAAGCTGTTTTGAAGTTACTTGAAACCGATTGGGGTAGGCAAGCTAGAACCTTAACCGAGCTTGGAGAGGCCTTAAAGACCAACGCTGTTCATTATCCTTCCACCACCCTTTCAGGGGTCCTATCGTGGCTTCTTAGGAAAAATAAGATAAAGAGGTGGAAGACTGATAGGGGCTACGTGTACGTTTTGGCTGGAGGGAAAGCATAAGCATGGGAAAAATCAGGGTGCAAATTAAAGCCCCTTTCGGCGAAATAGTTGTTGAAGGGGATAGTGCTCAAGAAATTCTGGCAACGTTGAAAACCATGTCGCCTCAATTCATGAGCGAAATAGGCAATTTAATATCGACAAAGCTGACCCCGCCGATAAAGACACAGCTGGAAGGAATAGTGGAACTCACAACAGAGGGACCCATCATCACCACAAGAGAGAAACTAACCCACTACGAAGCCATCGGGCTGACCTTATACGCTTCCGAGGGAAAAACCAGCACAGCCGCCCAAATCAGTCAACTGCTCACGGCAAGCGGAATCAAATCCATGGTGCCAGCGCGCATAAACGAGATGACTAAGCGAGGACTGGTTTTCAAACCAGACCCTGTTAGGCCTGAGTTCAAATTAACCACCCAAGGCGAAAGATGGATTGAGGAAGAAGTTTTGGTTAAACTGCGGGGCGCAGGGAGTTGAACAAAGATACCATCACGGTGCACATCAAATATGGAGATATGGAGCAAACATTCACAGGCAACGTGAACGACGTTTGGGTTAGCGTAAACCGATTCTTTAGCGAGATGATCCCCGCTTTTGAAGTAGCACGCAAAGCCATTCTCACTGTTGACCTTGAAAAACTCGTTGATGACTGCAAAAACATTATCGCCGTTATTCCTGAAGGACCCCGTCTACTTGTTTCTAAGCAAAAGCTCACGGACAACGAAACCCTCGCACTACATCTTCTAGCCGCCTATGTAGGCCACAAACTGGGACTGCTGGACAAAAACTCCCTTTCCAAAGAAGAGTTGCAGGCCGGACTTGGAAAAAGTGCGAAAATAACAGGTACACGACTAGGTGAACTCTACCGAGAAGGATTAGCGGCTAAAACAGAAGAGGATCACTATAAAATAACAACCATTGGAGTCAAAAGCCTCCAAGAAGAAGTGTTACCAAAAATTCGGGCAAAAATTCAAGCTTAAAAGGTCGGCGGCGGCCTTTTCTGGGCGTAACGGTAACGACGCGGTCGTCCCTCCCTAGTTAGTATGCCGTCTTTCACTAGGTCTATGAGGGCGTGCGCCACCGCCGTGCGGTCGTAGTGGAAACCTCTGCGAGCCATCTCGCTGTGCACGTCTCCAAGTCCTCTTGGAGACGTGAACCAACCTTCTGACCAAAGCTTCTGTATGAGACCTTTGCATGTTTCAGCTCTGGCTGGAGGCAAATGCCGCTCTGGTATTAATGCAGGCTCCTTCGCGTATTCCGTCACTGTTGAAAGAATCTTTTTGACAGCTTCTTCAAGCTGGTTTTCTCTGCATTCTATCTCCAATTCAAGGTTTCCAACCTTCATTTTTAGACGGATTGGGGGTTTTGCTTCTTCCGTCATCCTTCTCCCCTTATTGTTTATTGTATTGAACAACATGTACATGCACAACATTTAAATACTCAAGAGGCCTCCTATACTGACTATTGGTGAATATTGTTGATTGAACAACTAAACTATACAACAACACCAAGATATAATTTTCCACAAACCCTAGAAAACCTACAACTGCCTCAACAGTTCATCGAGCTAAGCCTCAGATCAATGAGAAACGTAGAAGAAGAATATTTTCAACCCAACGAAATGACCTTCAACCGATCTGCCATGGAGAACCCCGAAGACGCCATGCCAGTCTTTGGAAACCATGGCTCCTTCACAATTGAATCAATCCCCTTGAAGCCCCTTCTGGAAGATACGCCAGTTGCCGCTGTCGACGTTTCAAGCATAAAAGTCGGCGAAACCGAAACAGGCATACTCTGCGCCATAAGGGGGGCAATCGTCTGGAAAACAGAAAGCCGCTACAAGTATCTTCGCCTCGGACCCTTCCCCTTCCATATAACAGAAGAAAACAAAAAGGAAATCTACAACCTTTTCAGACGCTACTATTTCGAAACCTCGGAAGAAGCCAGCGCCTCAAGCCTAATCAACATGCAAACTAGAATGGGCAACCTCCTCGAACGCTGGCTTCAGATGGGCGTTTCCTGCTCCTCGCACAACAGCATCATCTTGTGGGACGGTTCCCTAACAGCCGGAACCGCCGACAGCCCAGTGAATGTCATGTCCAAACTCTTAGAAATCGCTAGAAATCGCCTCAACACAGTCTTAGCTTTCTCTAAAACGACTCACCTAAGGCTTTTAGGCCATCGGTTAACAGATTTTGTGAGAAAGTCTCAACCGCCGTGCCTGCTTCAAATTAACGGCTTTCCCGTTTATTCAGGCCCCATGTTTCCCCTTGGAAACGTTTATGTTGCAAAATTAACCCATGGGGTCTGCTCCTTTAGGTTGGACATTGACAGGAAGATACCGCGTGAACAGGAAATAGAAGCCGTACGAAAGCTTCTTGGAAACGATTTGCTGATCCAGAGCTATCCTGAAACCCTACGCTTGGCTCACATATTTTCAACCTTCACAGCCAACGAGGTGATCGGCATCCAGCGTTTCATAGTTCAACAATGCAGACTCAAAGTAATAGCTAGACCAAACGTGCGTCGCCTACTTTTCGGGCCTTTCGGAAAAGGCTCTGAGGGTTAACGGTGCGAATCTATAAGAAAGAGGGTAACACCGTTGAAATCCTCTGCTTCCCAAGCGAGAAGGTTGAAAAGGGAGACTACCTCTTTATAGAAGACCCCAAAGCTAACAGAGGCTTGGTGACACAGGTAGTTGACGTTCAATTCGCCAACGTGCCAGGCATTCTTGAAGAACTCCTCCGAGACTCCACGACAGACGACTATGTTCACGGGGGAAACTTTGACCCGCTGGAGGTATCCTCGCACATAAACCATATCCAAGATGCTTTGGTACTCATATGCAAAATTCGAGGAGCCGTCCAAAACGGAAAGTTGCTTGTGAATCCTTCGTGGCTTCCCTCCCGCTCTAAATCTAAAATCAAAAGGCTTCCCATCACGTCCCTCCTAACCTTTGTAAAAATCAACGAAGATCTCCCCATCGATGTTGGCGAAACCAAAGAGGCTTCTGTACTGGCTATAGACGCCCGAGCCCTTGACGGAAAATTAAACATAGTCACTGGAAAGAAAGAAACTGGAAAATCCCATCTTTCCAAGCTGCTCGTTTTAGGTCTCATCGACTACGGAGCCACAGTAGTGGTCCTCGACCTTAACGGCGAGTACGTCAACCTGGGTTTCTCTTCGAAAGGCGAAAAGAATGAGTACTACGACAAGGTTCACGTGCTCACCTCAGGAGCCAATCTTAAGGTGTCGCTTGCCCAAATGGACCTACAGGTTATGTTAAACATTCTCGTTCACGCCCTTAATCTTCCCGGCACTTCAACCCGGGAGTTTAGGCGTATATGGCGGTTTCTGCAACAACGCCAAGCCTTTACTCTACAAGAGCTGGGTGAGGCTATTAGGAATTGGAAGTGTAATCAGCATGTGCGGGACGCCCTCTTTTCTCGTTACTATAGCCTACTGAACTCCGGTTTTTTCACGGATAACCTTGCAGAGGCAACGACTTTTGAAGAGTTGTTTCAAAAGGTTCAGACGGGTGGGGCTTTGGTTCTGAACTTGCGGGATGTTTCGTCTGTTGATCGGCAGATTGTTGTGGAGTATATGCTTGGAAAGCTTGTGGAACTTTTGACCGAATGGAAGATGAGGGCTGTTTTTCTTTTTGCTGAGGAGGCGCATCTTTATTTGCGGGAAACCTACTGGGACGACATTGTTACGAGGATGAGGCACTTCGGGGTTTTCACAACCTTCGTGACCAATCAGCCAGACACCATAAGAGAAAACATTTACCGCCAAGCCGACAACATTTTCCTCTTCAACTTTACCAACGAACGTGACCTTGAAACTGTTTCCAGAGCGGCGAGAGTTGACTCTGAAACCGTGAAGTCAATTGCACGGGACCTTCCACCCCATTATTGTCTCATTCTCGGAAAAGCGGTTAAAGACTTTCCGATGGTCGCAAAGGTGAAAGCCCTTGACGTTCAAACCATGGGACACACCAGACTTTTCTTCACGGATAAGGATTAGAATCCCTCCAATTCCTTTCGGTGATGATGAGAAGTGCTATTTCATTAAAGAACTAATAGAATTTTGGAAGAAACATCAGGCTTAAAGGACTTCATGTGTAGAATTAACAAGTTTTAAATTATCATAAGACAGACGACTATAAAATTGGTATTACTTGAAAAACTACTCTTTCAATGATACCAAATAAAATGTAAAAGGAGGTGAAAATACATGCCAAGGTTTGTTACTATCACTAAGTGGACACCTGAAACCGCTCAGAAATGTTGGAACAAAATGACAGCAATAGTCAGAGGTGAAGCACCTAAAGCTGTTAATGATGCTTGGGCCAAGCTTAAAATCATTACGATTGAACTGGCTTATGGCAAGAACTGTTCTGTAACTGTGACGGAGACAGAGGATATGGTTGCGGCATCAGTAGTTCTACGCTATTTGGGAGATGTGGCTACATTGGAAGTCTTCCCGACCATCGGTCTTGAGGACGCATTGAAAGTGCGAGCAATGTTTGAAAAGAAATAGAAACACTCAGTGAAGCCCATGATGATGTTGGATGTCACTCAACAATCATAGTTTAAAAGAGCTCCCCTATCCACGTTTCCTCTTTTTAATGGTATTAACTGAATGTTAGGATGGAAACAGAGGTAGGGTAACAGCCATGATTTCGACACCAAGCAAGAACGTTTACGTCTGCGAGAACTGTGTTTTACTCATATCTTACTAGGTAAATTGGTTCGTCTTTAAGAAGCCATAAAAGTTCTCGATACGTTTCTATGGCTTTTTCTCGCTTTTCCCCTTTCAACCTAGGTATTTCTTCTTCCAGTCTCCTTAGCTTAATTAGAATCTTCATTTTAGACTCTTCTGACACTGTGTTTCTGTTTTCAAACCTTATATTTTATGAAGCCTAGATACTGAGAGAAAATCCAATACTATAGAAAAGAGAAAGTTTTTGCGCCGTCTCCTACTTGTGGGAGGATAATTCCTTTCTATGTTTCTTGAAAAACAAGCGAAAAGTATTCGTTAGGTTGTATTTTTCCACTTCTTCTAAAGGAACCCATCTAACCTCGGTCACGTCGCTGCCAGGCCTCAGAGTTCCGCCAACTGGTCGAGCTAGAAACTGCAAAATGATGTAATGATATTGGAGGCGCCCATTTTCGCCTTCAATAATGTTGTCAATGGCATCCATGGGCGTACCGTCGACAAGCTCAATGTCCAATCCACATTCCTCCTTAGCCTCTCTTATGGCGGTTTTTCGAACCCTTTCTCCCAGTTCCATACATCCTCCGGGAATGCTCCACTTTCCCTTCCCAGGTTCAACCCCCCTCTTCACAAGAACAAGTTTCCCATCCTGCACAATGACCGCCGCAACACCCACAATGGGCTGTGTAGGATGTTCCCGCCTCAAAGCTAAGCCTCCGACAACAATATGTTCACCCTACTCTTATACTTATAACGCATTTCCACCTTGGCTCCCGAAAGAAGGAAAGGAGAAAGGCTATGCCGTTCGTATTTGAGACTGCGGCGTACGATGGTAAAATAATAAGGTTGACTGAGACGCAGTGGTTGCATGTAGTTTTCTTTCATCCCGAGCTTGAAGGCGAACAAAAGAAAATGAAGGAGGTTTTGGAAAACCCAGAGATCGTGGTTAGAGGCGCCACAGAAGACACGAAAATATGTTATAAGTTTTACCCTTCAACTCCGGTTGCGTCAAAATATTTGGCTGTTGTGGTCAAGGTTCTTGATAGGGAAGGTTTTATAGTGACCAGTTACTTTACTGAAGGAGTGAGAAGAGGGGAAGTTCTTTGGAGAAAGACCGCATCGTAATGAGCTACGATAAGGATGCAGATACCGTTTACATTAGCTTCGGCAAGCCTAGAAAGGCAGTATCAGAAGAAATCGATCCATATGTCATCGTGAGGCGTGACCCCAAAACTAAAGAGATGGTAGGTATAACAATAACAAACTTCAGCAAATATTTCGAAACCAAGAAGCGACTAAGCATAGAAACACCAGCATCCTAGACGTCTTCTTAACAGGCTTTCTTAGTTGTCATATACAAGAACCCTTCTTACACTCAATTCTTAAAAGTACCCAACCCACTAAAATTGAAACGTAAGCAGGTGATAAGGGGGGACATTGATGAAGCCTTTCAGTTTTGTTCACGTAGCCGATTTGCATCTAGGCTATGCCCAATACAACCTTGACGTTCGACGGGATGACTTCAACGTAGCCTTTCAGGAGTTGGTGGACAAAACCATTGAATTGAAGCCTGACTTCATGATCATCGCTGGAGACATTTTTCAGCAAGCTCGTCCTTCAAACATGACCCTCGAAAACGCCATAACCAACTTTAGGCGGCTGAGAGACGTTGGGATACCCGTACTGGCGGTAGACGGCTCCCATGACTCTGCTCCAAACGTTATAACGGGCACGATTCTTAATCCGCTTGATAGCGCCGGTTTAGTCTATTATTTGCCCCGCCACGAAGGCGCTTCTTGGCGAAACGAAATCTGCTATGTCTACGGCATTCCCAATTTTCGAACCCCGCGAAAAACCGAGGAAGAGTTGCCATCTTTTCTAGAGCAAAACAAGCCCACACCTGACCCCTCCATTTTTAACATCTTTGTTTTCCACATGGCTTTGGACATACCCAGCGTTAAGCCTCCTCAAATGGAAGCCGAAGCTAGGCCTGAAATCCTCCCTGAAGGCTTCAACTACTACGCAGGCGGACATGTTCATAAACCATACAAACTTCCCTTCAAAGGCGGCCTCCTCGTCTACAGCGGTTGCACAGAGACCGTGAGCTACGAGGACGCAGAAACTGAGAAGGGCTTCTACCATGTTGAAGTTAATGAAAAAGGGGTTCCCAAACTTCATCACGTCAAACTTGAAACTCCACGTCGTTTCATCGTTTTAGATCGTGACTATGGTGTATCGACCCCCATGAAAGTAACCGAGGCGGTTGTTCAACTCGTGAAGGAGGCTGATGAAACAGGGGCTGTCCTAGTTCCCATAGTGCGCGGCGTCCTGCCCGCTGGAGCTGGACGTGGAGAATTTGACCTCGCCAAGATAAGAAGCGCTGCTGAAAAAGCTCTACTCGTTCATCCTCTCCTTAGGTTAAGGGAAACCGAGGTTCCTGAAGAGGTAATTCGCTCCATCTTTGAGGGTGGATTAAAAGACTTGAAAACTAAGGCCTTTGAGTACTTTTTCGAAATTTTCTCCGAACGTTACCCTCAGGAGGAAGCTGAGAAAATAGCGAGACTTGCCGTTGACCTCATCGAGCCGTTGGTGGGAAAACAAGAAACGAAAGTGAAGAAAGTGTTGGAGGAGGTTCTTTGAGAATTAAATCTTTGCAACTAGAGAATATTAGATCCCACTTCAAAACAACGATTCCCTTCGTCGCGGGATTCAATTGCCTTGTCGGTGGTGTCGGACGTGGAAAGTCAAGTGTTCTCTATGCCACAGATTTTGCCCTCTTTGGAGACCCTCTAGGTAGAAGCTACGAATATTTG
>LIHK01000008.1 GCA_001399795.1 Candidatus Bathyarchaeota archaeon BA2 | reverse complement strand
AAGCCAGCTCGTCTGGCAATCTCTGAAATGTTTAACTCTCCAATATCAGTTAAAATTTTAAGGATTTTCACCCTTCCCTTAGAAGAGAAAATTTCTTCAATTGACAATGGATTTACCACCCTTTTGCATGAGAGCCTTGCTCAACTCCTCCTCCAAGTCAGAGGCAGGAACCCTGGGCAAACTGATGAGAGTGGTTTTTCCCCGCTGTCCAGTTCCCGAAGCCTTTGTTTCAATTATGCCAGCCACGGAAAGGTCCTTGACATACTTCCAGAGCTGGGTGTGACCCCTCTTCTTTTCACCGTGTTCTTCGCACACAACAGCATAGGCGTCTTCCGCCTCTCCCATGGACATGTAAGCAGTTTCAGCCTGCCTGAAACGTCTCGCAACACCGAGGAGAAATAACTTCTCGTGAAGGCAAAGAGAGGAAATTATGTCCTTCCGCACTACAGGATAGACGCTGACAGCAGCCTTTCGAATGCATTCAGGAGAAACCTCCCGCATTCCCGAAGCGTCAGCGTACTTTCCCGCCCGCCATAGAAGCTCAATAGCGTAACGGGCGTCTCCCCCCTCCGAAGACGCCAACTCGGCGATGAGGTCAACCGTTGGGGCGAAAATGGTTCCGTGTCTAAAGGCGAGGTTCACCCTGTCGTTGAGAATGTCTCGGAGCTGCAATTTCGAGTATTCTTCTAGGTGAATAACGTTGCGTTGAAGCGTACTCCTTGTGCTGGGGTCTAACGCATCTAAGCATTCAGGTTGGCGGAGGATGCAGATGAGGGAAAGCCTCTGAAGGGCCTTGAGGCGATCTTCCTGGACGCGGGTGAGGTTATAGAGGGGGTCTGACCCCTCGACGCGGATGAGGGCCTCTAACTCGTCCAACGCCAAGATGAGATAAGCGTTTTGTTCGTCGAGAATCTGCATAAGGGCTTGCAACAGTTCTTCTGCCGAATAGCCACGCCTCGGAAAGTGGGGATAAAACTTCAGGATGGTTCGTTGAAGAATCATGAAGAGGCTTCCCTTGCACTCGCGACAATTAACATGAACGTAGTTAAGGCTTATTCCTCTCTCCTGTGCCTCCTTTGTTATACTCAACCCGAAATGTTTGGAAAGAACTGTTTTCCCGGTTCCAATTTTTCCAGTGATCATAACGCGTTGCGTCATTTTCCCGGGACTTTCGACGGCGAAGCGGAAAAACTGGTTTAGGAGGTTTAGTTGAGGCCCTCTGTGGGGGAGTCGGGGAGGTATGAAGTTTATATCAAGCTTACTTTCGTTCTTAAAAACGCTGAAGTATTGAGGCATGAGTCAGCCTTCAGTCTTTATTGTCAAATAATGAATTTATGATTTTTGTCTCTTAAAAAGGAGATTAAAGTCTGAGAAAAGCGGAAGTGTGTAAACATTATCTAGGAGGCGCTTTCTCCTCCTCTTCTCCCCAAACTTAGCTCTCATCCGCTCAGCCCTTTGCAACTTTTTCAAGGCATCGTCAGGAAACTCAGCAATGGCGGCGCCAACATAACCGCGGCTGGAACATTTATACATCTGTCCTCCTCCGCGACCCAGCCATAGGTAAACTCTGCGACTCGATACTTGGGACAGACTTTGGGCAAGAAAAAGACCAGTGCGTCGGTGTTGGCGGGCTCTCGCATTCTTGGGAAACGTCGGTTACACGGTTCCTCTCAAGATCTCAATCACTGGTCAGTGGGGCCAGAGTCGTCATCGCCCACCGAGACAAAATTAAGTGCTAATCTAACATAAAAATGTATAGTTGTAAAACGGCGCGTGCTGAGGCTAAAATGCTTAAGAAAATCAAGGTTGCCCCCTTAGCCGCGGAGAGTCTTGGCGTAAGGTCCATGTGCACTTACGTGGAAACCTCTGACGTGAAGGTACTTTTGGACGCTGGGGCGTCTTTGGCTCCAAATCGATTCGGTTATCCTCCGCATCCAAAGGAGTACAAAGCCATGGCGGAGTGTCGTAAAAGGGTATCCAAAGCCGCGGAAGAAGCCGATGTAGTGACTTTAAGCCACTACCACTTCGACCATCACACGCCTTCCTACATCGACTGGTTCTGCAACTGGTCTTCGGCGGACGTTGCCAAGAAAATCTACGAAGGAAAACTTGTCCTAGTCAAGAGTTATCGATCCATGGTCAACTTCAGCCAGAGGCGCCGCGGATGGATGTTCAAGAAAACCGGGGGCAGTTACGCGGAAAGGCTGGAAATCGCTGACAGCAGAACCTTTGAGTTTGGAGACACAAAGCTAAGGTTTTCTGATCCAGTCTTTCATGGACCTGAAAACTCGGCGCTGGGCTGGATTTTAATGACTACCATAGAACGCGGCGATGAAAAGGTTTTGTTTGCGTCTGATGTTCAGGGTCCCATGCACAGTCCCACTTTGAACATAATTCTCTCTGAAGGGCCTCAACTGGTCATCATGGGCGGGCCTCCCACATACCTAGCTGGATTTAGAGTAAAAAACGAGCACATACAGCAGGGAATGCAAAACCTGGAAAGCCTTGTTAAGAAAGTGCAGACAACCGTTCTGGAGCATCACATTCTTCGAGACGAGAGATGGAGAAGTCTTGTTCAACCAGTATTTGATGCGGCGTCAGAAACAGGTCACAAGGTTTTCACGGCAGCGGAGTTTGCGGGTAAAAAGAACAACCTGCTGGAGTTTCGCAGGAGACAACTCTTTGAAAGCGAATCGCCGGATCCAGAGTTCGAAAAGTGGGTGAAACTGCCGCAACCGAAGAGAAAAATGGCAAAACCACCTATCTGAATGGAACCCATCTAATCGGTTTTTTCCTTAACAAGCATTCTGCGGAATTTCTTAACATCTCTGGAATCCGATTTGAGGCGCTGCAGTTCCTTAGCTTCCCTCTCAAGCTTGGCGATTTTCCTTCGAATTTCCTCAAGTTTGGCGTTCATTCCAAGCTCCAAGGAATAGTATGGGTTTTTGACAAAAAATTCTTATGAAATGAAAATCAATATTCGAAATCAAATTTTCAAATTCATAATCTATTTTAGTAAATCAGATCAACTCGTTGAGCGATGCTTCCATGCTTTCGCGATTTAAAGAATTAAAAAACTTAGAAGAATCCAACAGGCACAAAAAAATACATAGTTTAAAGCGCGTTAGTCTAAAAAGTAGTAACCTAAAGATTGACTGCAACGAATGCAAGCAAGCTATTCCTCTACCCGATGGAGCTTACCGTGGGATATTTAAAGAAAAAGTTAGCAAGGCTTTGTGTAAGTCCTGTCCTCACTTCGATCAGGAACCTCTAGAGTATAAATTGTTCAGGAGGATATGAAGCGGGAAGTGAAAAACATGGAATGTCCTAATTGTAAGGGTGAAATTGCCGAGGAGCAACAGGGTAATGAAGGCAATTTTTACCATTGCAAACGATGTGGAACCGTGATTTATCGAAGGCACGGTTAATGAGGAGAAAATAAAATGGACAGCTTGGTGGGCCCGATTATTTTCATGCTGATTATAGGTGGCATAGCCGGCTACTTCATAGGATACTTAATCAAGAAGATTTCCCATTTTGCCCTAATTATCGGAATTTTCGTCTTCCTGCTCATGTACTTGGTGTATACAAAATCCATCAACTTAGATTTAGGTGAACTGGGCGCAACTGTAACTAGATTCGCTGAAAGTCTTGCTCCCTTAGGGTTGACAGGTTTAGTGTCCAGCGCGCCATTTGTAGGCAGCTTTGTTGTTGGACTAGTTTTTGGATTGAAAAGTGTTAATTAATGTCTTAAATGAAGTGTTGCTTTGCATTCGCCTTGTCTATGATGACGTGTGCGTCAAGAACTATCACATGCTTCCCCTTATTCTTTTAGTTCCATGATTAGTTTTGGCATGAGTTCGGTACCGCGCTCTAGAATACCCAATTTTCCTTTTTTACATTCTTTCTCAGAGAATTTTTGAACCTCGTCGCCTTGGATTTTGTTGCCTGATATGAGTAAGGGCACGGGGTCGTCGCTATGAGCCTTTAGTTTGCAGGGTGTTGAATGGTCTGCTGTGACGCAGACGACGTAGTCTTCTAACTTTATTTTTTGTAGCATATTGCCCAAGAAGTGTCTGTCAACTATAGCGATGAGTTTTGTTTTAAGGTTGAAGTTTCCGTCGTGGCCTGGTTCATCTGGGCCCTTGATGTGTATGTAGAAGCAGTCATGGGAAGGTAAGGCTTCCAACAGTTTCTTCACTCTCAATATGCAGTCTTTTTCAAGGCTTTTAGACGGAGGAGGAAGGTCAACTATTTGCATGCCAGCTAGCCTAGATATTCCTTTTTCGATGGGCATGTCAGCTAGGCAGACGAAACGGAGGCCGTACTGCTCGTTGATGTTAAAGAATTCTGGTAAGCGATGACCTGCGTCCCTAGTGAGTATCACGTTTGCGCTTAGCTTTCCTTGGGCGACGCGCCTCTTGTTTACTTCATGCTCTTCCAGAATTGTCCTACTTTTTTCAGTGAATTCGTTTACGAGGTTTGCGGAAATCTTTGCTTCTTCAGTTTTGTCCATTGGTTTACATTTCTTCAGGATCATTTCAGCCTCTGGCTCTGCTACGCCGATTCCTTTGATTCTAGTGTATGCTGGGTCTGTGTTGCTGATGTTGCCTGAGAGGCACTTCTCTTTGCTTCGGATGACCAGGGCTCCTCTGTGTCCTATGGTGCTTTTGAACTCGAAACTTGCGGGGTAAGATTCCAGTTTTACTTTTTCGTTTATGGCTTTGCTTAGCTCCGTAGCTTCTTCTGTGGTTAGGCCTCTTCCTACCCGCCGGTCAATGAGAGCGTTTCCATAACCTAGGGTTGCGAAGTTACATCTTAGAGCAAGGTCACCGTCTTTCATGGTTAGACCTGAGCCAAGGGCTTCTAGGGGTCCTCGGTTTACCTCGTATTTGAAGGGGTCGTAGCCTAGTATGGAGACGACGGCTACGTCGCTTTCTGAGGCTATTCCTTTCCCAACCGTATACATTAGTCCGGTTTTGCCTGTTTTGGCGAGGAAGTCCATGTTTGGGGTGTCAGCGGCTTCAAGGGGAGTTCTGTTTCCTAACTCTTCAATTGGCAGGTCGCCCATACCATCTATAACAACGTAAATCAACTTCAAACTATGATGCCTCCAACGTCAATTGTATAGTAACTTCCATTTAAATCAGAGCTGGAACGCCAGTAAATGGTTTGGTGCGGCCGCCGGGATTCGAACCCGGGTTATCGGCTCGGGAAGCCGGAGTCCTAACCAGGTTTTCCGATTAGGGCGCTGTTTTGCACTAATCTCTAGACTACGGCCGCCATAAACCCGTAACCAAATGTCAATTTAAATCTCTTATGCCTCAAAATGAATGTCGCTTTTGCCGCAAGTTGTTTTTCTGAAAAAATATTTTTTTTAACATTCTTCTGTGATTAGGATCCAAATATGGGCATGTTTTTGGCGAAGGATGCTTAGCCATGTTTAGAGTTCAGAGGGGCTTTTTGAGTCCACTTTTTAATAACAAGAACGTCGCAATGAGACTTGGGGACTACTTTTTTGGATACGCTTCCTAGCAGGAAGGATGCTGCGCTGCTTAAACCTCTGCTCCCGACCACGATGAGGTCAAAATTTTCTGTATAGCTACGTTTACCAAGGCTCTAGAAGGATTGGAACCAAGAATTGATGATAAACTATGATCGATTTTCTCTTTTTTCAAATATTGTTCTGCTTCTTCCAGAACTTTCTTAGCTTCCTCATTCATTCCTTCCCTATAAACAGTAGTAACTTTTACGAATCCCGAAAATTTTTTAGCAACATTGACGGCTTCTATGAGTGCATTTCTATGCGCCTATTATTAACATTCATGATAAACAAGTTGAAAAGTATCCGTTTCCAGTATCTGACAGAAGAGCTAAAGACATTAAGGCAACCGTACGCTTAGAAATACTATCATGAAACTGCCTCTTTTCAATGCTCCAAGAGCCGGATTATGCACATGCCTCCCAAAATACAACATAAACACCTATCTCGGAAGGTGCGCCCACCAATGCATCTATTGCTATGCAGTCAAGTTTCCAAGCTTTGTCGGTCCAGCCTCGCCACGCCTAAAGTTGTTAGACCAAATAGAAAGCATGACTAGAAACACCAAGTTGAAACATCCGGTGATGATGAGCGACTGCACAGACCCATATCAACCGTTAGAAAGGGAATATAAGATTACGCGAAGATGCGCTGAAGTTCTGGCGAAGCATGGTTTCCCCCTTCTCATTGTTACGAAATCAAACCTTGTTACATGAGACATGGATATTTTCAAAAGAACCCCAACCGTCGTGTCAGTGACGATAACAACTTTGCGAGAAGATTTAGCGAGCTTCATAGAGCCTTATGCTCCATCTCCAGATCGTAGGGTGTCCGCACTGCAGAAAGTAGCTGGACAAGATATAGCCACAGTGGTGAGAATAGATCCCATCATACCAACCATTAACGACGATGAGAAGGATTTTGAAAAGCTAGTTTCAACGCTGGCAGACGTGGACGTGAAGCAAATAACCATAGCAACCATGAAACCCGTGAGGGGCTTCTTTTCCACGTTGAAACAGACAAACCCGCCAGTTTATGAGAAGCTGTTCAGGTTGTATGCTGATGGAAAATGGGTTGTAGGCTACAAATACCTGCGCGAAGAACTTAGAAGGAGAATTTTGGAGAAACTGAGACCTATCGTATTGAAACACGATTTGAGTTTCGCTTCTTGCCGAGAAGGCTTTTCCCACCTTAACACAACATTGTGCGACGGTACTGCCTATTGCAGAAAATTGATAGACGCTTATTTTAGATAATTTTTCGATTGAGCACCGGGATCTAGCAAAGTAATAACTATGGCAAATTTTGGTTTTGAATGCGCTCATAGCGCAAAAACTTAAGTTGGGAAACATGAAAAATAAGCATCATCACGGCAAATCTCTAGTGAAAATAAGTGAAATCCAAGAAATTTGCCAAAGTTTAGTAATAAATTAACGTTAAAATCACGCACAAGGATTCACTCCGCATTGGTCAATCAATGGAACAACATCTCAAAACGCATTGTTCCACAAGATCACGCTAAGAAAAATGTATATTTGTAGCAAATCGATTAAGACCTGTTAAAAAGGTGATTGTGACGGAACTTATCGCTATTCGTCCAGAAGATATAGGCAGAGGAAAGGCAACTATCTACTCTGATCATATCATCAACAAAATGATGCGAGTCGAAGAGTTAGAGGTCGTTGGAATATGCAACGCTATTTCTCTGGCTTGTTCAGCTGTGGCCATGTCTTCAAGTGTTGCTCGTGTTTATATCAAAGAAGCGTGCTTGGATTACATTGAAGTGCCAATCTTGGGGAAGATGAGTGCGATCTTCTTCACTTTGGGTGGGGAACCTACGATTGATTGGGAGTCTGAAAAAGCGAAACTTGAAAAGAATATGAAGTTAGATTTTGAGCCTGACGGCCAGCTAATCATTATCTCAAAAAAATCTACCGGCTGAAAAGGCAATTCCATCGTGTCTGTGGAAATTATCAAAATCTGATCTCATCAAAATAATGGCGACAGGATTTTGGATCAATAGAGCCGCGACTCTCGCGCTGGGGATCGCGAGGGAAAGATTTCAAAGGAACCTGTATCGATCGAATTATTGATGTTGTCGAGTATGAAAATCGGCGTGCCTCCCCAAACTCCCAAACTTACTACCCGCTTGGAAATATTTCTAAAGAAAGGGGAAGCCACACGATACAGCAGAAGACATGAAGCGGTTCTTTCTGAATTGATAAAAAGTGGACGATGATTCAAGTCCGTAGAACCGAGGGTTCTAACTAATGAAAAAACCCTTCGTCGGAGTAGATTTTGCTGGTCAACTCGAGCAACCACCACATCAATACTCCGTGGCCACGAGATTTTCTAGAAAAAAGCAACATAAATGGATCATTTGTCTATCCAGAGACAGAATAAATGAGCTTTCAATAGGTTGCGCCGATTGGAGAGAAAAGATATATGCCATCTTAATTTTAAAGACCGTTAACAAAGTCTTTCAACCCGGTTGTGTCATTCATATAGACAAAGAGTTTCATGGAACAACACAGAAGAAAGTGTCTAATTATCTCAGAAGACTTTTCGGGGTAATCAACTATGGGAAAGGAATATGGGCAAACCCTCCATTTGAATTCTTGCCAAAGGAGTATAGTGCCTATGTCAGAGAAGCTGACAGGAAGTCAAAACAGGCTAGACGTAAAATGATGCATTCAAATGAAACTGACCCGCCCATAGAAAAGATGTTAGAGATACTTGAAGATGCACGTAGAAGAGGTATAGTTTGAAGACCATTCGGCCTGTGGGACCTGATTCATCGCGTACTCTTCAGGCTGCACCACAGACACCATCTAGGGAAGATTCGCTAAATCTCTCGGGTTTCCCCGGTTTAACTGAAGTTGATTTAGCTAGTCTTCATTATAGTTGATAACTTTTCTTGATTTAAGATTTACTCTCAATTTGAGATTTAAGGGCTGGTAGCCATCTTCCTTTGGTCTATCTTTTTAAGGATGAAAATCTGTTGAGACATATTCGTTGTAATCGATGAATAAGGTTGAGGTACATCAAAGTGAGATTTCTCCTTATGTCTGTGGAGAGGCCCCATGGCTTTTCAAAATGTACATGTACATTTGTGTTACGCGAAACAAGCATCGAATTTTCAAATCTTAGCTTAAAAGTGTCAAGCTTCGTCGATGAATTTGCTTGGTTTAGGTATTTCCGGAGGCAATCCCCGTCTCTTGCGTATTTCCTCTATAACCGTTAATGCAATGCTTTCTGGAACTTTTTCCCAGTGGTCAAATTGGCTCTGCCAAAAGGCGTGGCCCGAGGTTGCAGACCTCATTTCGGCGGACAGGCCAAAGGTTTCAGAGACTGGAATGTACCCGTTGATCATGGTTATTGAGCCCTTCTGTTCAGAGGCTGCTATTCTTCCTCTTTTACGGGTTATGATGCTTGTTACCTCTCCAACCCATTGGTGGGGAACTGAAACACCTATTTTGTATACGGGTTCAAGAAGGACGGGTCCAGCTGTTAGAAACGAGCCGAGGAAAGCCCTTCTTGTTGCAGGCATAACCTGCGCTGGCCCGCGATGCACAGGGTCTTCGTGCAACTGGACGTCCATGAGCTTTACTTTGACTCCTCGCATGGGTTCTTCACAGAGGGGACCTGCCTGAGCTGCCCATCTGAAGCCTGCAATGATCATGTCTCTTGCTTCTCTAAGGTATTGTATGCCCTTTGCCATATCAACTAGCATGTTTTTATGTTCTTCTAGAGCCCAGACGTTTCTTGCTTCGTGGGCGGGCCATCCGGCTTCCTTGTATAGGACAGTGCCTATCTTTTTTCGCCCCATCTCTTCCATGATTTCTCCTTTTTCAATCATTTCAATGAGTTTGCCCTCCAGCGGCTCCGCCTGTATCCAGAATTTGTTGTGTTTGTTGGGGCTTTTTCCCATTGCCACCACGCCCTGTCCGGTAATGCTTTCTCGGTAAACGACTATGGGGCGGGATGTAAGAATCTCTAGTCCTCCTCCATAGTCCTTGAGGAATTTAACAGCGATTTCTAGGTGGAGCTCGCCCATTCCGCTGAGCAGATATTCGCCAGTTTCCTTGTTTATCGTGGTCACTAGGTTGGGGTCTTCGATTGCCAAGCGGTGCATAATGTCTACGAGTCGTGGCAGATCCTTTGGGTGTTTTGGTTCTACTGCGATGGTGATGACTGGTTCGGAAACGTATTTTATTCGTTCGAAGGGAATCATGGCGTCTCGGTGTGACATGTTGATGAGGGTTTCGCCAGCTCTTGCGAGGTCTAATCCGAGTAGCGCTGCTATGTTTCCGGCTACTAGGCGATTCACAACTTCTCTGAAGGCGCCCATATACATGGAGACTTGTTGAACTCTATATTCTTTCTTGGCTCCAACGAGGTAAATCTGGTCACCTTCTTGGATTGTTCCTGAGAATATTCTGCCTGTGGCGACTAGTCCTGCGTGAGGGTCCATTTGGGCTGATGTGAAGCATATTACGGTTGGTCCGTTGTCGTCGCAGTTGAGCATGGCTTGTCCTATTTCAGAGTCTGGCTCTCCTTTCCAGATTTGGGGCACTCTGTATTTTTGTGCATCTATGGGGTTTGGGAGGTTTTTGACGACCATGTCCAATATGGCTTGGTGGAGGGGAATCGTTTTTTGGAGTTCTTGCCACTGTTCTTTATGGTATGCCTCCACGACATCGCTGAATTTAATTCCTTTTTGCTGGGCTATGTCGACGGTGAAGCCCCACCTGTGGAGGGCTGAGCCGAAGGCAACAGTTCCCTTGGCTGGGTCTACTCTCCATTGATCTTTGTACTCCGGTTCTCCGTAGAGGTCTATTAGGTTGTTGAAGTCGCGGATTATTCGGAGCAATTTGCTTTGCACTTGGTCTGAGCTGAGTTTTAGTTCTCTTATTAGGCGGTCGACTTTGTTGATGAATAGGACGGGTCTAACTCTTTCCTCTAGGGCTTGTCTTGTCACGGTTTCTGTTTGAACCATGACTTCTTCAACTGCGTCTACGACTACGACGACCCCGTCGATGGCCCTTAGGGCGCGTGTTACCTTTCCTGTGAAGTCTACGTGCCCAGGTGTGTCGATGAGGTTGACGACGTATGGTTTGTTTTCTATTTCGTGGAGGAGGGATATGTTGGCTGTTTTGATTGTGATGCCTCTTTTTTGTTCTTCTTCTAGGTAGTCTAGGGCTCTTGCTTCTCCTGCTATTTTTGGTGATAGGAGGCCGGCTTCTGCTAGGAGGGAGTCTGTCATGGTTGTTTTTCCGTGGTCTATGTGGGCGATTATGCCTATGTCTCGGATGTCCTGTTTTTTTGTCATGAGTTTTAGGATGTCGCTTGTTTGCCTGAACCTGGGCACTTTTGCCTTCCTCTATTATGGTGAACTAGCATGCTAGTTTGAAACGTAGCCTATTAACCTTACGATGTGTTGTTCAGATTGTGTGAAAGAGGGTTGTTACGTTATTTTGCGTTGTTCTCTCTTTGTAGACCCCTCTATAGCCCCCTCCCCTAATACGGAAAACATATTTCATCGTCTGGCAAGGTTTGCACCGGTGCGCGACTGCGACGTACATATTAAGTGGTTAAAGGAGTTTCTTCGTGGTTGCTAGAGCAAAAATGGCTTCGCGGCCAGTTGGTATGTAGCCTTCATGGTATATCTTGTTCCTTAGGGAGTTTATGTCGAGAATTTGCTTGGACATGTTGTGATCTATGAGGTCTGACTTTAAGGCTTGGTGCGTTAAGTCGGGGAGAGTTTTAAACTTGGGGCTCACGCCTTTTTCCACTAGGCGTGCCTTCAATGTATGTTCGATGACTAGGTGTGCGTGGATTACGCAGCTTGCATACCTTTTGCTTGCTACGTCTTTTTCGGCGTCTTTTAGGAAAAGTTTAGCGGTGTCTTTAAACTTACTCAAGTATCTTTAGCTCCACAACCTTGGCTATTTCCTTTGCGTAATCGAGGTTCTTCGCTTCGCTGGCCTTTTTGAAGTCGTTTAATAGGTTCCTAAGGTCTTCGTCCTTTATCCTCCCCGTGAGTTTATCTAGTGAGTAGGAAAGTCTTAGGTCGCCGCTTGTGATTAGGTACGCGTTTAGGAGCAATGTAACGGCTGCTATTGCTTCGCTGTTGTCCGTCTCAGCTTCCTTCAGCCTTTCGATCCCTTTCTTGTAGTATTTTTCAGACCAGCCTTTCAGCGTTTTATCGTTAAGTGACTTCTTGGCGGCTTCGATGACTTTTTTCCCATAGATCGGTATGCCATATATGAGGGCTCCAACTATGAAGGGATTCGCATCCTTGACCATTTCATCAAAAAGTTTGTGTCCAACCGTGGTCATTTCAACGATTCTTCCATTGAGAAGCTCATGGAATGTTTCCATTCCTCTATCGTCCTCTGTCACGAGTAGGAGGTCTATGTCGCTGCTCTCGGTGAATTCGCCTAAAGCGTAGCTTCCATAGATTACTGCGCACATGAGCTCCTTGCAGGTTCTCGTGTATTCATTAATGAGTTCTCTAAGTCTTTTTTTAGTCTCCATGTGTCCTCACTTTATATTAACATTAACACTTAATCAATAGATGTGCAAATACTGACAAAAAAGATTTTATTCATTTTATGATCGATGGGCAGTTTTCTGGTGTGCATTTCTTCCTCGTATCTTTGCACCATCCGCCCTTCTCAAATCTGCAGAGGTGCTTAAGACCCTTGAATGCTATGGCGACGAACTCAATTGACCCTATGGCTTTTGCCTTCGGAGATTTGAGCCTATAGAGGAGCCTTGGCCTTCCTTTCCTACCGGTAAAAACCTTATCCCACACAATGAACCCCAGCTCTTCAAGGCGATTGATGTGGGTCAAAAGAGTCGTCCTAGCGAAACCAGTCCTAGCCGCAAGGTCCGAAATGCCTACAGAACCATGTATACCATCCAAAATAGGTCCCCTTTTCATGGATTGTGAAGTAGCACGTTAGCGATTACACACGTAAGATGCCTCGTTTTTGTGCCAGCATTTTAGAGAACTTTACAGTAATAAACTTCTTCTTTAGGTAAAATGTTACGGTGGCTCGAATGAAGTGCCCGAAACGCCGTGAGAAGATATTGTCTTGGTTTCCCGCTCTCCATTTTGCTTCATTCGTATAATTCTGCGACTAAGCTTCTCGGCCTCAACACGAAGCCCGATTTTCTGACCGCCCCCTCCGAGGAGAAGAAGATCCTGTCCTCTGGACTGACTAACTTGTACTCGGTCGGGTAGAAGTAGTAGCCGGTCTTGTAGTCCCCCACGTACCTCGTCGGCGGGGTCTTCCTTATCCTCGCCCTGAATTCAAATGGGTACTCGACTTCCCCGCTGCTGAACATCCCGCGCTTTTTATCTATCGCTTGCTTGAACGCTTCCCTGTACTTTTCGAAGTTTTGAAGGTTCGGGTATATCTGGTACATTACCGCCCAGCCGTCCCTCACCATGCGCAGGTTTACGTCCTTCCCCCCTTTGAGTATCCTCCCGAGTATCCTTCCGTATCCGTCCGAGACGTCCACAGCCGTAAGGATCTGGATCTCATCGCCCACCCGGAGAAGTTTTCCCAAATGCTCCTTAGCTTTTACCGCGATCTCCCCCTGACTTTGGCCCTCGAAGTCGCTCTCGGGTGCATCAGTGCCGAAAAAGCGAATTGACTTCTTCTTGAGAACTGCCTTCGGCAGAGCTATCGAAGGTTCTCCCGCAAAGTCGAAATTCACCGTATCGCCGTCCACAACCTTTGTTACATTTGCATTGAAGACGCGCATTTTTTAATCACCCCGCTAGATCATACACAACCCTAATTTTAAACCGCTCATATAAAGCTGATGGTACATGGCTCTTCCTCTATGTTTATGAGGGCGCTGATTGCTATAGATGTGGCTCTTCTAGCTTTGTCCTCCTCCCTCGTGTTTCTGAGGAAGTTGTATTGGGCGACTCCACTACACCCTTCAGCTTCTCCTTAAGCTGGGTGAGGTAGATGCCTCTCCTTAACGTCTTCGCGATGTTGAGGGCGGTTGGGTAGCTATCTCCTCAACGGATACCTTGTACTGCATGAGGAAGGCTGAGAAGAACCACACTCGGAGGGGCAGTTTCGAGTCCTCAAACTGCGTCCCCGTCTTATCGTTGAAGTGCCGACCGCAACCCTTACAGAGGTAGCGCCGACAGACCTTCAGATTCAATAAGCAAATTTTCGCTCATCCGCCGAGCTACTTTAAAGGGCTTTTCGGCGGCTCTGTAGACCCGAATGCGAAACGTAACCTTAATAGGGAGGCTTCAACATAAACAACTAACCGCCTTCTCTCGCATACGCCGTTGAACTATAGGCCAAAATGAGCCTCTTGCTTTTCGAGGCATGAGCACTCACTTTAGGCGCTTTTGGACTTCTGTTACCATGACTTTCTCAACCTTCTTTAGCCAAGGAATCATTGGCGGATGCTTTGAAAGCTCCTCAAGGATCTCTTTCTCAATATCCTCATTCGACTTTTCAGCGCCTTCCTTTACAAGACGAATCACGATTGTAGCTTTCTTACCCATCCCTAATCACCTCTTTCCTCAATTTGAGCCTCAATTAAGAAAAGGAGGCGTTTTCGCTCTTAATGGCTTGGTCAGCGTCCATGTGAACTCCAAAGCCGATTTTAATGGAAGTTCACACGTGAATTTAGTTTGAAACGTAACCTATTAACCTTGATGTATTGCCCCAGAAAATTTTGGTGGGAGGAGGGAGGCATAATTTTTTCACCTTCCCTTCTAACATCTCTTACGTAGATGGATTAGATATAAAGGCTGAATAACTAAGGAGATAAAAGTTGCGTAAGTCTGAGAAAAGTTGCCCTTTATTTGGGTTAAGGTAACCCTGCAATCGCCGTTTCAAAAATTTTCTTCAAAAGTTTCAGAACAAACGTTGACTGTTCATCGTAGAGTCCAATGACGAGGAAGGTTAAACCAGAAAGCATGAGAAGGGAACCTATAACCCTTTTTTCCGGCAGATCCAAAGCCGTTTTCTCCTAGTCAGTTGACTAAATAACAAGATGACCAATATTTAAGAGATTTTATTTCTTTAGCGCTCAACTTTTAACATCTTTTATGTTTAGGAGTTCTTCGCCTATTTTTTGAATGTTTGTTATCCCCACCGAATCTTGCGCATATTTCAGAGGAGTCTCCCCCTGCATGTCGGCTTTCAATATCTGTTCGTCGTGGGGAACCAAATCAAGTATAGGAATTTTGTTATCGGCGGCAAACCGTTGAATTAATTTGCTTTCACTTGCGTTTCTGATCTTGTTTCCGATTATGAAAGCTTTCTTGATGCCAGCCTCAGCGGCCAACCCGTAAATTTTCTTAGCCGTATCCATGGACTTTAGGCTGGGATCAGCGACTATGAGCATGATGTCAACGTGCCCTGCGGTTCCCCTACCCATGTGTTCCACTCCGGCTTCCATGTCCATAATCACGACCTCGTCCAGTTCAACAAACAGATGTTGAAGCAGTGCCCTAATCACGGCGTTGGCGGGACATGTGCAGCCTCCGCCAGCTGACCTAACGGTTCCCATAACAAGGAGTTTCACACCATAAGGCGATCTCACAGCAAACTTCTCAACTATGTCATCGACGCTGAATGAAAGGCGGTACACTCCGGCAAAGCCAGTGCGAGTCTTTGACTCTAATAGTTGGGCGTTCTCGGATACTGGAACAATCTTGCTAGCTTCATCAAGGGATATACCTAACGTTAAGGCTAGATTAGGAGAAGGGTCGGCATCAATGGCCAAAACTTTAAACCCCTTCTTCACGAAAAAATCCGCAAGAACGCCTGCAACAAGGGTTTTGCCAACTCCACCCTTACCGGAAACCGCGATTTTCATGTTCAACCCAAGAAGTTCATGATTTTCGGTGACCTTAAACGTTCTTGAGAAACGGATGGGTCCATAACATGACTTAAGAATTTAGGTTGGCGAAAGTACGAGACGCTCTGAATTTACATCAACTTCCACAATTTTGCAGTTTTCAAACACTCTAGAATCTCCCAACACGTCCTTAACTATAACTTTGCTTCCGTCAACCTTTGCGTAAATAGCATCCTTGAACACGGTTTTCTCCTTAAAAAACACACTAAACTCGCACATTTTATTCCCTTCGGCACGCTTACAGTCTTTTACGAGGCAGCTAACTCATATAAGGCTTATTGAATGGAGGATTCTGCAAAAGATTTTAACTTCACATAAGCTTCTTTCGGGTCTCTAGAACCGGCAGCAAGTTTCTCAAAGGGACAGATATCAGTTCTGTCATAATTGAGAATTTTGGGGACACAAAATTCGAACTGATAGAAAATATCGTTGCTTTCAAGCACTTTGATTCCTTTTTCACTTATCGTGACCGCAAACACGGATGCCACCTCAGAATAGGCGCAAAGCATGGCTGCAGCTGCTCCCACGATTTTGTCTGCCACCGAAGACGCAACTAATCTTTTGCCAAACTTTTCGATGGCTTGCAGAAAATCGCTTATGCCCTGAGGTTTGGTCTCGAAAATAACCTTGCCTTCCTTCACTATGACAAGTGTGAGGTCTCTCTCTTTCAGCCGCAGCTTGGCAAGTCTTAGGTCTTGCATTTACTCATCTTTGAATATAGGAGACGCAACTTCAGAAAAACGTTTACCCTCTTCCTACCATGAACAACTCTTCTCAGGCATAGGCTACCTGTTGATGGTAATCTTCAATTCCTAGGTTTCTTGAATTTAGCAACCCGATTAGCGATTAAAGCGGCTACAGCTCCAGCTGCAACCCCTCCGTCGATATTGACAACGGCCAACCCGAGTGGACAGGCTTGAAGCATAGCCATTAAGGCGCTGACACCTTTCTCGCCTAAACCATATCCAATCGAGGTTGGAACAGCCACTATTGGAACATCGATCATACCCGCTACTACGGAAGGTAGTGCCCCTTCCCTTCCTGCAACTACTACAATCACATCCACATCCTTTTCAATAATCTCTTTAAGAGGGGGAAAGAGCCTGTGGATTCCAGCTACTCCAACATCGTAGGCTGTTATGACCTCGCATCCCATCTCTTCAGCTATAACCCTCGCTTCTTCGGCGACGGGAATATCAGATGTTCCAGCAGTCAAAACGCAAACTTTTCCACCGGTTCTCTTAACCTCAAAATCCTTCCTTTTCATTACCATTAACCCAACTTTATCGTTAACCTGTAAAAACACGGCATCAGAAGCAGCCTTTTTTATAGTGTGTATCTCCTCTGTTGTGGCTCGGCTGACTATGGCTCTTCCTTTCTCATTTAGCATCGCCAATGCTATTTGCATCACGTCCTCAGGTCTTTTTCCTTCAGCAAGAATAATCTCTGGCATGCCTTTCCTAAACTCGCGGCCAACATCTATCTTAGCCAAGTTACCGATTTCTTCAACAGCAAAAATCTTAAGAAGCCTCTCAGCATCATCCACAGAAATTTGACCCTTTACAAGCTTCTCTAACACTTCTCTCAATGTTCTCACACTCGTCTCCACATAATATATCTACATCTCTGCTCTCTATCGTATTTAAAAAGATGAAAGGGGAATTTAAATGTCAAGCATCAAGCGCGTCGCCGTCATAGATTGTCAGATGACAGGGATCTCTGGAGACATGATTGTAGGCGCCTTGCTCGATCTTGGCGCCAATGCTACAAAAGTTGTGGAAGCCATGAAGTCTGTTGAGTGCCATATAAAGGGATGTAAAAACCTAGAAGTAACAGTGAGGAATGTCACACGGAGAGAATTCCGCGCTAAAAAAGTTGATGTCAAAGCTGAAGAAGTGCCCGAGAAAACGGGCTCGGAACTCATAGAAGCTACTGTGAATTGCATAGAAAACCTAAAGCTACCAGTGGAAGCTAAGCAGTTCGCGTCAGACTCTATTAACACTCTAGTAAATGCTGAAGCCAGAGTTCACGGAAAAAGCGTCAAAGAGGTTCATTTACATGAAGCAGGCTCCGCCGACACTCCAGCAGAGATAGTCGGCACGACAGTTGCATTTGAAGATCTAAATCTCTTCGATGCGAAGGTTTATTCAACGCCTGTTGCTGTTGGAGGAGGTTTATTCAAGTTTTCACATGGTATGATTTCAAGTCCAGCCCCAGCCACGATCGAGATACTTCGATCTAAAGGTTTTCCAATGATCGGCGGACCTATCGCCTCTGAATTGGCAACGCCAACTGGTGTCTCCCTTCTCGTCAATCTAGCCCATGAAGTTATCCGTTTCTATCCACCGATGAAATCATCTGCCATAGGTTATGGTGCTGGAACAAAGGATTTCGCAGAAATGCCAAACGTCTTAAGAGTCACGTTAGGTGAGCTCCTCGATTACCAACTTTTGAGAGATCAAATTTGGGTGTTGGAAACAAACCTTGATGATGTGACTGGAGAGATTATCGGGCATACCGTTGACAGATTGTTGCAAGAAGGCGCTAAAGATGTAAGCGTTATTCCTATGTTTACAAAAAAGAATAGACCTGGCCAGATCATCAAAATAATAGCGGACAAAATGGACATCGAACACCTCTCACGGATCTTGATAGAAGAAACAGGCAGCCTTGGTGTCCGGCTATATCCCTGCGAAAGGCGTATCCTTAACCGAGAATCCTTTCCGATAGACATACTAATAGACGATGTAAAGGAGCTCGTTAACGTAAAAGTTGCTAAAGACGGAAAAAGTGAAATTGTTCAAATAAAGCCAGAATACAATGATGTTAAAAGAGTCGCAGAGAAAACCAATAAATCCCTAAGGGAAATCACAGACTTAGTTAAGATGAAAGCGAGAGAGTTTCTCCTAAAGAGATGATTTTCATGAAGGATTTACATGAAAAATATGAGAAACTAAGACGTTTTATCGAGGAGAAGGGAAGGAAAGGGGTGGTAATTGCCCTTTCCGGAGGGGTGGACAGCTCAACCTTGGCAGCCATCTGCCACGATGTGTTGGGAGAAAGAGCGGTAGCTGTAACCGCGAAATCTCCAACGTATCCTCCCGAAGAAATGGATGAAGCTCAGAGGACAGCTGAGGAAATAGGCATCAAACACTATATCGTGGAGACTGATGAACTGTCAAACGAGGACTTTGTTAGAAACCCAGAAAACCGGTGCTACTATTGCAAAAAGGAGTTATTGGACTGTTTGCAAGATTTTGCACATAGGCTCGAATTTAAAGCTATCTTTGAGGGTACAAACTTCAGTGACTTAGGTGGTCACAGACCTGGCTTTAAGGCTATTATTGAAAGGGAAAATGTCTTTAGCCCTTGGGCGGAAAACGAATTTACAAAGGAGGAGATTAGGGCATTAGCCCAGAAATTAAGGCTGTCAGTTCACGATAAACCTGCATTAGCATGTTTGGCGTCGCGTATCCCGTTCGGTGAGCGGATTACAAAGGAGAGGCTCAATAGGATTGGAAGGGCGGAGCAATTAATCAGAAAACTCGGTGGAGTTCAGCAACTTCGAGTTCGGGATCATAATGGATTGGCAAGGATAGAAGTGGGCAAAAACGAAAGAAGCATGCTTTTCAACGTTGGCGTCATGGATAAGATTGCCGAAGAGCTTAAGCAGTTAGGCTTCAAGTTCGTCACCATGGATTTAGAAGGGTATAAAACTGGAAGCATGTTAGTGACGATAGAAACTAGCGGGAATGAACATAACTTGGATAAATAATCAGTGGGGTATATCCGTTAGTTGAATTACTTACGCGAATTTTTGAGAAAAACTATTCCTAACATTGATAAAAGCTTTATGACTATCAAACTAACGATTTAACTGGGATAAGACATGACCAAGATTGTTCGTGTTGGCGTTACGTTTCCGCCCGACCTGCTAAAAGAGCTGGATGAAACAATTGAAAAGGTTGGCTACGACAACAGATCAAAGGCTATTCAGAATGCAGTTAGATCTTTCCTTACCGAACACCGATTACTCCAAAAACAGAAGGGAACAAGCGCTGGTGTGCTAGTGCTGGTTTACGACCATGACGTCAAAGGCTTAGAAGATGCTTTAATTGAAACCCAGCACAAATACAGCCACGTGATCTGCTCCGCCATGCATGTTCACTTAACCGAACAAGAATGCCTCGAAGCCATAGCAGTTAACGGCGACGCTGATGAAATCAAAAAATTAGCCCAAGAGTTAACCACTAAGAAGGGTGTGAAACAGGTCAGGTCAACAATAGTTTCTCCATAAGATGATGACCATATCACTGGGTTATCGAAACCATCCTTTCCAACGCCTTTCGAGCTTTCTTTGCCACAGATTCAGGAACCGTTATAGGATTCCTCTCTTCTTTAAGGGTCAAGTAGACTCTTTCCAGCGTGTTTAATTTCATGTTGGGGCAAACGGCTCCATCATAGGCTGGTATGAACTCCTTTCCCGGATTTTCCTTCTTCACGCGGTGGATGATTCCAACTTCTGTCCCGATTATGTATTTCTTTGCAGAAGACTCTCCCACATACTTACAAATCTGGGAGGTGCTTCCAACAAAGTCAGCTATGGACTGAACGTCGGGAGTGCATTCCGGATGCACAGCGACAACGGCGTCTGGATGACTCTCCTTCAAAAGCAGAATATCCTCCTTCAAGAAAAGCACGTGGGTTGGACAGAAACCGCCCTCAGGAATCGGAATAATCTTCTTCCCGGTTTTTTGCTGAACATTCCACGCAAGGTTTTCGTCTGGGCCAAAAAGCACTGTATCGGCGTCTAGGCTGTCCACAACATTCACGACGTTCGCTGAAGTGCAGCAGATGTCGCATTCAGCCTTCGCCTCAGCAAGGGTGTTGACATAGAGCACAACAGGCACCTTAGGATACTTCTTCTTCCAAAGCCTAACTTCCTCGGCGGGAAGCATACGGGCCATTGGACACCTCGCGCCTGAGCTTGGAATAAAAACCTTTTTGTCAGGGTTCAGGATGGCGGCTGATTCAGCCATGAAATCAACAGCCGAAAACACTATTATCCTCGCATCTTTTTCTTCAATTGCTCTTCTACACAGCTCTATGCTGTCACCTACATAGTCGGCTATGTCCTGAATCTCGCCTCTCTGGTAGTTATGGGCTAATACAAGCGCCCTTTTCTCCTTCTTCAACTTCAATATGTCGTCGACAAGGGTCATAGTTTTCATCACGTTGATAGTTGCCATCTTTTGTGATTAGAAGAGTTCCTAAGAACACGGAAACATATATCTTTGCTGTTTTTAAGAGTGAAAAGGGCAGGGCGGCGTATTGAGTGATAATTAAGAAAGTAGAGCCTAACAATCTTGGTTGACGACTCCGCTAACACAGATAAACCTGACCTTTTGGCTAAACATGGTTTATCTTTCTTCGTAAAAGCCGAAATAAGTGGTGGCGAATTGGCGCTCATAATGGACACAGGACCCGCATCCAACATTCTCTTACATAACATAGAAATTATGGGCATAGACCTACGAAAAACAGAGGCTGTGCTAATTAGTCACGCGCACCATGAAACAACTATTCAGATGTTTAGAAACCTATATAAATAAGGCGTAGATGGACGAAAGGCTTAGGAGCTTGTCTTATGGTAGAGGATGAGGAGCTGGAAAAGATAAGGCAAAGGAAATTTGAGCACTTAATGAAAAAAACCAGCGAAACCAAGAGGGAAAATAAATCGGCTACGAATAAACCAGTCGAGGTAACTGATGTAACTTTTAAAGAAATAGTCCATGGACATCCCCTAGTGGTTGTTGACTGTTGGGCACCTTGGTGTTCCCCCTGCCACATAGTTGCCCCAGTCGTAGAAGAAATGGCGCGAGACTACGCTGGAAAAATTTTGTTTGGGAAACTGAACGTGGATGAGAATCGGGAAGTTGCCATGGAGTACCAGATAATGAGTATTCCCACGCTGTTAGTTTTCAAGGATGGGAATCTCGTAGACAGGATAGTCGGCGCGATGCCTAGACAAATGTTGGAACCAAAGATAACGAAGCATCTCTAGATCAGTACATACTTCACTAACCTAGTGTTGGAATCTTTGGGAAGGTGATTGCTGGATGGAGATAAAGGGAGTTATCGACCTCAGTTTAGTGGATTGGGACGGAAAAGTATCCTCTGTCCTCTTCCTCTCACGCTGCAACTTTCGTTGCCCCTTCTGCCAGAACCCTGCCCTTGTTCTTCATCCCGAAAAGGAAAAGACCATTCCTTTTGAGCAAGTGGAGAATTATCTGAAGAAGCAAAGAAACTGGATCGACGGCGTATGCATAACAGGCGGAGAGCCGACACTTCACAGCGACCTGCCAGACCTCTGTTCAAAGTTAAAGGAAATGGGCTTTCTGGTTAAGGTAGACACTAATGGAACCAACCCGACTATGGTGAAAGAACTAATTGAAAAGGGACTCGTTGACTACATAGCACTAGATGTTAAGGCTCCGTTGACTGTGGAAAAATATTCCAAGGTAACAGGCATCAACGCTGAGAAGCTTCTTGGAAAAGTGAAGGAAACTATGAAAATCCTACTAGAATCCAACATGGATTACGAGTTCAAAACCACAGTAGTTCCCACGCTCCACGAAGAGGAAGATATAAAAGAACTATGCAACAGCATAAAGGGCTGCAAAAAATATGTGCTACAGAAGTTCGATGTCAGTCTCGGAAAGAAAACTCTGGACCCAGCCTTTAGCAAGCTAAAACCTTTCACAGACGAGGAAATGAAAACATTCTTAACCATGGTGCAAGAATTGCTTCCAAATGTAAAATTAAGATAAATCTTTGCTTTTTTCTTTGGAAATTCGTAGCCACACTAGGGACAGCGATAGTGAGTCTTCTCTGGGATAGGAAGAGATGCTAACATACTTGGCGTAGAGTTTAAGGTTAAAAATGCAAAAGAGTTAGAAACAAGAAAAGCGTAGTACATCTCTACTTCCAGAAGGTTGTTGATGTTGACGAAGAAAGTTTCCAAAATATTTGAGGAAGCCCGCAAAGAAGGAAGAAAATACTTACTTGAACCAGAAGCCAAAACAATATGCATGGATTACGGAATACCCGTAACAAAATTCAATGTAGCAAAAACCGCTGAGGAAGCAGTGAAGTTCGCCGAAGAAATAGGCTACCCAACGGTTCTTAAGATAGTTTCACCCGATGTTATCCACAAATTCGACGTAGGCGGAGTAGCCCTCAACCTCAAAGGTCCAGAAGACATTCAAGACGCCTACAAGAAAATCTTGGCAAACGTGAAAAAGCACAAGCCCGACGCGAAAATCACAGGCGTTCTGGTTCAGGAAATGGCTCCTCCATCAACCGAGGTCATCGTAGGGGCGACAAAGGACCCCCAGTTTGGACCAGCCTTAATGTTTGGCCTCGGAGGAATCTTTGTGGAAGTCCTAAAAGACGTAACCTTCAGAATCGCCCCAATCACCGAACAAGACGCTCGGGAAATGATAACAGAAGTGAAAGCCTATCCTGTCCTTAAGGGCTATCGAGGTCAGCCCCCTGCAGACATCGATTCCATCGTAAAAATTTTGTTAAACACCTCAAAGTTAGTTATGGACCACCTAGAAATCAAAGAGCTTGACTTAAACCCCATTATGGTTTACGCGAAGGGAGCAAAAACGGTCGATGCAAGAATCATACTGGAATAGGGACTCCAACAATCATAAACACGAAATCTTCTCTCAACTTCAAGTTCCCCCGATGCCCCATTCTTCGCCCGACTTGACGGAAGACGATTTCAAGCAATTTCAGAAAAAGTTGGCGCCAAGAAGCCTTTTGACGAAAAATTCGCCAAATGCTTAGTTGCGTCCGCCAAGGCCATATACAAAAGTGACTTAGCCCCAACTCTAATCTACGTAGCCAGCGACGAAATTAATGTACTTTTCTTGTACACCGTACCCTTCAGAAGAAGGGTTGAAAAAACGAATTCAGTTCTCGCTGGCATCGCCTCCAGCGCGTTTTCCTTAAGCGTTGCAAAGCTCTTCAAGAAAACCCTAATTGCCGCTTTTGATTCACGCATAATCGTTTCCTCCCAAGAAAAGATAGTAGAATACTTAACTTGGAGACAAAGAGACGCTTGGCGAAACCATAACAACGCCTACGCCTACTGGCTTTTTAGAAGAATCGGACACAAACCCTCAGAAGCTGCAAAAATGTTGAAGGGGCTAAAAACAAAGGAACTACACGAGACTCTTTTTCGCCAAGGCCTCAACCTAGCCAAAACACCAGCTTGGCAACGGAGAGGAATCCTCATCTACAGGGAACCGTACCAAAAGCAGGTGAAAAAACAGGTAGTAATGCGCCGGCGAATCAGAGAGAATTGGAATCTTCCCCTCTTTTCATCAAAAGAGGGAAGAAGCCTGATTCAACAAATTCTTAGGTGGGCAAAACCAAGCAAAGGAAGAGAGAAAAGTGCTTGAGTCCCTTAAACAAAGAATCGAAGATCTAGACCGAGAACTCTCATCACTAAAAGAAGAACGAGACAAGCTAAACTTGGAAGCTCAAAAATGGGCTGAGAAAAGAAACTCTATTCACGAGCAAATCAAAAAGTTACGGATGGAAGTTGCTGGCCTCAAAGAAAAACGCGACGCAATAAACGAGAAGGTTCGAGAGTTCAAAAGTCTGCGTGAAAAAGCGAAGGAGAAGCTTAGAGAAACACGTGCCCAAATTTTGAAGCTAAAGGAAAACATGAGGAGCCTCACGGAAAAGGAGCCCCCACGAAGCATGCGTGATATACAAAGGGAAATTGAAAACCTTGAGTGGAAAATTCAAACTACCCCTCTTACCGTTAAAGAGGAGGAACCGCTGATCGATCAGGTGAGACTTCTTGAAAGCCAACTATTAACTCAAAAACAGATAAAAAAATCGAAAGAGGAACTCATGGAACTGCGAGCCGAAGAGAAAGCGCTCGAAACCAAAGCCAAAACTTATCATGAAAAACTTTCAGAACTTGCCCAACAAAGTCAAAAATTTCATGAAGAAATGCTTGAAACCTTGGACAAAGCTCGTAACCTCAAGGTTGAGGCAGACAGTACACATCAAAAATACGTGGAAATCAAAAAGCAAGCCCGGAATCTTCATCAAAAATGCGTTGAACTATTGAGTCAGATTAAGCCTTTCAAACAAGAACTCCGTAAAGAGGAGGAGAAAGAGCAAGCTAAGCGTCAACGTGAACTCCGTAAAGAGCTGGAAGAAAGGGCGTTAGAGAAGTTGAAACGCGGCGAGAAATTGACATGGGAGGAATTTAAGATACTAGCCGAAAAAGGGATGATATAACTCTTAAGCTCTGCACGGGCATAGTTTTATCGGAACCTTAAAGAGGAGATGAAAAATAAATTAAAGCAGTCAGCAACAACAAACTAATAGGAGAACAATTATGCCGAAAACTAAGGAAAAAAAGCCGGAGCGCATTCTTGTTCTCTGTGTTGACAGAGACGACGACATCGGCGTGAAAGCAGGAATAAAGACACCTGTCCTTGGAAGTAAAGAAAACATAAACGCGGCTACGAGTCTCGCCCTCCGAGATCCAGAAGAAGCTGACGCGAATGCCATGTTTGAGGCAGTTAGAGTATATAATAATCTGAAGGAAGGAGCTAAAGAAGGAGAGGAGTATCAAATCGCGACTATAGCGGGTTCTGAGCTAGGTGGGGTAGGGGCAGATAGACAACTTGTATCTGAGCTCACCGAAGTGTTAGAAGAATTCCCCGCGACTGACGTTATTCTCATTACTGATGGTTACACGGATGGGGCAGTTTTGCCTCTGATTGAATCTAGAGTTCCCGTAACTTCTGTTCGAAGGATTGTGGTAAAGCATAGCAGTTCAATTGAGGAAACAGTTGCCCTATTTTCTCGGTATTTGAAAATGCTTGTGGAGAATCCTCGTTATTCCCGACTTTTATTAGGCTTGCCTGGAATCCTTCTTATTGTTTTAGCCACATTGTGGTTACTGAAGTTCGAATTGATTTACATGGGGATAGCTTTCCTCCTAGTTCTCGGCACGTTCCTTCTCGTAAAGGGATTCAGACTCGACAAAGCAGCTGCGGGTTTCTATAAATGGGTGCAAGAGTATTCTCCGCCTCCTTATCCCGTGCAAATAGCAGGCTTTTCCGCAGTCGCCGGAATTTTATTGATTATAGTTGGATGTTATTTAGGGGGAACAGCTGTTGCAAATGCTGTACCTGATATCAAACCCCCTCCAACAAGTACTGGTGAATGGCTTACGCATCTTCCTACGCTTTCAGGACGGTTTATCTCTGGATCTATAGCTCTTATCGTGATCGGTATCTGCGTTCTGCTTTCCGGCAGGGCGATACGCTGGTTCTTCGAACGTGATCTCCGATTGTTGCGTACCACAGTCATTGTGGTTATAGTTGGATTGTCATGGCCAATATTCCACCAAGCATCACAGATTCTCATAAATCCTGCCTTCCCTTCCGCAGGGCTCGTAATTGCTATTATCGCTGGTCTTTCCTTAATTGTAGTCGCCGTTTTAGTCAGCTTCCTGTTGCGAAGAAAATATGCCAGCTTTTTCAGGGAGAGAGGAAAGAAAATTGAGGAGTTTACGGAAGGCTGACGTAGCGATAATTGGCGGATCTGGTCTAGAAGCCTTGATAAAAGACATGGAGCAAATTCGAGTGGGAACCCCTTACGGACTCCCATCTCCCATATCAATCGGTGAGATTGGTGGAAAACGCGTCGCTTTTTTGCTCCGTCATGGCCTTCGCCACTCTATTCCTCCCCATAAGGTGAACTATCGAGCCAACATTTACGTCCTCTTCGAAATGGGTGTTAAACGGATCGTCGCAACAAATGCCGTGGGCGCCATAAATGGCGATTTTAAGCCTGGTGACCTAGTAGTTCCGCATGATTTGATCGACTTTACCAAGCTTCGACAACTCACCTTTTATGACGATGCCCCTGTTACACATGTGGATGTGTCTCAGCCATTCTGTCCGGAGGTTCGTTCGTTATTGATTAGGACGATAAAGGAACGCTGTACGCAAGTGTGGAATCGAGCTGTTCTAGTTTGCACTGAGGGCCCCCGATTTGAAACCCCTGCAGAAATCGAGATGTTTAGACGGTTGGGTTGCGATGTCGTGGGAATGACAGTGGCACCTGAAGCTGTGCTTGCACGTGAACTTGAGATGTGTTACGCAACCATATGCTTCGTTTCAAACATGGCGGCTGGAATTCAGCAACGGCTAACCGCCCAAGAGGTGGCTGAAATGGCTAAAGAGAAAATGCCGGTTATTGAGCAAATTTTAAGAGAAACCATCGCGCACTTACCAGAGGGTCGTCGATGTCCTTGTTCGCACGCGCTTAAGGATGCAAGGTTTCGGGGTTAAAGAATGCTGCATGGTTTACTGTCTGTGCTTGGAATCTATAAGCTGTATGAAAAATGGCTATGGCACCAAGTGAAGGGTGGAACAAAGCCAGAACATGTAGCCATAATCCTCGATGGAAATCGAAGGTGGGCTTCCGAGAGGTCTTTGAACCCAGCGGTTGGTCACCATTATGGCGCCGAGAAAGTTGGGGATTTGCTGAAGTGGTGCTTAGATTTAGATGTGAAATCGGCTACTCTCTACGTCTTTTCAACTGAAAACTTCAAACGCCCTAAAGAAGAAGTGAAAGAGATCATGCGGATCGCCGAGGAAAAGCTGCGCGAGGTTCTCAAAGACGAAAACATTCACAAACATAAAGTTCGAGTCAAGGCTATAGGACGGCTTAATCTCTTGCCCAAAAAACTTCAAGAAATGATTAGGCAAGTAGAGGAATCTACGAAGGATTATGACGAGCGCTTCTTGAACGTGGCTCTAGCTTATGGTGGAAGGGCGGAGATTGTTGACGCAACCAGAAAAATTGCTAAAAAATTGGAAAGCGGAGACTTGACTCCCAAGGATATAAATGAGGAGCTTTTTGAGAGATACTTATACACCGCCCATATGCCCAATCAGGATCCCGACCTCATCATTCGAACCTCTGGAGAAGAGAGACTGAGCGGCTTTCTCTTGTGGCAATGCGCATACAGTGAACTCTGCTTTTTGGACGTAAACTGGCCGGACTTTCGACGGATAGACCTTTTGCGGGCGGTTCGAACTTATCAGAGACGTAAAAGACGTTTCGGTGAATGAAAGCAAAAGGTATTGGCGGTTACCCTCTTTTCTTTGCGCTTACTATAGAAATCACGTCCCTGTCTTTCAGCACGTGATCTTCTCCAATTCTTTTTTTCTCATGAGCCTCAATTGCGTAGATGAAACTTTCCCCCAATTCTGTGTGAATCGTGTAGGCTAGTTGGCGCGCTGTTGTGCCGTAGGGTACAACGTATGCGTCGGGAAGCACTCGCCCATTATGGTCGCTAAGGTGTTCTAGGTCTTCCACGGGATAAACAACTATCATGTTTAGGAGTTTAAAGAAAGCCGTGTTGATGGCTTCTTGGACGCCAGTGGATCCGAATTTCTGCAGTATCCCTTCTTGAACCACTTTCAACGCCTTACTTTGAGCGTCTGTTAGTTCCTCGGGTTTCATGATGGTGAAGCTGCAGTCTCCTGGCCTGTAGTCGATCAGCTTTTTTTCAGCGGCTCTCCTCAGCGCCAGCTCCGCTTCTGCGCAGCAGGGTATAACCATGTAGCCTAGTTCTTTCAATTTCTCAGCGTTTTCCTCTGCTGTTGGAATGTCGATTTTGTTTGCGGCAATCAGCATTGGTTTGGAGATTTTTCTCAACTCGTCTAGAAGCCTTATCAAGTCATCATCGCTCCAGAAGGTGGGTTTTTCCGCGTTCAGCCCCGTTTTTCTCAGTGCCTCAATTATGTGGTTTCTTCTAATGGCTAGTCCACTTAGGCGGGTTTCAAGTATGGAGATGAGGTCTTCCTTACCTGACTCGGCTGTTCTGGCCGTTTTGGGCCAGTCCCTCTTCAACATTTGGGTCAGCCACATGGTCATCTCTGTTTCCAAGAACTTCACGTCTTCTACGGGATCGTGGGTCCCCGGCTTGCACATTTTTCCCTCAGAGTCTGTTGTTCCTGCAGCGTCAACTATGTGAATGAGGGCATCTGCCTTCCTGATTTCGTCTAGGAATTGGTTTCCTAGTCCCCGTCCTTGCCAAGCGCCGGGAACCAGCCCAGCACAATCGATTAACTCAACCGGAACTAATCGGATTCCATCTAAGCATATGGAGTTTTTTGGGTTGTCTTTTACGTCAAACTCTTTACACACGCAAGGGGTCCGCAGGTACCCTATTCCTCGATTTGGCTTTATGGTTGTGAAGGGGTAACTTGCAATCTCCACTGGAACCAGCGTTGCCGCAGAGAAGAACGTGGACTTGCCTGTGTTAGGTTTCCCGACTATGCCAACCATCAAAGCTTCTAACTTCCCACTAAATGTAGAACGCACTGGTTTAAATGAGCTTTCTGTCCATGCACACCAAGGGGAGCGATCGTAGACGAAAAATTCAACTTCAAAAAAGAATTAAAAAAGTTAAAGGCGATTGAAATTCCAAGAAATGTTGAGAAACAGCTTTGGATTCTCAACAAGGAATGGGAAATCATTAATTATTCATAAATCATGAGGTTAGAAGATAAAGAGAAAATAATTTTCAGTGTTCATCTACACTGGCTTTATGTGGCTATTCCAGAATTAGCCTTGATAATTCTCGGCTTTCTAATTTTCAGTTTCACCTATTTTTTGCCAAGTTTAGTTTTAGTGGTTTTTGCTGTGACTTGGCTTTTGGCGATGCTGATAGTCTTTCTGGATTGGCTTTGCATAAACTATTATTTAACCAACCTGAGGCTGATAGAAGAAAGAGGGATTATCTGGAAGAGAATAATGTTCATTCCTTTAGATAAAGTTCAGGATATAACTTGTAAATTTGGAATATTAGGGAGAATATTCAGTTTTCTTTAACCCCTGCTTGAATCATTGAAATAAAAAGAGGACAAATAAGTCCTCTCAACTCGATTTTCTTGCGCATTTAAATAACGAAGCTTCCACGCCTAATTATTCTGCCCTCTTTAAGGTCAAGTTCAAGTCCCCAAGTTTCTAAGGTTGGTGCTCCAATGATGAGGTCTGGTAGAAATTTCTTTTCGCCTTCCAAGATAACTTCTTTTACCATATCCTTTGTGAGGTAGATTCTATCTTCGATTAAATGTTCATCTATTACTATTTGGGAATCCACGTATCCATCAATGATAATCCTTTGCCCGTTTAAAAGGGCAGCCTCCCTTGGCTCAATTAATGCCTTAATTTGAACCTTGTTAAAGAGTTCTTTCAATCTCCCGTATCCCATGATTGTGAAGCTTGAGCCAGAATTAAATAAAGCTGTCAGCTTGGAAGTTTTTCCCTCAATCGTCACTTCAATATCTTTCAAAATCCGCATCTCAAACCACCTATCTTGGATTTTAAACCACTATTTTAACTATACTCCCTTTTTAAATCATGTCAAGAATTTGTTCCGCGAACTCAGCTTCTAAGATTTTTGGGGTTGGGTTGGCGGAGTAAATTCGCCAAGGAGGTAGATAAATGGAAAAGCAGGAGGAGAGAATAAGTGAGAATGAGGGAATCTTGGAGCTTTTAGCAGATTTTGCCACTGCCATGGAGGCTGCAGCGATCCAGCTTAAACACGAAGTAGCGAAAATCGTGAAGGTCCAGATAGGAACTATTTCCGAGGAACCCTTCCTCAATTTGAAATGGGAGAAGAAAGAGGGCGCAAAGCTGAAAGAATACGAGTTTACAAGTAGGGTTGCGAAAGATGGTAACGATGCTTTCTATCATTGCCTGAGTATCCTGAAGGCTAACAAGGCAAGCATAAACAACAGATTTCATTGCGAGGGATGGAAGTATAGCTACTGGCTATACGATGACAAACCCGGAGTCATATATCGCCGACTCCTGAAAGGAGGTGTTCGAAGATGGAAATGAAGATAAATGAGAGGGTAGGGCTTTACTTTGAGATATTCAATGAGCTTTACCAAAGGGTTTCGAAAGCTAATTCTGAGCGTGCTGTTGAGGTTGCGCTAGGGATGCTTGGGGAAATTGCTAAAGACTTGAGGGCTGAGCAGATTGCTAGGTGGAGAATGAAAGAAAGAGAGGAATCCTCTAGAGACCCAGCTACTGAAAAGCAGAAAGAGGCATTGCATAGGGTTTGGAGTGAAGAGAATTCCAGAGGATTTATCTAAGGAAGAGGCTTCTGAAGCCCTTGAGCTGTTGATCGGTTTCTCAAAAGAGGGAGATAGCGAATCTACATCACGAATTGTCGAAGAGTTGAACCGTAGATGGATGAAAAGGTGAATCAGCAAAGAAGAAAGTAGTTAAGGATTGGGCCTGTCCAATATGCAGATACCTCAATGATGCAAACCAATTCTTTTTCTGTCAGAAATGCGGTCAAAGAAACATAGCCACATACGGTTAAAGCTCCAAACAGCTCTTTAAAACCTAAAAGCCGGAGGGGAGCAAACTCAGCCTCTTTGGCTTCTTTTCTATATATTCTCAATGTATTCACTTATTAGCATAAACGGAGTTCAAATGCTTGAACTAATTAACCTACCTAACGAAGATTTTCCCTCTTAGTTTAGTTGATCCGCTAATAAGTCATTGCGCTACCACAAATTTTATATATATAAAACTAGCTAAAAAAAGTGGCTGGTGAGTGTAATGAAAGAATACGTAACACCAACTCTCGCATCTACTGGGATGGTTGGACCAGCAGCAGTTTGGTTGTGGCTTGTGGTTGCTGTCGCTGTTGTACTCGTGTTAGCCCTCATCAAATATTATCCTTTGCCCTATTGACGGATTAGCGGTTCGTTGCGACTTAATACTGTTGGTTGTTGTGTGAGTATGCTTCCCGCCAAATCTACTGGAGTGTCTTTATGGCTTTTGATCAAACTTCGCTTAAAATCTTACAACCCTACTTGGATAAAGCGTTACAGGATCTAGAAGCCAAAAAAAGACTACCTAGAATATCTCCAGAATTTCTAAAAGCTTACGAGGAATTAACAGCTTGTTATAGGAAGTTAAAGGCTATTCCAAAATCGCTAAAAGGACCAGTTTTTGTTGGAATGGATCCCACCTATAGGTGTAACTTTTCTTGCCCTTATTGTTATCTGAAGGCACCCTTATGTGTAAAAGAGTTATCCACAGAGGAATGGATTAATGTGTTTAAAGAACTAAACTCCCTCAATGTGCTTATCGTATGTTTCTCTGGAGGCGAACCTACTCTGAGAAAAGACCTTCTCGTACTTATCGAGCGCGCAGCTAAATATTTTGTAGCAGTCAATATGGTAACTAATGGCTTATTAGTTGATGATGAATTCTCCCAAGCTCTAAGAGAAGTAAAGGTTAATAGTGTTCAGGTGTCCTTGGATGGGGCATCTTCAAACGTGATGGATACACTTAGGGGCAAAGGTACTTTTAAAAAAGCGATTAATGCCATTCAAAACCTCATAAGAAACCAAATAAGTGTACACATAGGTTTTGCAAGTACAAAGCACAACATCCTCGATTTCCCAAATGTTGTAAGGCTAGCTTCAGAATTGCAAGTGACAAGCGTTAGGACCATGTATTTAGTACCAGAACACTCGGGATCCACGTTAGTTCCTTCAGATAACGATTATTTAGAGTTACTTAATTGGATCAGAAATAACAGCCTTAAATATTCTCTGCGTATGGACTTTGGAGATCCGATGGAACATATAAAGATCGGGAAATTATTACCTACATTATCAATAAATATAACGCCGGAAGGATTTATTCTACCAACACCCTATATTCCGATAGCTTACGGTAATGTAAAAGAGGGAATAAGAAACCTTTGGCAAAATGGTCTATCAAATATTTGGCAACATCCAGTTTTTGTTGCATTATCTACTTACATGAAGTCCGAATTTGACATCCCAAAACTAAAAACAGCGTTGGGGATCGATCATAAACATACTATAAATATAAAAGAATTGAGTGAAAATCAAATAAAGCAGTTGGTGGATAAAATTTGTTTGACGTTAAGTTAAGTTAATTTCGAAATAACAGAATAGCCTAGAACAAAGTACCAAAATTCATGGTAAAGCGTCCAGGAAAAAATTAATGCAAATTCCTTAACTGATTTATAATACTTAGCGATATTAAAAAATAATACATATAAAAATAGTTCTAGTGGGCCTAAAAGGACAAACACTAATAAAAATGCAACCAAGAAGGTATTGAAAGGCGTATTTGCTAAAGCCAATGCCCCTCCCAGGATGGAAAAAAGAAGAGTGTTTTCGATTAGAATTAGATATCTCCAACGCGGCCTAATTTTTTGTTTCAATCTTTCAATAGTGTTTTTAGATGCTGGTGAAAAAAATCTGCCAATTATCGGAAAAAATCTAAGACAGTTCACGGCAACAAAACGAAATTTATGCCCTATGATATTAGACGCTCCCTTCTAAGTAATCTATTAACAAACAACGTTAACAAAGGAAAAAATGCTGATATAACAAATGTCATGCGCCATACTAACGATACTATATTTATCTGGGGGTTATAAGTACTAAACAGTATAATAACTAATACTGGTAACGCTGGTACGATGCCTCCGGCATAGAGCGCGGCTATAACGTTCTTTATACGCCCAGAAAGAATGGTTCCAACCATTGAGCTAATTAAAATTGCTGATACTGCGAGCGCAAGCGTGACATGAAAATATGAACTAAATATAACCCCAAACCAATCTCTAGTAATCAAGTAATAGTTTATTTCAATTCCAAGGATTGTAATGGCCGCAACTAACATCGCCGATATAAAACCCAAGATCATGGAAGAAAGGATTTTTCCCAAAAATATAAGCCTATCACTTATAGGCAATGCTAATAATATTTCTATGGTTTTACTCTCTTTCTCACCAGCAAAGGACTTAGCAGCTGACGCCAAGGCTGTATATCCTCCTAAGATACTTATCAGAAGTGGCAACGAAGAAAACAAAATCAGCATCCTTAAACTCTGTGTTGATGTAAGGAGAGCCAATTTATCTTCAAGTTCTTTTTCGAACATTAAGGAATATGATATTGTTTGTACTGTGAACACGTTAGGGTTAATTAATGAAATACTGATTGTGAGGACTGGAATAGTTAAGCTTAAAGCCAAAACATACCAAATTATATGGGACGAAAAGTAGGTTTTAAGCTCTTTATGAAGCATTAACTTTAACATATTCTTCCACTTCATATATGGCTACATCTTTATCAGAAAATTTTAGTTTAATAAATCCATTCACGAATAAAAATTTCAAAGCTTGGATTAAATCTTTTTTGATTACTTGTTTATTAACGTTTGGATAAGTATCTTGCATATATTTCATAAGCAAATCAGTTGAAGCTTCTTTAAGAGTTAATGAGAATAATTCAGCCATAGTGGGATTCAGAAATGTAATGCTTCCTACAAGAGGATGATAAGCAACAATAACGTCTTCGTTGTCCCATCTCCAGACAATGCGTGATTCGGCTATTAATCCTTTACTTTTAACTAGTAACTCTTCAAATTGATTGTCAACGAGTCTTATAACTTCTTGCGAGAGTACCTTAACCTTTTGACTCATGAGAATTTATTTTGCTCAACATGTATTTAAAAGTTTAGGGAACGGGAACCGACGCTGCGATGGAATTTGTTCAGTTTTTAAGTCTTTTTATCATTAGAAGCGCAAAAATGACGTTTAACAAAAGCGGAATCAAGGCTACTGCAAGAAAAACCCAGAAACTTATTTCACAAATGATAAAGCTAAGCGAAATCATTGCAAGTCCATGAATTATTATCAAAATACCGCATCTCACATTTATTTTTTCCCAGATGTCAGCGCTTTTAAGTGTTTGCGGCAGTCTAACTCCTAAGAATGGATTTATTTTTCTCTTTATACCAACCCAATATGTAAGAAAGCCTAAGATAAGAAAAAGAAAGCCAAAAATTATTAAAAGATTGTCAAATCCAATCATTCTTATTATCTCCAATTTTATTAGGGAATCTTTTAACAAGTTCAGTTGGAGTGCCTATGTCCAAGGTCCCGTTTATCATTATTCCCATTTTACTAGCAATTTCTTGCGATTCATAAAGATTGTGAGTACAAAGGATTACAGCCTTTTTCTCAGCCAGTTTTTTTAATCTATTCCTTACATCGAAGGCACTGGAGGGATCAAGATTTGAAGTAGGTTCATCGAGGAGGAGCACGAGAGGATCGTGGATTATGGCTCGCGCAAGTGAAAGTTTTCTTTTTTGCCCTAAACTAAGTTTTTCTGCTTTAATAAAGAGGTTCTCACCAAGACCTAATTCATTTAATAGCCCTACAGCTTTTTCTTTAGCATTTGAGACGCTATAAAATTTTGCGAACATAACGACGTTATCTAAAGCTGTAAATTCTCCGTAAACTCTATCACCTTCGATCATATAACCAATGGATGATTTAACCGCAATAGGATCGTTTTTTATACTTTTGTTAGCTATGATTATATCCCCTCTTAATATGGGTAAAACACCAGCTATTGTCCTTAATAAGGTAGTTTTACCAGACCCATTTGGTCCTACAATTACAAATATCTCTCCTTCGTGAACGTTAAAACTTACCTCGCGGAGGATTTGTTTTCCCCCGTAAGAAGCCGCAACGTTCTTTACAATAACGAGAGGTTTTTTGCTTCTCATATTATCACTACTGATTGTATATTACTTCTTCGCTCATATCAAGATTTTGGCACTTTTCTCAGGGCTTTGACTAGTCAAACTTATAGGCGTGGTTTGCGGTAGCGGCAGAGCGCGCGCTTGCCAGAGAGTTAGGTATAAAAGTTAGGGTAAAGTTTGAAAAATCGGACCTAATATTTAGACTAATATATTAGGTCATGGCTTTAAAATGTCCTAGATGTAAATACTGGAAATTAGGAGATTGCAGATTAAACTTTACCCTATTATATGATTCCAGTTGTGATGACGATGGACCCATAGTTACCAAAAATATATTCCATTAAAGAGGTATATTAAAGAAGTATACCTTAACTCTTCCTTTATTATTTCCTCACTTATTTTTTATTTTGAACCATTCCCTAAACTTACTTCTTTTTAACTGCTCGATGTTCGCTACCTCAACTTTTAATTCCTTATCTAGCTTTTCTCTTCTTAGGCGAAACATTGTTTTTAAGGCAACCTGAATTGCTTTCTTTTTTGCTGTTTCATCGCTGGCTATTATGTAAAGGGTATCCGAATATTCCAAATTCTTTCTTATGTTCTTCTCCACTTGTTCCTTTGGTGAGCGGTGTTCAATCTCAATCCTTAAAGTTTCGCCTTCTTTTTCTGCTACGAGGTCGGTGTAGCCCCTTTGGCTTTCAGTTAAGTCCGTCTCAATTTCCTCTTCCTTGGTTACTTTGTAGCCTTCTGGTTCAAGCCATTCCTTAATCACTTCCAAGGCTACGGCTTTTGATGGTTTTCCTCCGCCTCCAAGCTCATTTATGGCTCGGTCAGAGGGCATACCAAACTTTTCTGCAAAGGCAATTTCTCCCCATTTTGAAAGCCAATAGCAAAAGCCCCTTCCTCTTTTTGTAAATTCTATTAATCCTTTTCCTTCTGGTGGAAGCTTTGCAAACTCATAAAACTTCTTTTTAAACTCAGAATAATGCCTTGTCGAGCATCCCATCTCTTTTAGCTTTTTATTCCCCTTTTCATAAATGTCTGAGGCATTGTAGTTTCCTGTTCCTATAGCCCACAAAATTGCCTTTTCAAAAGGAGTCATTGTGGCAATTATCTCTTCTAAGGTTCTGGTCTTTGCCTCTTCCTTTAGGGCTGGTTTCTCTACAGCCTCTTTTTCAACTTCTTTAGGCCTTCTCTCCCTTAGATACTTCCTTCCAAAGAAAGTCTCCTTAAGAAGTTCATCGCGTTCTTCTTTCGCCATTCCAAAAACTTCATAGGCTGGCAAAACCTCTGTCGTTTGAAGAGGTAAGATCCCGCCCTCAATCTTGTGTTTTGCCCAGAAGCATCTGTTTGGCAATTGCTGCAGCTTTTGGAAATACTTTCTCCCACTCCTCCGGATAGGAGAACCAATCGTAATCGACTGGTTCGAGTGCAACAATTTTGCTGCGGTATTAAACTATCTTTAATGAGTGGCGCCTTCTGATATAATCTTTAATAATTTTTAATACCCCTTCTCCTTTTTCTTCTATTGCTTCAATGGTTTGGCCAATACTGTGGGGGGTTGCTATTACCCTCTTGTCTTTAATTAGCCTATTAGACAACTTGTTTTCAAAAGGTGGATGATGCTCATAAACGTCCAGTGCTACGCCGCTAAGTTTTCCTCGATGTAGTGCGTCTAACAAAGCCTCTTCATCTATGACTCCGCCTCTTGACGTGTTTATTAAATGCGCCCCATCCTTCATTTTACTGATTTCATTTTTTCCGATCATATGTTTGGTTTTTTCAGTTAAAGGGACGTGAATAGTTATAAAATCTGATGCCTCTAAAAGCTCATTCAAGGTTACGGCAATTTCACTTTTAACATAGGGGTCATAAACAACAACGTTCATTTCAAGAGCAGAGGCCATTCTAGCAACCTCCTTTCCTATTCTGCCATAACCAATTATACCTAAAGTTTTCCCCTTTATCCGACACCCCATCAACTTCTTCTTCTTCCATTCTCCGCGCTTCATCGATCTGTCTCCTTCTACAAGGTTTGTGGAGTGCGCCAAAATGTACGCAATAACGCCCTGTGCAATGTCGTAGGATTGAACAGGAATGTTATAAAACTCTATTCCCTTTTCTTTTAAACAGTTTACATCCACATGATCAATACCATGAGTGGCAGTTATCACGCACTTCAAATTCCGCATCCTGTTGACGAGTTCTTCATTAACCTTTGTTTTGCTTCTAACCACAAGCATAGTGACATCATCCAGTTGAATGTCGTCGTCAACATCAGTTGCTTTGACGACCTCTCCGTACCTAGCCAGTTCATCATAGAATTTTTTACCGTAGTCATCAGCTACCAAGATCTTATGTTTATTCATCGTTTCACCTAGGTATAGAATCGATCTTATAGACTTTCTCATTAGTGCAATATTAAGGTTTATGGATATCTTTTAGGGGAGAAGCTTCTACTCAGTTTTATGATGTTTAATGCTTCATCTTCATTTACTGTCTTCGATTAGGAAGGTTAGGAAATTATTTCAGATTTTTCAGGAACACTTCTTGTGCCGCGGAGACTCCTGCCTCACTTTCACATTCGAATCCGAGTTCCCTCAAAACAAGGCCGGTCAAGGCAAGTACGAGTAAAATTTCCCTCTCAGCTATAATGTTCATGTGCGCTACCCGGAAAATTTTTCCTCTAAGATGCGCTTGTCCACCAGCAACTAGAGTTCCATGTTTCTGCATCCCCTTGCGGAAAGCACCGTCATCAATCCCTTCCGGGTATTTCAGCGCAGTTATGGTGTTCGATTCGCACCCCTTTTCAGCTAGAAGTTGGAGACCAAGGGCTTCCATTCCCCTTCTCACGGCCTCAGCCATCAACCTATGCCTTCTCACTCGGTTTTCATAGCCTTCCTCAAGGATCATGGTGAGCGCCTCGTGTAGCCCGTAGATTAACGATATGGCTGAAGTGTATGGGGGCTCTGAACTCTTTTCAAAGGATTTCTTGTAGGCTGGAAGGTTGACGTAGTATGATGGTATTTTTTCTCTTTTATTGATTACATCCCATGCTCTAGGCCCCACCATAATCATTCCTAGACCGGGTGGACATCCTAAACATTTCTGGGAGCCTGCGACCAAGATGTCAATGCCCCACTTATCTGGATAGACATAGTCGCCACCAACCGAAGTGATGCCGTCAACTAGGAGTATCTTGCCCTGTTCACTTGTTATCTCAGCTATTTCTTGAACTGGATTAAGAACTGCTGTGGAGGTCTCGTTGTGGCACATTGTCACGAATTTTATGTCTGGTTCTTTCTCCAACGCGTCGGAAACCATTTCTGGTTTAACTGCCTTTCCCCATTCAACGTCCAACCGGATGGGTTTGGCTCCAAAAGTTTCTGTTATTTCTGCCCAGCGCTCACTGAACTTTCCATCTATCAAGTTCAGCACTTTATCCCCCGGAGAAATGCAGTTGGCGATTGCAGCATCCATGGCAGCTGTTCCAGAGCCTGTGAAGATAAAGACATCATTCTTTGTTTGCATCACTTCCTTCATCATAGAAACGCATTCTCCGAAAGTTTTTCTATACTCGGGTGTTCGATGATGAAATACAACCCTAGACATGGCTTGATAAACTCTGGGGTGGAATGGAACAGGCCCCGGCGTCATGAGGAGAATATTCTCTTCATCGTACACCAATTTAGCTCCCCTTTAATGTCAATGGTAGAAATGCCCATACTTAATAGTTATTTTCCTATAAAACTGACACACAAAAATTGTATGCCAAATACAGCTGCTCCGTTGCAACATCAGAACAACAGCACTTACAAACCCTTCGAGCCATGACGCAAAGAAACTTGGACTGTAGCAAACAAAAAATAGGACATTTGCAACACAACCCCCTAGTGTAACGACATCAAATATCAGAGGGAAACCCATACATTTTCAAGAGGGATGACTAATTGAAGTTAAAAAAAGAGAAAATGATTGAAATGTACAGAAAGATGCTGGAAATTAGGCATTTTGAAGAGAAAGCCTTTGAATTGTATGGTCAAAACCTTGTTCCAGGAACCCTCCACCTCTACGCTGGGCAAGAGGCCGTGGCTGTCGGCGTGTGCTCCAACCTTAGAAGGGACGACTACATAACGAGTACCCACCGCGGACACGGCCACTGCATAGCGAAGGGCGCCCAACTCGAAAGAACTATGGCAGAGATACTGGGCAAGAAGACGGGCTACTGCAAGGGCAAAGGCGGCTCTATGCACATCGCCGATTTCAGCGTAGGCATGCTTGGTGCAACCGCTGTTGTGGGCGCCGGAATTCCCATAGCCTCTGGTGCGGGGTTGTCGATTAAACTTAGGGGAACCGACCAAGTTGTAGCCTGCTTCTTCGGTGAGGGGGCCTCAAATCAAGGAACCTTTCACGAAGGAATTAACATGGCAGCCATCTGGACGCTCCCGGTGGTTTTTGTTTGCGAAAACAACCTGTATGCTATGGGCACCCGCCAGTCAAGAGTCATGCTGATCGAAAATGTTGCTGATAGAGCTGTAGCCTACGGCATTCCAGGAGTTTCTGTGGACGGAAACGATGTGCTTGCGGTGTGTGAGGCGGCGCGCGAGGCGATTAAGCGGGCGAGGGAAGGTAAGGGTCCAACGTTAATGGAGTGCAAAACGTACAGACATAAGGGGCATTCAAGGTTTGACCCAGCAACCTACAGGCCAAAAGAAGAGGTTGAAGAGTGGCTTAAGAAAGACCCGGTTCTAAGATTTAAGGCAAAGCTTGTCGAAACAGAAGTCTTAACCGAGAAAGAAGCCGACAAAATCGAACAGGATGTCATCGCCGCCGCGGAAAAGGCCACAAAATTTGCCATGGATAGCCCTTATCCAGAACCTGAAGAAGCATTGGAGGAAGTGTACGCTTAGAGGCGAGTGTTAAAAATGAGGCGAATAACCTATCGAGACGCGCTTCGCGAGGCTTTGCGGGAGGAAATGCTTCGAGACAAAACCGTGTTCTTGTTAGGAGAAGACGTTGGACGATACTGGAATGGAGCCTTCAAAGTTACGAAGGGACTTGCAGAAGAGTTTGGAGACGAGCGGGTTCGAGACACACCCATCTCCGAATCCGCCATCATAGGAGTCGCCGCTGGCGCAGCGATAACGGGCATGAGACCGATAGCTGAAATCATGTTCGGAGACCTCTCAGCCTTAGCCATGGACCAGATAGCAAATCAAGTAGCAAAGATGAGGTACATGTTTGGCGGTCAAGCCAAGGTGCCAGTTGTAATCAGAATGCCTTTCGGCGCGGGAGTCAACATAGCGTCACATCACTCCCAAAGTCTTGAAGCTTGGTTTATGCACGTTCCCGGATTGAAAATCGCCATGCCTTCGACTCCCTACGATGCCAAAGGCTTGCTGAAAACAGCAATAAGAGACGACGATCCAGTGATGTTCTTTGAACATAAACTCCTTTATCCCGTTGAAGGAGAGGTTCCTGAAGAAGAGTATACGATTCCGTTTGGTGTGGCAGACATTAAAAGAGAAGGAAAAGACGTTACGATAGTCGCCACTTTATACATGGTTCACAAGGCGCTTTCCGCGGCTGAGATGCTCACTAAAGAGGGAATCGACGTAGAGGTTGTTGATCCACGAACGCTTGTTCCCCTAGATAAGCAAGCAATCGTAGATTCTGTTAAGAAGACTGGTCGCATAGCCATTGTTACAGAGAACTGCAAGACAGCGGGTGTAAGTGCAGAAATCGCAGCTGTTGTTGCTGAGGAGGCGCTGGATTATCTGGATGCCCCTATCAAGCGAGTGGCGGAGCCGGACACGCCTATACCCTTCAGCCCGCCCCTAGAGCAATTTGTCATACCTAACGAAAAGAGCATAGTTAAAGCAGTGAAGGAAATCGTTTATTAGCTGAACACCATCTTGGTTTCGAAACTAATGGGTGCTTGAATTTGGTAACAAGAATCTTGATGCCTAGGCTCAGCTTAACCATGAAAGAGGGAACAGTGGTTCAATGGTTCAAAAAAGAAGGCGACATGGTGGAGAAGGGAGAACCTCTAGTCGAAGTGCTCTCCGAAAAAGCGACCTACGAAGTTGAAGCCCCAGCTTCCGGAGTTCTCCGCAAAATTTTGGCGGAAGAAGGAACGGATGTGCCAGTCGCCGGAACGCTTGCCATCATAACCGCCCTCGATGAAGAGCTTCCAGAAATCGAGGTTGCCGTCGCACCGCCCGCGGTAGAAGCCGGGAAAGCGGTAGCTGTTCCTGAAAGGAAAGTTGAGGAGAGAGTAGAAAGGCGTATCATAGCCTCTCCGGCGGCTAAAAGATTAGCTGGGGAGCATGGTATTGACCTCACCCAGATTCGTGGAAGCGGTCCTGGCGGAAGAATAGTCGAGGAGGATGTGAGGAGGCTCATTGAAGAACTGAAGATAATGCCACGAGTGCGAGAGGTTATACCTTTAACTGGAATAAGAAAGACGGCTGCGGAGCGCGTTTCCCTTAGCGCCCGAACAGCCCCACAGAGTACAATCACCATGGAGGTGGATATGTCCAACGCAGCCGAACTCCGTGGGAGGGTTAACGTGTCCTACACAGACATGCTGGTGAAAGCAGTGGCGAAGGCCCTGACGGAACATCCCATCATAAACTCAACGTTGGAAAAGGAGCAAATCAAAATTTTTGCCAATGTCAACATAGGAGTCGCCGTCGCCACAGAGATGGGGCTCATTGTTCCAGTGGTACGCAACGCCAACGAAAAATCGCTCACAAAAATCTCCTCCACCTTGAAGGGGCTCGTGGAGAAGGCGAAGCAGAGTAGGCTCACAAAAGAAGAGTTGACTGGTGGAACCTTCACCATCACAAACCTCGGCATGTATGGAGTAGACGTTTTCACGCCCATAATTAACCCTCCCCAAACAGCGATACTTGGAGTTGGAAGAGTTGCGGAAAAGCCGATGGTAGTGGAAGAGCAAATGGTGGTTAGGTCCATAATTCAGCTGAGTTTAACCTTTGACCATAGAGTGGTGGACGGAGCTCAAGCCGCAGAATTCCTACAAAAAGTGAAGCAAAATTTGGAAAGCCCAGAAACGCTTCTAGCCTAGTCACCCTTCTTTGAAATCTCTGGGATTCCACCAGTTTCTTTCGTGCATAAAAATTCAACTGGTTCATCGCCAACATTCCTGAATTGATGCTCCTCGTAGGAGGGTATGAACATTACATCTCTAGGACTTGCCACGACTTCTTTGTCTCCTCCCCTAACTAGAACCCTTCCTCTAAGAACGAAAACCTCGTGTTCGTGGGCGTGCCTCTCTAGCGGAGTGTAGCCTCCAACATCTATGGTGAAGAGTCGAAGCTGAAGCCTCTCCGCGCCCACACCCTTATGAAGTAGATACTTGACTTTGACTCTGTATGCCCCCTGTTCGGTAACCTTGTATTCCCTCACCTTCTCAACCTTTGTTACGTACGTTGCTCGCTCCTCCCACAGGTTCAATCTATACTCTGAACGTGTAGATAAGTTTCTGGGCTTGTCAACCGACGAAGAAAGCCTTAAGTGCCAACGATGCAGAAACACGATCGAAACAGAATGAAAGCCGCTGTCTACTACAGCCTTGACGATGTAAGAATCGAGAAAATGCCAAAACCGAAGATCAGACCAGACGAAATCCTTGTGGAAATGAAAGCCTGTGGAATATGCGGATCAGACCTCATGGAATGGTACTTAAAAAACAGGGCTCCCTTGGTTCTTGGCCACGAGCCTTCCGGTGTCATCGTTGAGGTGGGAGAGAAAGTCGAGGGTTTCAAGGTTGGAGAACGAGTTTTTGTTCACCATCACGTTGCATGCCTCACCTGTCACCATTGCCTCCGAGGAGACTACACCATGTGCGAAAAATTTGGACAGACGCACATACACCCCGGAGGCTTCGCTGAACACTTTAAGGTGCCAGCCCCAAACTTGCAGACAGACACTCTGAAAATTCCGGACCATGTTTCTTTTAAAGAAGCCACCCTCATTGAGCCAGTTGCATGCTGCCTGAGGGCGCTGACAAAATGTAAAGTTCAACCCGGAGACACAGTGGTCATCATGGGCGCTGGTCCATCTGGAATCATCCACGCCATGTTTTCAAGAAGCCTTGGAGCAAGCCAAATCATCGTCAGCGATTTAGTCAAATATAGGCTGGAAGTGGCGAAGCGATTTGGAGCAGACTTGGCGATAAATCCCCAGAGCGATAGTTTAGCTGAGAAGGTGAGAGAGGTCACAGACGGAATGGGGGCGGACATAGTTATCGTCACTGTGCCGAACGTTAAAGCTTTGTTAGAAGGGATGGGTGTCTGCCGAAAAGGCGGAACCCTATGCATTTTTGCTCCAACACCGCCTACTGAGTATATGCGCGTAAGC